>DATEGY010000178.1:0-16080 GCA_035279865.1 Gemmatimonadales bacterium | reverse complement strand
TCATGCTCGGCCCCGTGGGTCCCCGTCGTCCCCGGTCTTGCGACCGGGGTCATGAACACCCGACCGCCTTACAGGACCCCGGGCGCAAGCCTGGCGATCGCGGAGGCCAGCTGTGGAGTTCATCACTCCACCCCATCTCCTGTCGGCGTCAGGACCGGCAACGGTTTCCGATTGGGTCGGGCACTCGCTCGTGCGCGATGGGCAAGCTCGAATGTCGGTCCTTCTGGTCCAGCCGCCCGGGCCACCGTTTGTCCGGCAACCCAGTTCTCGAAGGTGCGGACCGTCTCGTACAGGGAATTCCGTTCGACGGGCTCTTTCCCGGCCCCGCGGATCAGGCTCACGATCTGGTCGTAACTCATCCACATCGGCGTCCCCGCTCCGGCCTCGTGATAGACCCGTTCGAATACCACGGTCCCCTCGAGGTCGTCACAGCCGAAGCCGAGCGCGATCTGGGAGATGAACGGCGTCACCATGGGCCAGTGGGTTTTCACGTGCGGGATGTTGTCCAGCACCAGGCGCCCGATGGCGATGTTCTTCAAGTCGTCGAACCCGGAGGTCGCGGTTCCGGTGCGTCCCAGTGCCTCTCCGAGTTCGTTGTGGTCCGGGTGGTACGCCAGCGGGATGTAGGTGAGAAATCCGTGGGTCTCGTCCTGCAGCCCGCGGAGGGCCAGCAGGTGATCCACGCGGTCCGCCAGCGTCTCCACGTGGCCGTACAGCATGGTGCAATTGGACGGCATCCCGAGGCCGTGCGCTTCGCGGTGCACCGCGAGCCATTCTTTCCCCGAAAGCTTCTTGTCGGCGATGGTAGCCCGGGCGCCCGGGGAGAACACCTCCGCACCGCCGCCGGGAAGGCTGGTCACGCCCGCGGCCTTCATGCGGACCAGGACGTCGCGAACCGTGATGCCTTCGATCCGAGCGAGGTGCGCCACTTCGACCGCGGTCAGTGCCTTGATCTGGACGTCCGGGTGCCGCTCCTTGAGCCCGCGGAACAGCTCCTCGTAGTACGAGAGCGAGAGCTTGGGGTGCAGGCCGCCCACGATGTGGAACTCGCGGGTCGGATTGTCCCGCGCCGCGTCCGCTTCGGCGAACACCTGGTCCAGCTCGCGGGTGTACGCCCCCTCCTCCTTGGGCATCCGGGCGAACGAGCAAAAGACGCAGGTATTGCGGAGGATGCAGACGTTGGTGGGGTTCAGGTGCTGATTGGCGGCGAAATAGACGCGCGATCCGTTCCGTTGTCGGTTCACCTGGTCGGCCAGCCGGCCGATGGTGAGGAGGTCGGGCGACTTAAACAGGGTCAGCGCGTCTTCCCCGGTGAGCCGTTCGCCCCGGTCGACTTTCGCGGCGATGGGGTCGAGACGGCCGTCCCGGCCGTCCCGCGAGCCGCCGGTGATCACGCCTCGGCCCGCTTCAGCCCCAGCGTCACGTTGTGCCCTCCAAAGCCGAAGCTATTGGACAACGCGACATCGAGCCGGCGCTGGACCGCGTGATTCGGGGCGGCGTTGAGGTCGCAGGCCGGATCCGGTGTGAACTGGTTGATGGTCGGCGGGACCACGCCGTGCTTGATGGCCAGTGCGCAGGCGGCGAACTCGAGCGCCCCCGCCGCGCCGAGCAGGTGGCCGGTCATCGACTTGGTGGAGCCGAAGATGAGGTTCCGGGCCTGCGGGCCGAAGACGCCTTTCACAGCGGCCGTCTCGGCCGCGTCGCCGTGCGGCGTCGACGTGCCGTGCGCGTTGATGTAGCCCACCTGCTCCGGCTTGATGCCGCCGTCCTGCATGCAGAGCTGCATGGCGCGCTGCGCGCCTTCCCCGTCGGGCGAGGGCGCCGTGATGTGGTAGGCATCGGCCGTCATCCCGTAGCCGACCATCTCGGCGTAGATCTGCGCGCCGCGGGCCTTCGCATGCTCCCAATCCTCCAGGATCACGCACGCCGCACCGTCCCCCATCACGAAGCCGTCCCGGTCCTTGTCGAACGGCCGGCTGGCGGTCTGGGGGTCGTCGTTCCGCTCCGAGAGCGCCTTCATGTTCGCGAAGCTGGCGACGGCGAGGGGTGTGATGGCGGCCTCGGAGCCTCCCGAGATCATGATGTCCGCTTCGTTGTGCTGGATGAGCCGGCACGCATCGCCCAGGGCGTGCGCGGACGTCGCGCACGCGGAGACGGTGCAGTAATTCGGTCCCTTGGCGCCGTACCGCATGGAGACGACGGCCGACGCGACATTCCCCATGAACATGGGGACGAAAAAGGGCGACACCCGGGAGGGTCCCTTCTCGAGGTAGATCCGGCACTGCTCTTCGAAGGTCGCGATGCCGCCGGTGCCGGTCCCGATGATCACCCCGACGCGGCGGAGGTCCAGATCCTTCCAGCGCTCTTCCAGGCAGGAGTCCTTCACGGCCTGCACGGCGGCGCCCATCGCGAACTGGGCGAAGAGGTCATACCGCCGCGCCTCCTTTTTCTCGAGGTAGAGCGACGGATCCCACTGCTTCACCTCATGGGCGAACTTGACGGGCAGGAGCGCGGGATCGAAACGCGTGATCGGCCCGGCGCCGGACTTTCCGGCCACCAGCGCCTCCCACGTTTCGGCCACGGTGTTGCCCAGCGGCGTCACGAGCCCGAGGCCCGTGACCGCCACGCGTCGCCGCACCTACTTCCCCATCTTCTCGTGGAGATACTGCATCGCGGCACCGACGGTCTTCAGCTTCTCGGCCTCTTCGTCCGGAATGTCGATGTCGAATTCCTTCTCGAAGGCCATCACGAGCTCGACCGTGTCCAGGCTGTCGGCGCCCAGGTCCTCCATGAAGCTGGCATTGTTGGTGAGCTTGTCCCGTTCGACGCCGAGCTCCTCCACAATGATGTCTTTGACCTTCTCCTCCAGCTGCTTCATGTCCATGGCCATGGTTGATCCTAGTGCAGAGGGGTGGACTCTCGCGGGATCACATTACCATCCCGCCGTCGACGACCAACACCTGTCCTGTAATGTAGCTCGCCAAGTCGGAAGCAAGAAAGAGCACGGCGTGTGCGATATCTTCGCCCTGCCCCAGGCGCCCGAGCGGAATGGCCGCCTGGAGGGCCTGTTTCATCTCGTCCGAGATGGCTTCCGTCATCTCGGTCGCGATGTACCCCGGCGCGACCGCATTCACGAGCACGTTTCGCGACGCCAGCTCCTTCGCTACGCTCTTCGTGAACCCGATCAGCCCGGCTTTCGAGGCCGCATAATTCGCCTGCCCCTTGTTGCCCGTCAGCCCCACCACGCTCGAGATATTGATGATCCGCCCCCAGCGGCGCTTGATCATCCCCCGGGCCGTGAGCTTGGTGAGGAGGAAGGCGGCCTTCAGGTTCGTGTCCAGCACGGCGTCCCAGTCGTCGGCGCCGATCCGAAACAGCAGGTTGTCCTTCGTGATCCCGGCGTTGTTCACCAGCACGTCGATGGGACCGAGGTCCTTCTCGACGGTCTCGATCAACCTCTCGACCTGAGTCTGGTCGGCGACGTCGCAGGCGTAGCCTTTCGCTCCGCCCAGCGCGGCCGCCGCGGCATCCGCCTTGACCGCGTCGCGCCCGCAGATCGCCACCTTCGCGCCCGCACCGACCAGCGCCTTCGCGATCGCGTGGCCGATCCCGCGGGTCCCGCCGGTGACCAGGGCGACGCGTTCGATCTTCACGCCGCCTCCATGAACTTCGTCACGTCGTCGGCGGTTCCCAGGCTCGTGACCGTGGCGCCCGGCACGATGCGCTTGAGCAGTCCCGCGAGCACCGCTCCGGGACCGATTTCCAGGAACCGCGGCCCCTCCGCGAGCTTCGCGGCCTGCTCCATGCACGCGACCCACCGCACCGGCGCCGTCAACTGATCGGTGAGCAGCCGGCGCGCCCGGCCGGCGTCCCGCACCGGTTCTGCCGTGGCATTCGCGACCACCGGCGCCTTGGGGTCCGAGAAGGGCGCCTTGTCCAGGGCGAGGCGGAACTTGTCGGCGGCGGGTGCCATGAGGGGTGAGTGAAACGCCCCCGACACTTTCAGCGGGAGGACCCGCTTGGCCCCTTTCGTCTTGCAGAGCGCGCCGGCGCGCTCGATCGCGTCGGGGTCGCCGGAGATGACGGTCTGGTCGGGACCATTGAGGTTCGCGGCGACGGCGATGGATCCGCCCCGCGATGCCTCCTTGCAGGCGGCTTCGACGTCGGCGGTGGCGAGACCCAGCACGGCGGCCATGGTCCCGGGACGCGCCTCGCCGGCCTGCTGCATCAGCTCCCCCCGGCGGCGGACAAGCTTCGCGGCGTCGGGGGCGCCGAGCGCGCCGGTGGCCACGTACGCCGAATACTCACCGAGCGAGTGCCCGGCGGCCCCGGCGACGCTGGTAACGGTGGCGCCGATGACGGCGAATACCGCGGCGGAGTGCGCAAGAATGGCGGGCTGCGCGTTGCTGGTGGCGGTCAGCTGATCTTCGGGGCCTGAGAACATGATGGTCGAAAGCGCGATGCCCAGCGCGTCGTCGATGGCCTGAAAGGTCTGGCGTGCCGCTGGAAACCGCTCCGCCAGGTCCTTCCCCATCCCCACCTTCTGCGCGCCCTGGCCCGGGCAGAGCCAGATGGTGCTTACCACTTCACGACCATGCTCGCCCAGGTGAAGCCGGCGCCGAACGCCACGAACATCGCGGTCATGCCGGACTGGAGCCGGCCGGTGCGGACCGCCTCGTCGAGCGCGATGGCGACCGACGCGGCCGACGTATTCCCGAACCGGTCCACGTTCACGTAGACCTTGTCCATGGGAATGCCGGCGTGCTTGGCGGTGGACTCGATGATCCGGATGTTGGCCTGATGCGGGATCAGCAGATCGAGGTCGGCGCCGGTGAGGCCGGCCCGCTCGAGGGCGCGGTCGCACGCGTCGGCCATGGACAGGACGGCGGCCTTGTACACCTCGCGTCCCGCCATGCGGATGAAGTACGAATGATCGGCGATCATCTCGGGGCTGGGCGGATGCGCCGCGCCGCCACCGGGGCGGTACAAGAGCTCGGCCAGGGTGCCGTCCGACTTCATGTAGTTCGAAAGAATGCCGCGCGTGCCGTCACTCTTCGTCACCAGCGTCGCGCCGGCACCATCACCGAACAGCACGGCCGTGGACCGGTCGGTCCAGTCCATGATGCTCGTGAGCTTCTCGCAGGCGATCACCAGCACCCGCTCGGCCTGTCCGGCTGCGACGAGGCCGTCCGCCGTATTCAGGGCGTACAGGAATCCGGAGCACGCCGCGCCGACGTCGAACGCCGCGGCATTGCTGGCGCCCAGCAGGGCCTGGACGTCGCAGGCAGCGGACGGCAGCAGCCGGTCCGGGGAGGCGGTGGCGTAGACGATGGCGTCCACGTCCTGCGCCGTCAGGCCGTTCTGCTTGAGCACGACCTCCGCCGCCTGCTTCCCCATGCAGGCGTTGGATTCTTCCTTGGTGGAGACGCGACGTTCCCTGATGCCGGTGCGCTCCCGGATCCACTGGTCCGAGGTGTCCAGGACCTTCGAGAATTCGTCGTTGGTCATCACCCGCGCGGGCAGGTAGCTCCCGGTACCGGAGAGCTGCGAGAAGGGCCGTTTCATGCGACGGCGTTACCCGTGCCCTGCGTCAGCTCGGCATCGATGTGGCGATCCATCTCGTTTTCGACCATCTGTACCGCGACGCGGATGGCGTTCCGGATCGCCTTGGGCTGCGAGGAGCCGTGGCAGATGATCGACACCCCCTTCACGCCCAGCAGGGGCGCGCCCCCGTAGGTGGAGTAGTCGAGGACCTTGAGGACCTTCGCCATCTCGGGTCGCTTGAGGATGTCCGGGATCTCGTGCTTGAGGAGGGAGACGAACACCCGGGCCGCGGACTCGTAGAACTTGAGTACGATGTTGCCGACGAACCCGTCGCACACCACCACGTCGAGGGGTGCGCCGCGGCACTCGCCGGCCGGAATGTCGCGGCCTTCGACGTTGCCGACGTACTGGAAGTTGGTCGCGGACTTGAAGAGCTGGTGGGCTTCCTTCACCACCGCGTTCCCCTTCTCGTCCTCTTCGCCGATGTTGAGCAGACCGACCGCCGGGTGGGGGCGGCCGAGCACGTCCCGGGCGTAGACCGCACCGAGATGGGCGAAGCCGAGGAGCTCCCGGGGATCACAGTCGACGTTGGCGCCCGCATCCAGGAGCAGCACCGGCTGCTGCGCCGTGGGAAACACGGTGCCGATGGCGGGCCGCTCGACGCCCGGATGGAGCCGCAGCAGCAGCGTGCTCGCGGCCATCACCGCGCCGGTGTTCCCGGCGGAGATGAACGCGTCCGACGCCTTCTTTTTCTGCAGGCCAAGCCCCACGGCGATCGACGAATTGGGTTTGCCGCGGATGGCTTGCAGCGGCTTCTCCCCCATGCCGACGACTTCCGGCGCCTCGATGATCTCGAGCCGGGAGCGGTCGGTGACTCCCGCCTGGGAGAGGCCGGCTTCGATGTCGGCGGTGCGACCGACCAGCTGGACACGGAAGGTCGGCGGGAGCTCGCGCAGGGCCTGGGCGGCGCCCTCGATTTCAACCTGGGGAGCGTTGTCACTCCCCATGGCGTCCAGCGCGACCCGGATCACTTCAGGCGTCCTCGACCTCGACCCGCTGCTCGCCGTTGTAATAGCCGCAGGTCGGGCAGACCCGGTGCGGCTGCCGCAGGTCCCCGCACTTGGGACACGGCTGGAGGGTGGGCATCGCGGCCTTGTAATGCGTGCGCCGCGCGCGCTTCTTGCGCTTGGACGTTCTGCGCTTCGGGACAGCCATACGCCTCTCAGGCTCGGGTTACTGGGACAGCTTGTCCTTCAGCCCGGCGAGCCCCGCCCAGCGGGGGTCGGTCACGGGGGGACAATCGCAGGGTCCCGTGTTCAGGTCTCGACCGCACCGGGGGCAGAGCCCCTTGCAGTCTTCTCGACACAACAGAAACTCGGGCGCGGTGAGGGCGAGTTCCTCACGCACCGCGGGGATCAGATCGATGACGCTGGCGTCTGGGGGCACCGCGTAACAGTCGGGATCGTCCTCGGCGTCGGCCTCTTGCGAAAAAAGGGCCCCGATCGCGGCCGATACCGGCACCGTCACCGGGGCGAGACACCGCCGGCACTCCCCCGACACGTCAGTCCGGAACGACCCCTGCCAGTAGAATCGCCCTTCTCCGGCCTCCTGCAAACGGCCGGTTACCTGCACCGGGGCAGCCAATTGAAGGCCCAACCCGGCGATCGCGGCGTCGTCCCTGGCGATCTCCCCCGGCGTATCCACCGGCCCGCGGGCGAGCTCTTTAGGGTCGACTTGCAGCATGGACAGCGAAGCTAAACCCTTGTGGCACTTGCGTCAAGCGAACTCTTACAAGCCGGCCAACTCCCCTTCGGGGAAGAAGAATCCCACCTCACGGGCCGCGTTTTCGGGTGAGTCGGAGGCATGAATCGCGTTCCTCTCCTTCGACTGGGCGAAGAGCTTCCGCACAGTGCCCGGCTTCGCTTCGGCCGGGTCCGTGGCCCCGATGGCGTCCCGGAGATGTGTCACCGCCCCTTCCCGCTCCAGGGCGAGGGGAATGCAGGGCCCCGACGTCATGAACGTGACCAGGGAGCGGAAGAACGGCCGGTCCTTGTGGACGGCGTAAAACGCCTCGGCCTGAGCGGTCGAGAGCCGCACCATCCTCGCGCCTTTGACCTTGAAGCCCTGCTTTTCAAGGTGGGCGAGGACATTGCCGGCATTACCGGCCGCCACAGCATCGGGTTTGATGATCGCGAGTGTCAGCACGCTGATGGAGTCTCCATGGGTGTTTTTGCTAACCGTCTAACGACTATGGGGTGAGCAGCCGCCGAATCAGGTCGGCGCGCGTGAGAAATCCGACGATCGCGCCTTCCCGTACCACGGGAAAGCGGTCCACGTCTTTGTTGTTCATGAGATTGGCGACGTCCGAGAGCCGCTGATCATGGGACACGCAGAGCACCGTCCGCGCCATCGCTTCCCTGACCAGGATCTGCCTGGGGTCGGTCGTGCCCTTGAGGATCTGGTTGCGCGTCGGGGCCCGGAAGGCCCCGGTCTTGGCCCGCTGGACGTAGTCGGGAATGAGGAACTTGAGCAGCTCCTTGTGGGTGACGATCCCGACCAGGGCCCCGCCTTCGTTGACCACCGGCAGGGCCCGGATGTCGTTTTCCAGCATCAGGTGCGCGGCTTCGCCCAGCGTCCGCTCCGGGTCGATCGTCACCACGTGCTCCGTCATGACGTCCCGGACTGTGAGATCGCCGGTGAGCTCGACCGCGTCGAGCCCGGCTACGGCCATCACATCCGCCGGCGTCCTCGCCCCCAGGAGACCGTCCACGGTGTCGTGATCGGAGAGCGCGCGCGCGAGGGCCCCTACCAGCTGGAGATAGGAGGCTGCCTCCTTGGGAGGCGCGATCACCAGGATGACCACCCGGGCCGTGCGGTTGGGGTCTTTCTCCCAGGCGATCGGTCGGGGTGCCACACCCAGCGCGGCGATGAGCTGACCCGCCGCGTCCGTGCGGAAATGCGGGAGAAAGGCGTGCTCCCCTACCGATACCATGTCTTCGGGCCAGGCCTGGTCGATCACGGCGAGCAGCTTTTCCGGATCGGCGACGGCGCCCGCCTGGATGAGCAGCTCGGCCAGGCGGTGCGTAGCCTCACGGATGGTGCGCGCCTGCAGCGGCACCGCCACGTGGGCCGGAACCAGGACGTCCCGAAGCTTCACATCCGTTCCTTCAGCAGGGGCACCACGTCGGCGGGCCGCTTCATGACCGAAATGCCGGCATCCGCGAGGGCCTTCATCTTGTCCGCGGCCGTGCCGGACGCGCCTGAGATGATGGCACCGGCGTGCCCCATCCGGCGTCCCGGTGGTGCCGTCTGACCCGCGATGAACCCGATCACCGGCTTCTTCACCTTCGCCCTCACAAACTCGGCGGCCTGCTGCTCGTCGGTCCCGCCGATCTCCCCGATCATGACGATGGCATCGGTGGCGGGATCCTTGTCGAACGCCTGAAGGCAGTCGATAAAATTCGTGCCGATGATCGGATCGCCCCCGATACCCACGCAGGAGGACTGACCCAGGCCGTTACCGGTGAGCTGGTGGATGATCTCGTAGGTCAGGGTACCCGACCGCGAGACCACCCCGATCTTGCCGGGCGTGCAGATATTGCCCGGAATGATGCCCACCTTGCTCTGTCCGGGAGAAATCAGTCCGGGGCAATTCGGGCCGATGAGCCGGATGCCGCGTTCGCGGATGTACGGCATGACCTTGGTCATGTCGAGGACCGGGAGTCCTTCGGTAATACAGATGATCAGCGGGATCCCGGCGTCCGCCGCTTCGAATACGGCGGACGCGGCGAGGGCGGCCGGGACGTAGATCACGCTGACATTGGGCTTCGTGGCGGCGGCGGCCTCCGCCACCGTATTGAAGACCGGGACCTTCTCCTCGAAGCGCTGTCCCCCTTTTCCCGGGGTGACGCCGGCGACGATCTGGGTGCCGTACGCGATCATCTGCTTCGCGTGGAACGACCCGTCCCGTCCCGTGATGCCCTGGACCAGCAGGCGGGTGTCCTTGTTGATGAAGACGCTCACGCTGCCCTCCCCGAGGCCAGCGCGACGGCGGCTTTCACGGCGTCGTCCATGTCCGTTCCGGCGGAATAGCCCGCCTTCGTGAGGATGGCCATCGCTTCCTTCTCGTTGGTGCCGGTCAACCGGATCACCATCGGCACCCTCAGCGGGAACGCGCTGGTCGCCTGCACGATGCCGTTGGCGACGTCGTCACACCGCGTGATGCCGCCGAAAATGTTGAAGAGGATCGCTTTCACGTTCGGATCGGACGTGATGATCTTCAGCGCATTGACCACTTTTTGAGGATTGGATGAGCCCCCGATGTCCAGGAAATTCGCGGGCTCCCCGCCGTAGTATTTCACGAGGTCCATCGTCGCCATCGCGAGCCCTGCGCCGTTCACACAGCAGCCCACCGAGCCGTCGAGCTTGATGAAGGTGAGGCCGGCCTCGCGCGCCTGGACCTCCGAGGGCGCTTCCGATGACGCGTCCCGCAGGGCGGCGATGTCCGGATGCCGGTCGAGCTCGTTGTCGTCGACCACGATCTTGGCGTCCAGGGCCTGCACCGAGCCCTCCGGCGTGGTCACCAGCGGATTGATCTCGGCAAGCGACGCGCCGACGGCGTACACCACGTCGTAGAGCCGCCGCATGAGGTCCGCGGCCTGTCGCACCTGCTTGACGTCCTTGTACAAATGGAACGCCAGCCCCTGCGCCTGGTGAGGCAGGAGTCCGTAGCGGGGATCCACCGCCAGGCGGTGAATCTTTTCGGGCGTCTTGGCGGCGACCTCTTCGATGTCGACACCGCCCGCGGCCGAGACCATCAGCACCGGGCGCTGGGTGGCGCGGTCCACGATGAACCCGACGTAGCTCTCGGACGCGATCTCCGCGGCGGGCACCACGAGGACCTTCTCGACGGTGAGCCCCTTGATCTGCATCCCGAGAATCTTGGAGGCGACCTGCTCCGCTTCGGACGGCGTCTTGGCCAGCTTGACGCCGCCGGCCTTACCCCGCCCGCCGGCGTGCACCTGCGCCTTCACCACGACGGTGCCACCCAGCTGTTGCGCGATGGCCTTCACCTCGGCCGGAGTCGACGCCACTGCGCCTTCGGGCATCGGGATCCCGGCTCCTTTCAGGATCTCCCGTGCCTGATATTCGTGCAGATTCACCCGTTCTCCTTCGTGATGGTCGTTCCAGCGGCACCCGCCAACGCCTCCAGCCCCTTCGACAGCTCCGCGATCACCGCGCGCGCACCCTTCCCCGCGCTCCTGACGAACTCCGCCGCCGCCTCGACTTTGGGACGCATACTGCCCGATCCCAGCTCGTCACTCGCCAGCAGGCGTTCGGCGTCGCGCAGTGACAGTCTCCCGATGCGCTCCTGATGGGCGGTGCCGAAATGCGTGTACACGGCGTCGACATCGGTCAGGATGAGCAGCGCTTTCGCCTTGAGTTCGCGACTCAGCACCGCCGCCACCCGATCCTTGTCCACTACGGCGTCGAGTCCTTCGATTCCGAGCTCCGCATCGTCGTACACCGGGGGGCCCCCGCCGCCGCAGGCCACCACAATGTGACCCCGGCCCACGAGGTCGGCGATCATCTTCCGTTCCACCACGCGCACCGGTTTGGGACTCGGCACGAGACGCCGCCACCGTCCGGGCCGGTCCTCCCGCACCGTCTGTCCGCGCGCTTCGAGCCGCTGTCGCGTCGTCTCATCGAGTGCGTGACCGATGGGTTTGGTGGGCCGGCGCAAATCCGGGTCGGCGGCGTCGCACAGGGTCTGCGTCACCACGGTGACCACTTGCCGTTCCACACCGGCGCGCTGGAGGGCATTCTGGAGGGACTGCTGGATCATGTATCCCATCCAGCCCGCGGTCGCCGCGACCAGCACGCCGAGCGGCAAGGGCTCCAGCCGATCGGCGGCGAGCTCGTTGCGGGCGAGCTCGTCTCCCACCTGCGGCCCGTTGCCGTGCACCAACGCGATGCCCCACCCGGCCCGGGCCAGCTCCACGATGGGCGCCAGGCTCTGACGGGTGTGCCTGAACTGATTGGCGATGGTCGGCCGCTCGCCTTGCGGGGCGACGGCGTTCCCGCCCAATGCCACGACGATCGTCCCGGGGGTCACGGCGGCGCAACCTAGTGGAGCACGCTGGAGGGGGCAACGCCTCGCGAAGTGGCGCGGAGCAAGGCCCGCAGGCTGTCGTAGAGCGCCCCGAACCGCGACAGCTGGCCGGCGGCCAGGGCGGAGTCCATCCGGGCGAACAGCAGCCGCACGCGGCGCAGGCTGGCTGCGGGGCTGCCGTTGGCGAGCTCCGGCCCCCGCAACAAGGTCTTCAGCGCGGCCGGCGCGGATGCGTCCGACGCCACGTCCGCACCCAGTGAGACGTAAACGCTGTCCAGCCGGGCCAGCGGCGACCCGCCCTCGGGTTCGAGAAACCGCGCCTGCACGGTCAGGACGCCGGCCTCGGTGGGCCAGACCCGCTGGGTCCCGGAGCGGCGCTCGCGATCCCCGAAC
The DNA here is from genome assembly GCA_035279865.1 of Gemmatimonadales bacterium. GTDB lineage: Bacteria > Gemmatimonadota > Gemmatimonadetes > Gemmatimonadales > GWC2-71-9 > 40CM-2-70-7. Next base: position 4,031 of record DATEGY010000178.1, on the reverse strand, counting down.
AACCCGACGGGGATCGGGATCGGCTTGGGAGTCCAGAAAAAGAGTCGTGGTCCCGCTCTGGTCATGGTCCCCGCGAGGATGCCGCCGAACGTGCTGCGCCTCGTGGAGTCGATGTAGGCCTGTGCGTACCAGGTGGCCGGCGCACTGTCGACCGGTCCCCGAGCCACCAGGGTGAAGGGCTCGGGCGCCAGGGGAAGCCACCGGTACGTGGAATCGGGAAGCGGAATAGTGGCGGCGACGATGCGCGATTGAATGCCGAAGGCCTCGGCCGGATACGGCAGCATGCTCCGCAGGGCGGCTGGGATCGAGTCCGCCGGCGCGACGAGGGGTGACGCGATCCGCGCCCACGCCGCGGTCAGCGAGTCGGTCTGCGGAGCGAGCCAGAGGTAGGTGGAGCCCGTGACGGCGTTCAGTGCGCCGACCAGACCGGGCTGGCGATACCGCACGGTCCGGCCGTCCACCACTTCGGTATCGACCAGCGGGAACGCATCCGCCTCGACGGAACCCCACGACACCCACCACAGTGAGTCCCGGGCGAGGACGGGCACTGCCATCTCGAACCGTGCGAAGGGCGCGAGCGCTTCGAACCGCTCGACGGCGTCCCGCCGCCACAGGAGCGTCCGCCCCGCTACCGCACGCCGCGCGAGCTCGGGTGCCTGCAGGGTCCACGCCAACGCCAGCCGCCGCCACGTGCCGGTGAGCGGAATACCGGCCGCGCCCGAGTCCACGACCGCGTAGTCCAGGAATCCGCCTCCGAACCACGTGGTGGCCGGCGCTCCGGGGGCACGGGCGAAGATCAATGTCGAGTCCGACTCGCGGGCATTCAGGGGGCCCGGCGCATGGGCCCAGACGCCCTCATGGACGGCGTTCCAAGTCGGCTGCGGCGAGACGCGCAGGAGTCCGGTGCCGTCGGGCGCGAGCCCGAGCAGCCAGTATCCCCCGGGGTCAAACGCCATGTTGTAGACCGTCAGGCCCTGCCCCACCGCGCTGTCGCGTTGGGCACGCATCCGGATCCGGACCTTGTCCCAGACCGGAATCGAAGCGACGGCCGCCGCCGGCGAGGGAACGGCCAGGGTCCAGGGCTCGGGGGTCGCCCCGAACGCCACACCGTCCAGCGCCACCTTCTCATCGAGGAGGAGGCTGTCTTCATGCGACAGCGGCCCCAACTGGCGCGTGGCGGGCGGCAGGATGACATAGGCGGCGAGCATGGTGATCAACAGTGCCAGCCAGGCCGTGCCCAGGATGCCGGAGCGGTCCCACCACCCCCACACGGCGCTGATCGCCGCCGTGATCAGCGCGGCGATCGTGACGGCATCTGCACCGGGGCCGCGGATGGTGATGGCCTGGTGCGTGACCGGCCCGACCAGCCCGGTGACCGTTTCCGCGGGATCCAGGAGCGCCCCCCACACGAACGCGAGTGCCAGCGCGGCGAGCGTGAGCCCGAGGTGAGTCCGTGCGTGCGGACTGGACGTCAGCCGCCCGCCGTGGAAGCGAATCGACCCGATGGCCGCGTAGAGAATCGCGATCAGGAATGCGGCGCTCAACGAGGCGAGGAGCAGCATGCCCTGCTTGGCGCGCGCCCAGGGAAACTCGCCGACGTAGTAGCCGAGATCCCGGTGCAGCACGGAGTCGGCCACGCCGAAATGTGGAGGAGCGGTGGCGAGGAGGAGCGGCCTCCAGACGTCACCGATCGCCCAGGCGAGGATGCCGCCGTAGGCCAGGCCACCGATGAGCGTCACCGCGATCAGGAGCCGGTGCGGGACCGCCTCCACGATCTCGATGTCCCCCAGCCGCCGGGGCATCTGGACCGAGCCGATGGCGCGGTAGACGCCGTACCAGTGGCCCACGCCCCACAGGAGTGCGACGAGCGCGACGATGCCCTGGACGGTCCGGGCCCACCCGAGCATCCGGAGATACCCGGCCCCGTGCGGAATCGTAGCGGCCCACGCGCGCTCGGCGGTCTGCATCGCGGACCAGCGGCCCCCGACGAGCACCACGACCAGAAGGGCCGCGGCGCTCAGCAGCGCCCAGCGCCGCCGGGTCACCCCGAACCTCCCGTATTTTGCGCCAGCCACCCCTCCACTTCGGCGCGGTAGCGCGCGAGATCGGCGGCCGACGTCGCTTCGAACCGCAGGACCAGGACGGGTTGCGTGTTGGAGGCGCGGATCAGTCCCCAGCCGGTGGGGAACGTCATCCGCACGCCGTCGAGGGTGGAGACCGGGTACTTGGCGCTGAAATGCTTCGCGGCCCGCTCCACGACCCCGAACTTGCGTTCGTCCGGGCAATCGACGCGAAGCTCCGGCGTGTTCACGGTCCGGGGGAGATCCGCGAGGAGACGGGACAACGGACCGCCCTCCCGGGCGACATAGTGGAGGAGTCGCGCGGCGCCGAACAGGGCGTCGTCGAATCCGAACCAGTCACCTCCGAAGAACATGTGCCCGCTCATCTCTCCGGCCAGGGGCGCATGCAGGTCCTTCATCTTCTGCTTGATCAGCGAGTGGCCGGTCTTCCACATCACCGGCTCGAGCCCCGCTTTCACGAGCATTTGCGGGAGCACCTCGGAACATTTCACGTCGAAGATCACCGGGTGCCTGCCCGGGGTGCGCTTGGCGAGGTCGCGACCGAACAGCACCAGGAGCTGATCGCCGAAGATCGGCGTCCCGGCTTCGTCCACGGCGCCGATGCGGTCCCCGTCCCCGTCGAACGCGATCCCCAGCTCCGCCCGCTCCCGCACGACCGCCTGCTGAAGGTCATGCAGATTCTCCACCACCGTCGGATCGGGATGGTGATTGGGAAAGCGCCCGTCGGATTCCGCGAAGAGCGGCACCACCGTCGCGCCGAGCTGGCGCAGGGTCTCGATGGCGATGAGGCTGGTGACGCCGTTCCCGCAGTCCACCACGACCTTGAGGGGCCGGGCGAGCGGCGCATTGCGGGTGACGATGGCGTCCCGGTAGGCGTCGAGGAGACCCTGATGCGTGGCCTCGGTCCCTCCCGCCAACTGGTCCAGGGTATCCCCGGAGATCATCCGGTAGAGGTCCTGGATGCGGTCCCCCGCCACCGCCTCGCCGGCCACCACCATCTTGAATCCGTTGAATTCAGGAGGATTGTGCGATCCGGTGACCTGCAGGCCGCCATCCACCGCCAGGGTGTGCGTAGCGAAGTAGAGGGCCGGCGTCGGACACTCGTGGACGTCGATGGCGCGCCCGCCGGCAGCCACGATACCGGCACGTACGTGGCGCGCCAGCTCGGGGCCTGAGGGACGATTGTCGCGGCCCACGGCGAGGACGGCCGCGCGGCCCAGCCGGGCCCGGGCCAACGTAGCGAACGCCTGTCCGACCGCGCGGGCGACCTCGGGGGTGAGCTGCTCGCCGACAATGCCGCGGATGTCGTACTGCCGGAAAATGGTCTGAGCGATGCGCATGACCGGGGGATCCCGGTGAGGGTCAGCGTGCCGAAGTCGTCCCGGAGGCGGGAGCCGGACCGTCCGCCATGGCCGGTGCCGCCTTCAGGCTGGCCCCTGACGTGCGGGAGAGATCGAAGAGCCGGCCCGGGGCCACCCCGAACCAGAGCATCGCCACCACCGCCACGGCGAGCGTCACCCGGCCGATGCGGTCGAAGACCATCCCGCTGTGCGCTTCCGCATGCGTGGCCGGCTTCATGTACATCGCCATGACGACCGGCAGATAGTAGCCGGCGGAGGCGACGCTGGTGAGCACCAGGATGATCGCGAGTGTGGTGTGCCCGTTCGCCACGGCCCCGACCAGGATATACCACTTGCCCATGAAGCCCGCGGTCCCCGGGAAGCCCAGCAGGGAAAGCATCGAGACCGTCAACGCGAACGCCAGCCAGGGGCGACTGCTCGAGAGTCCCGACAGGTCGTCGATCCGGACGTCTGACTCGCCCCCCTTGCCCTTGGCGGCGAGCAGCGCAAAGGCGGCGATGGTCGTGATCCCGTAAGCCACGAGATAGAAAATGAACGCCGCCGACCCCGAGCCGCCCGAGACGACGGCGACCAGCAGGTACCCTGCGTG
>DATEGY010000177.1:0-2532 GCA_035279865.1 Gemmatimonadales bacterium | reverse complement strand
CGGTCCGAACCCCTTCGGACCGAGGCGTTTCCCAATCGGCCCCCCAGCCCTGGTACCGCGACCAATGGGGCAGTGCAGTGATTCCCGAAACGACCGAGTCCCGCCGGCGTGAGTTGATCGCCGAGATCGGGCAGCTCAAGGCGGCGCGCGGCGCCGCGATTCTCGCTCACAACTACCAGCGTCCCGAAATCCAGGACCTGGCCGACTGCGTCGCCGACTCGCTCGCGCTGGCGCGCCGGGCCGCGACGATCGATGCGCCCGTCCTCGTCATCTGCGGCGTGCATTTCATGGCCGAGACGGCGGCGATCGCCAATCCGGACAAGCGCGTCCTGATTCCCGACCTCCATGCGGGCTGCTCGCTTGCCGAGACTATTCAGGCGGCCGATGTGCGCGCGTGGAAGGCGACGCATCCGGGCGGCCTGGTGGTGGCCTATGTGAACACAGCGGCATCGGTGAAGGCGGAGGCCGACTACTGCTGTACGTCGGGCAACGCGGTGGCGGTGATCCGGGCCCTGCCGCCGGGCGTCCCGGTGCTCTTCCTTCCCGACTTTTTCCTCGGCCAGTACTTGAAGCGGGTGACGGGCCGCGAGCTCGACGTCTGGATGGGCGAGTGCCATGTTCACGCGGGACTCACGCGTGAAGCCCTCGACCGCCGGCGGAGCGAGTATCCGGACGCGGAATTCCTGGTGCACCCCGAGTGCGGGTGCGTCACCCAGGCGATGTACTACGCGGAGGCCGAAGGAGACGTGGCTCGGGGCCGGATGCGGATCGTCTCGACCGAGCAGATGATGACGCGGGCGAGGGCGTCGACCGCCCGGCGGTACGTCGTGGCGACCGAGACGGGCGTGCTGCACCGCCTGCGCCGGGAGAATCCGGGGAAGGAGTTCGTCGCGGCGGTGGAATCCGCGGAGTGCCGCTTCATGAAGCTTATCACGCTCGAGAAGCTCCGCGATTCCCTGCGCGATCTGAAGTACGAGGTACAAGTTCCTCCCGATGTTGCAGGCCCGGCCCGGCGCGCCATCGACCGGATGCTCGCGATTGGCTGAGCTGGGGCAAGCCGAGGTCCGGCGGGCCCTCGAGGAGGACCGGGCGGCGGAGGATCAGACCACGCGTCTCCTGGGCGCGGGGACGCAAACACCGGGCACCTTGCGCTTCGTGGCGGAGGCGAGGTTCGTCGTCGCCGGAGTTCCCGTGGTCAAGGAAGTATTCGCACAACTGGATGAAGGGGCGCGACTCGAGCGCGGGGTGGACGAAGGGGCATGGGCCCAGCCGGGGGACATCCTGGCGACGGTGCGAGGTCGAACGGGCGCGCTCCTCTCCGGGGAGCGAGTCGCGCTCAATTTCCTCCAGCGACTGTGCGGTATCGCCACGCTCACCCGGCGGGCCGTCGACGCCGCGCAAGGGAAAGTGAGGATCACGCACACCCGCAAGACGACCCCCGGGCTGCGGTCGCTCGAGCGCTATGCCGTGGTCGTTGGAGGCGGCGTGGAGAATCGCGCGTCCCTCGCCGACGCCATCATGTGGAAGGACAACCATTGGGAGCTGATGACCGCGGGGGGCGGTTCACTCGCTGATGCGCTCAAGCGGGCTCCCCGCGGTCTGCCGGTGATCGTCGAAGTCGAAACCGAATCCCAGCTGGCTGAGGCGCTGGCGGCGGGGGCGAAGCATCTCCTGATCGACAACCAGTCCCCCGCGCGTCTGGCTGAGTGGGCACGGCGCGCGGGGCCGGGCGTGACGATTCAGGCGTCCGGGGGGATCACGCTGGAGAACGTCGCCCTCTATGCCACGGCGGGCGCCCACCTCATTTCGATGGGTGCGCTGACCCACTCCGCCCCCTCCGTCGGCATCAAGTGCGAGCTAACGTCATAAGTATATCTGTAACAATCACTTAAGCACTTGTCGAAATCCCGGGACCTCGTTCGTCGTGGAGTAGAAGCCGGATGAACCGGCTCTACCAACCAGGAGACGACGATGACGATTCATACCAGGCGGGGCCGGGTGGCGCTGTGGATCACACAGGGGTTGCTGTGCGCGCTCTTTCTGTTCGCGGGCGGATTCAAGCTGGTGCTCCCGCTGGCGGCGTTGGCCAAGTTCTCGCCTCTGCCGCCGGTGTTCTTCAAGTTCATCGGCGTCTGCGAAGTGGCCGGTGCCCTTGGTCTCGTGCTCCCCGGCCTCTTCCGGATCCGTGAGAACCTCACGGAGCTGGCGGCGATCGGGCTGGTCGGCGTCATGGCCGGCGCGGTGACGCTGACCATCGTCCTCCAGGGAGTGGCTCCCGCGATCATGCCGTTCGTCGTCGGGTTGCTGCTGTTCGCGATCGTGCGCGGCCGCACGGTGCGCCCGCGTCCGGTTCTGGCGTAGCCGCCTGTCGACTGACCGTTGACCACTGATTACTGACCGCTGACATCTGACATCTGAGGTTTTCATGCGTTTTCTGATGCTGGTAATCCCCAAGGCCTACGAGAACGTGAGTGCTGACTTCGTTCCGCCCGCGGATCTCGTCGCCAGGATGACGAAGTACAACGAGTCGCT
>DATEGY010000176.1:0-6086 GCA_035279865.1 Gemmatimonadales bacterium | reverse complement strand
ATCGTCCACCACCGCCAGGCCTTCGGACATCGCGTCGAAGGCGGTCTCCCACTCCTCCTTGGCGCGTCGCACCAGGTCGAAGAACCGCGCATTGGCGATCACCACGGCGGTGTGGGTCGCCAGGGTGGAAATGAGACGGAGGTCCTCGGAGGCGAACTGCCCGCCCCGCGGATCCGCCACTACGAGGGTCCCGACCACGGCGCCGTGGGCCCGAAGCGGCACGGCCGCCGCGGCGTCCGCGTTGATGCCCGCGATCAGGACCACCGAGCCCCCGCCGGAGTTGCGGACCAGCTCGAGACGCTCGCGCCCGACCGAACGGACCACGAGCCCCGTGTCGGAACGGCGGATGGAGGCGCCGCGCTGGGGCGCCAGCGTGCCGTCCGCCGCGGCGACGACCAGCGGTTCGCTGGCCCGTTCTCCGGTGAGGGCCACGAGGGCGCCGCGGGCTTCGAGGAAGCGCATGGCGTACCGCACGACGTGGTCCACGATACGGTCGAGCTGGAGGGAGTCCGACAGGACGTACGAGAGCTCCTGCAGGGAGAAGAGCTCCGACAGGCGGCGGTTGAGCTCGTCGGCGATGCGGCGCCGGTCCTCCTCCACCCGCGCCAGGCGCAGCCAGAGGTACCCGGTGCCGGCGGCGAGCGCGGCGATGGCGAGGGCACCCAGCACCAGGCCGATCTGGGTGTTCACCGCGGGATCAGCGTGCGGGAGCCCTGGCGGAGGCGCGGCTCAGGACGCGCGCCCGCTCGGTGTTGAGCTTCTGGATCGACTTGGACCACGAATCGTTGTTCATCCCCTCGTAGCTCGCGGTGAGCGGCTCGCCCCAGGCGATCCCGGTGTCGAACAGGTAGATGGCCGTGACCTGTTCCCGCGCGTCCAGCTGCTGGCCCGCCCACTGCGGGGAGAGGGGGACGATCCCCACCGGCCGGAACAGCCGCCCGCGGCTCGAGAGGTTGATGTCTTCCGGGGTGAACCGGGCCTGCGACACCGTACCGAAGAAGGTGACCATCACCAGTGTCGGATTGGGGACGCCGGCGCGCTGCGCCTGATCGTCGATGTCGGCCTGCCGCTGTTTGATCAGCTGGCTGAGCGAGGCATACGTGTCGGGCGCGAGGAGGCGCGTGACGGATTCGTCCAGGGGCAGGATCTGGATCTGCAGCGGCCCGGTGGAAAAGCTGAAGACGATGTCCTCGCGCTTCAGGGACCCGAACCCGACGGGCAGGGTGTCCTGGGCGCGGACGTGCCGGGGCCCGGCCAGCGCGCCGAGGAGGCCGACACAGAGAAGAGTCTTGTTCATCCCGCCGCCTTTCCGATCAGCATCGAGAGGGCTTCGCGGAGGTCGGCGATGCCCGTTCCCGTCTTCGCGCTCGTCAGCAGTACCTGATCATCGTCCAGCTCCAGCTCGGCCGCCAGCTCCGCTTCCCGCTTGCGGGCCGCCCCTCGTTGAAGTTTGTCGCCCTTGGTCAGGGCCGCCAGGGTCCGCACGCCGATGCCCGACAACAGGTCACGAATCTCGCGGTCGTCCGTGGAGAGATCATGACGGATATCGAGGAGCCACACGACGCCGGAGAGCGTCGGGCGATTCAAAGTCCCCTCGAGGAGGGGCCGGAAGCCGGCCCGTTCGGCCTTCGACGCCCGCGCATATCCATACCCCGGCAAATCGATCAGGTAGTAGGCGCCGTCGATTTCGAAGGCATTCAGGGACCGCGTCTTGCCGGGGGTGGCCGAGACCCGCGCGAGCGTCCGTCCCACGAGCGCGTTCAGGAGACTCGACTTCCCGACGTTGGAGCGTCCGAGGAAGGCGATTTCTGGGTGGGGGGGAGCGAGTGTGACATCGGCCCGGGGGAAGGAGCCGACGAACCGCGGGTCGGTCAGGCTTCTTTCTTCTGGCGGGGGCGCTCGGTGACCAGCAGGGGCTGACGGCCGGCGGTAACGCATTCGGCGGTGATGGCGACTTCGCGGACGTCGTCACGGCCCGGCAGATCGAACATGATCTCGGTCATCATTTCTTCGAGAATGGCGCGGAGCCCGCGGGCGCCGGTGCCGCGCTTGATGGCCTTCTGGGCGATCGCCTTCAGCGCGTCCTTCTCGATGGTCAGGCGCACATCCTCCAGCTCGAAGAGCTTGGCATACTGCTTGGTGAGCGCGTTCTTGGGCTCGACCAGGATGCGGACCAGGGACTCTTCGTCCAGCGCGTCCAGCGGCACCGTCACGGGCAGGCGCCCCACCAGCTCGGGGATCAGGCCGTAGCGGAGCAGATCGTCCGGCTCGACGTCCACGAAGGGGTTCTTCTTCCGCTTCTCGGCCTCGCCCTTGGCGACCTCTTCCTTGGAGAAGCCGATCTGCCGGCGGCCGGTGCGGGACTCGATGATCTTCTCGAGGCCGTCGAAGGCGCCGCCGCAGATGAAGAGGATGTCCTTCGTGTTGACCTGGATGTACTCCTGCTGCGGGTGCTTCCGGCCGCCCTGCGGCGGAACGGAGGCCACCGTGCCCTCGAGGATCTTCAGGAGGGCCTGCTGCACGCCCTCGCCCGACACGTCGCGGGTGATGCTCGGGTTCTCTGATTTCCGCGCGATCTTGTCGATTTCGTCGATGTAGACGATTCCGCGCTCGCACTCGGTGACGTTGAAATCCCCCGCCTGGAGCAGCCGCACCAGGATGTTCTCGACGTCCTCGCCCACGTACCCCGCCTCGGTGAGCGTGGTGGCGTCGGCGATGGTGAAGGGGACGTCGAGAATGCGGGCCAGCGTCTGCGCGAGGAGTGTCTTGCCCACGCCCGTGGGGCCGATGAGGAGGATGTTGCTCTTGTCGAGCTCCACCTCGGACTCACGCCCGTTGGAGTGGGAATTGATGCGTTTGTAGTGGTTGTAGACGGCGACGGCGAGGGTCTTCTTGGCCTTCTCCGGCCCGATCACGTACTGGTCCAGCACGTCCTTGATTTCCTGGGGCGTGGGGACCTGCGTGATGGCTTCCGCGACCTCCCGCTCTTCGTCCTCCGCCAGGATTTCGTTACAAAGCGCGATGCACTCGTTGCAGATGTACACGGACGGCCCGGAGATGAATTTCCGGACTGAGTCCTTCGATTTGCCGCAGAAGGAGCAACGGAGGTGCTTGTCGTGAGACATGTTGGCTAGTATGGGAAGCGGGCCCTGTCGGCGCAAGGCCTCAGGCCTTTTTCCCGTCCAAATCCTTGAGTTGCGCGATGACGTTGTCGATGAGGCCGTACTCCTTGGCTTCCTCCGCGGACATGAAGCGGTCCCGGTCCATGTCCTTCTCGATCTGCTCCAGTGGCTTCTTGGTATGCCTGGCGTACAGCTCGTTGAGCTTGCCGCGGAGATAGATGATCTCGCGGGCTTGAATTTCGATGTCCGCGGCGGTGCCCTGCGCGCCACCCGACGGCTGGTGCATCATGATCCGCGCGTGGGGCAGGGCCGAGCGCTTGCCGGTGGTGCCGGCGGTGAGCAGGAACGAGCCCATCGACGCCGCCATGCCCATGCAGATGGTGTTCACCGGGGCGCGCAGGAACTGCATGGTGTCGTAGATCGCCATGCCGGATGACACCAGGCCCCCCGGGGAGTTGATGTAGAGATAGATGTCCCGCTCGGGGTTGTCGGCGTCGAGGAACAACAGCTGGGCGATGATGATGTTCGCCACCGTGTCGTCGATCGCGGTGCCGAGGAACACGATGCGGTCCATGAGGAGACGCGAGAAAATGTCGTAGGTGCGCTCGCCCCGGCTGGAACGCTCGATGATGTACGGCGGGTAGATGGTGCCGACGGTCATGCACTCTCCACGGTGGACTGCGACAGAAGGAAGGTAAACACCTTCTCTTCGGTGAGGCGTCTCTCGAGATCCCGAAGCCGCTTGGACTTCTCCAGCGATGCGTACAGCTCGCCGGCCGACTGGCCCCCCTTGGCCGCCAGCTCTTCGATCTTGGCGTCCAGCTCCGCCTCGGTGGCCGCCAGGCTCTTGCTCTCCACGACGAAGTCGAGGATCAGGTCCCGGCGTACCTGCGCTTCGGCCACCGAACGCATCTCGCCCGAGAACTGTTCCCAGCGGTCTTCCGGGATACCGTAGGCCTGGGCGTACACCGCCAGCGCCCGGTTCACGAGCGGGGCGGGGGCGACCACGGCATTGGCGGCGACGATCTGCTCGATCAACGTCTGCCGGACGTTCGCGTCGGCCTGGCGCGCCGCCTCCTTCTCCAGATCTTCGCGGACGGCCTTCCGCAGCGCCTCGACCGAGTCGAAGTCCCCCACCTCGCGGGCGAAGGCATCGTCGAGCGCCGGCAACTCCTGCCGCTTCACCTCGGCGAGCGTGATCCGCACCTCCCGTGACTGGCCCCGCTTCGCTTCCTCGGGGAAGTCGGCGGGGAACTTGACCGTGGCGTCGACCGTCTCGCCGGGGAGGAGGGACATCACCTTCTCCTCGACGTCCGGGATGGCGCGCCCTTCGCCGAGCACGAACTGGTAGGGCTGAGTGTCCTTGATCTGATCTCCCTCGCGCTGCGCGAGGGTGATGTTCACGAGGTCCTTCGGCTTGGGCTTCTCGCCGGCGAGCGGAATCCAGGGCGCCTTCTGGTCGCGCAGGTCGTTGATCTGCGATTCCACCTGGTCGGCCGTGACGTTCGGTACCGTCCGCTTCAGGGTGAACCCGCCCAGGCGGTCGAGCTTGAGATCGGGCTTCACCTCGACGTGGAACTCGAAGGTGACCGGGGTCCCCTGTTCCCACTTCAGGTTGTGAATGTGGGGATCGGCGATGGGCTTGAGCTTCTCCTGGTCCACCGCGGCCTTCCAGCTCTCCTGCAGGATCTCCTGGAGCGCCTGCTGCCGGATGTCGTCGGCGAACCGCTTCTTCACGACGGCGGGCGGGGCCTTCCCCTTCCGGAAGCCCGGCAGGCGGGCACGGCTCTGAAAGCCCCTCGTGGCGCGCTCATCGGCGGCCCGGACGTTCTCCTCCGGGACTTTCACCGCCAGGGACGCCGCCCCGGGCTCCGAATTGGTCTTGGTGATTTCGATGGTCATGGAGGGAGAGAATCTAACAGGGAGGGGGAGTAGGGGATTGGGGAAGGGGAATTGGTGAACCAATCCCGAATACCCAATCCCCCATCCCCTCGGTGTTTAGAGCCTTTCTCTCGTCTCCACATCAAAAAACACCAGGCCGCCGGGGTCCAGGTGGAGAGACGCGGTCTCTCCGGTCACGGGGGTCGAACTGGAGGCCAATCGGGCCGTGATCTCGCAGGAGGCCGCGTTGGCGCTGGCGGTGGTGTAGACCAGCACTTCCTGGCCGAGGGGTTCGACGAGATCCACGCGGGCGGGGAACGACGGGCCAGTCCCCGACAGGGTCACATGCTCAGGCCGCACCCCCAGGACCACCGCACGCCCTCCGGCTTTCGCGAGGGGCGCGCGCCATTCCGCCGGCGGCACCAGGTTGAAGACGCCGCCATCGGAGACGAAGCGGGCACCGTCGGGCGTGAGGCGCCCCGGGATCAGGTTCATCGGAGGACTCCCGATGAACCCCGCGACGAATGTGTTCTTCGGCTGGCGGTACACGTCCAGCGGCTTCCCGACCTGCTGGACTCTGCCCCCATGCATCACGACAATCCGGTTCCCCAGCGTCATCGCCTCGGCCTGGTCGTGGGTGACGTAGACCATGGTGGTGCCGAGCTGACGATGGAGCCGGGCGATTTCCCGCCGCATTTCGACACGGAGCTTCGCGTCGAGGTTGGAGAGGGGCTCGTCGAAGAGAAAGACCGCGGGGTTCCGCACCAGTGCCCGGCCGAGGGCCACCCGCTGCTGCTCCCCGCCCGACAGCTGGCGGGGGCGGCGGTCGAGCAGATGCTCGATGCGCAGCGTGGCCGCCGCGTCCTTCACCCGGTTGTCGATGTCCTCGCGCGACATCCCCTTGAGCTCGAGGTTGAACGCCATGTTCCGGTACGCCGTCATGTGGGGATAGAGCGCGTAGTTCTGGAAGACCATCGCCACGTCCCGGTCCTTCGGGGCGACCTCATTCATGATGCGATCGCCGATGGAAAGGTGGCCGGCGTTCACCGGCTCGAGCCCCGCGATCATCCGCAGGGTGGTGCT
>DATEGY010000175.1:0-12329 GCA_035279865.1 Gemmatimonadales bacterium | reverse complement strand
TCGCACTTCGGGATCCCGGTGAGTACCACACACACCATCACCGGCGCCATCTCGGGCGTGGGCGCGGCTCAGCGGTTGTCGGCGGTCCGGTGGGGGGTGGCGGGCCGGATCGTGTGGGCGTGGCTCTTGACCATCCCGGCGGCCTTTTTCATCGCCTTCATCTGCTATCTCATTTCACACGCCATCGGCGTCTAATCGACCTTCAGCGTCAGCATCCTGAGCTCGGTCATTTCCTGAATCGCCCAGTGGACGCCCTCGCGGCCCAGACCTGAATCCTTCGCGCCGCCATAGGGCAGGCGGTCGATCCGGAATCCCGGAATGTCGTTGCCATTCACCGCGCCGACGTCGAGCTCGGCGTAGCACCGGAACATCGCCTTGAGACTGGTCGTGAACACTCCCGCCTGCAGTCCGTACGGTGAGGCGTTCACCTGCGCGATCGCGTGCGACACGTCCGTGTACGGCGTCACGGTGACCAGGGGGGCGAAGACCTCCTCGCAGTTCACCTTCATGGACGGCGTGGTGTCGAGCAGGACCGTGGGCTCGAGATAGGCGCCCTTCCGGCCCCCTCCCAGGGCGACCGTCGCCCCCGCCGCCTTCGCTTCGTTGATCCACTTCTCCACCCGCTCCGCCGCTTCCAGCGAAATGACCGGACCGATCTCGGTCTTCTCGTCCAGGACGTCCCCGACCGTGAGGGCCTTCACCTTCGGCAGCATCGCGTCGAGGAACTGCCGGTAGACCGACTGATGGACGAAGATCCGCTGAGTCGAAATGCAGGACTGGCCCGAGTAGTTGAACCCGCCGGCCGCGCAGCGCGCCGCGGCATGCTCGATATCGGCATCCGCCTCGACGATGGCCGCCGCGTTGCCGCCCAGCTCGAGGGCGACCCGCTTGGAGCCCGCCTTCGCCCGGATGGCCCAGCCCGCCCTGGCGCTTCCCGTGAAGCTGATCATCCGTACGCGCGGGTCCTCGATCAGGATCTGCGCGACCTCCACGTGGCACGGCACGACGTTCAGCGCGCCTTCGGGATACCCCGAGTCCTTGATGATCTCGAACATACTGAGCGTGGTCAGCGGGTCCTGCGGCGGCGGCTTCAAGGTCAGCGTGGCCCCGCAGGCCATGGCCGGCGCGATCTTGTGGGCCGCGAGGAGCAGGGGATAGTTGAAGGGCGTGATCGCGGCGATGGGTGACAGCGGGAACCGCCGGGTGATCGCGATCTTCCCGTTTCCGGCAGGTGCTCCATCGGCGGTCAGCACCTCGCCCTTGATCCGGGTCGCTTCCTCGGCGCCGTCCCGAAACGTGTCGATCGTCCGGTCGATCTCCAGGCGGGCCTGATTGATGGACTTCCCCGCCTCCAGCGCCAGCGTCCGCGCCAGGGCGGCGCGCGCGCCCTGAAGGCCGTCGGCGATCCGGCGGATGGCGGCGGCCCGCTCGTGCGAGGGCATCTTCCGGGCGGCTTCACTCACCCGCACGTTCGCGTCGAGTGCGGCCCGCACGTCTTCGGGATTGGCGAGGTTACAGACACCCACCTCGCTTCCGTCCGACGGAGCCCTGATTACCGACGTCTCGCGTTCCATTTTCTTGGTCGTCATCTCTCACCTCTCACGTGTTGCTTCTCGACGTCTTGTCTCTCGACGCCTTGCGTCTAGACGTCTTTATCGTAGTTCAGCCCTTACTCCCCTGCCGGTTTCGGCGAGTGCTTCGTGGAGTTCCTGCTGCTCGTTCCCAAACCCGAACCGGATATGCCTCGGCGTTCCGAAGTGGTCGCCCGGGCAGAGCAGGACGTTGTGCTTCGCCCTGATCTTCTCCACCAGGTCCGTGGCCGAGATCTGTCCCTGGTACCCGACATAACAAATGGCGCCGGCGCGCGGTGCCACCCAGCGGAACTCTTCGCCGAAGCCTTTCAGCCAGTCCTCGAGCACCGGAAAATTCGCCTGCAAGATCCCGCGCGTGCGGGCCAGGATCTTCTCCCGCACCCGGGGCTCGAGCGCGAGTGCGGCCAGATGGTCACTCGTGCCCGGAGGGCCGATGGTGAGATAATCGTTGCGGGCCCAGGCCTCTTCGGCGAAGGCCGCGGGCGCCACCAGCCAGCCGATCCGCAGGCCCGGCAGGCCGTACGCCTTCGACAGCCCGTTCACCACGATCAGCTTGTCGTAGCTACCCCAGAACGACGGCGTGGTGACACCGTCCCGCTCGGCGCCGATGTAGACCTCGTCGGCGAGGAGCCATGCTCCCACCGCGGCCGCCCGTTCCACGATGAGCTTCCGGTTCGCGTCCGACAGGATATGGCCCGTGGGGTTATGCGGATTGGTGACCACCACCAGCTTGGTGCCCGGTGCGATGGCGCGTCGGATCTCATCGGGATCGGGCTCCCAGCCGCGGTCGGCCGACAGTGTGAACCTGGTCACCAGCCCACCGAGGTTCTGCGTCATCCCCCAGGTCTGGAGGTAGTTGGGGAGCATGATCGCGACCTTGTCGCCCGCGCCGATCAGCCGCCAGCACACGATGTGATTCGCCTCGGCCGAGCCCGTGGTGACCAGGATCTGCTCGGGGCGGGCGCCCGGATAGAGCGCCGCGATCCGCTCGCGGAGGAGATCGGTCCCGTTCGACTGGCTGTAGCCCAGCCGGACGTCCAGGAGCGGTTCGGCCCTGGCACCAGCTATGTCGAGCAGGTCCCGCACCGACAGGGGATGCACCCCGGATTCGGAGAGGTTGTACTTGACGCGGTTTTCCCAGGTCGACTGCCAACGCTCCAGATGAAACGGCACGAAGTTGTCAGACATCGGACGTCAGGCGCTCCAGTTCCGAAGGTGTTTCCAGCCAGTAGTCTGGACGCAGGTCTTCCAGGTCGCTACGCCCGAAGGGACCCCACAGGACCGCGGCGGTCTTCACGCCCGCTGCGCGGCCGCACTCCATGTCGTGCCGCGAGTCCCCGATGAACACGGCCTCTTCCGGGCGGGCCGAGAGGCGCGAGAGGGCGGTGAGCACGGGCTCGGGGTGCGGCTTGGGGTTGGCGACCTCGTCCGCGCCCACCACGATCTGGAAGTCCTGGTCCAGGCCCACCTTCTTCAATCCTCGATACGCACCGCTCCGGAACTTGCTGGTGACGAGGCCGAGCTGCTTGCCCTGCCGGCGCAGACGCTGGACCGCGTCTACGACGCCGTCATACGCGGTGACCATCTCGTCGTGGTGCGACAGGTTGTATTCCCGGTACGTGGCGACCATCGCGTCGATTTCGGTCGGGTCCTCGGTCCATTCCTTGAATTGCACCCGGAGCGGAATGCCCAAGCCCTTCATCCATACCTCAGGCGTCGTTTCGAGCCGGCGGTGCGTGCGAATGGTGTGCTGATACGAGCGGATGATCAGCTCGATGGAATCGATAAGCGTACCGTCGAGATCGAACAGGAAGGTCGTGAGGGCCACACCGGAAGCTAACGGACCACCAGGACAGCGGCCACGAGTTGCAGCTCCGGTGCCGGCAGCCGGCAGCCGGAAGCCGGGAGCCGTTCGCTCCAGCGACACAGCGAGTCTACGGTGAGTGGCGCGGGCCTCTCCGCGAGTCGGGCCAGCGACAGTTCCTCACCAGCGGTCATTCCGGAGCCGAGGCGCTCGATCACCGCATCGAGCTCCGTAACCCGCGGGGCGTTTCCCTCGCGCGCCGCCCGGCGGGCCTCCCTGATCACCATCGGAATCAGTCGCCGGCTGAGCTGGTCCCGATCACCGGCACGCCAGCGGGCAGACTCCAGCTGATCCAGCCGCTTCCTGATCAGGGGCGAGGCTCGACAGATCGCGGATCGAAGGAACGCCTTGGAGGCCCCGTCGACGGGAACGGCCGGAGCCGCAGCGGCATCTTCCAACAGTTCACACGCCACGCGCGGATCGGCGGTGACGCCGGACTCTCTCACGATGAAGGGCTCCGCGGTTCCGCCAGTGGACACCACGAGCAAGACCGCGGCTTCCCGTCCTGACACGGCGCACAGGCACGCGTCGTCTTCGTTCACCAGGGCCTGCAGCCGGTCACACCAATCAAAGAGACCCGCCCGCCTCCCCACTCGAGCTTTGACCAGGAGGCGCGCTTCCATCCGGATTGCGTCCGCGAGTGGAGCGGGGGGCAGGAACGTCAGCACCTGCACTCTCGGGTGCGCCGATCCCAGGCGGTCGATCCGGCCTACGCGCTGGGAGAGCCGGGCGGCCGTCCAGGGCAGGTCGTAGTGAATCACCCGGCTCGCGTCCTGGAGGTTCAGCCCCTCGCTCGCGAGGTCGGTCGCGATCAGGACGTCGATCGAGAGAGCCTCGGGCGGCGGCGCGACGCCGGTGGCGACGGGCGCGAAGAGGGCGAGGACTTCGGAAACGGGGGCCGGACCCGAAGGCAGAACTCCGCGCGCTCCCATCACGGCCGCGACGCGGTGCCGCCGTTGCAGCGTCCGCTGGAGATACCGGGCGGTGGCTCGTGACGACGTGAAGACGATCGTCCGGGCCGGGTGTCTCGAGAGCAGCCGGTCGAGGCGGGACGCCTTGGGGTCCGGCAGGCCGGTGGAGAGCTCTCGGAGATGACGCAGTGCGTCGCGATCACCGGCGTCCCGCCGGCCATCACCCGGTGGGAGCACGAGCGGGAGCAGCGCAAGCTGCAGGTCGGGCTCCTCCCCCCGCGGAAACACCCGCTGAAAGTCCCGGCGCGTCAGGGCTCGCCCGGACTGGCCGGCTTCCGCCGAGACGTCCGCAAAGGCCTCCTGTCGCGACACGCTCTCCCGAAAGGCGGGGAGACTGGAGGCCAGGCGCGTGAGCAGCACCATCCGCACCAACGCGCCGGCCGGGCCCTCGCTGCACTTCTCTATCCCGCTGACCAACTCCCGTAGCCGGTCCGGGGGAGCAGGCCCGACTCGAACTCCCTTCCCACGAGCGCGCACCGGCAGTGCCAGGCTCGGCGCCCGGGACCTCGACCGGGCCACCACCAGGTGCGCAAGGGCAGCAGGGAGTGCCGCCCAGCGCTCTCCCGCCGCGGCGCGCTTCAGAGACGGAATGCCCAGGCCAGCCAGCGCATCGTCCCGGAGGAAAAGCCGGAGCAGGTGCACCAGGTCGCCGATGTGGTTGTGGACCGGCGTGGCCGTGATGAGGAGCACCCGCGCCCCGAGCGAGAGTTCGGCGAGCGCGCGATAGCGCTTGGTGGCGGGGTTCCGGAAGTGGTGGGCTTCGTCAACGACCAACAATCCCCTGGCAGGCCCGTTCATCGGGCAGTCGCCGAGCCCGCGCTTGTCCTTTAGGGACTTCATGTCGCGCCGGCAGGCGCGATGCCGGCTGAGTGCCTCGTGGGTGAGTATCTCCGGCGTCGCCTCGAACCGCCTGCACAGCCGCTTCCACTGATCCACCAGCACGGCAGGCACGACGAGCGTGAACGGCTCACGCCGCATCAGAGCCACCGCCATGGTGACGTACGACTTCCCCAGTCCCGGCGCGTCGCCGAGCACAGCACCCCCGTAGCGCGACAGGATCGCCGTCAGTCGGGTCGCCGCCGGTCGTTGGTGGACCGCGAGCCACGGCGGCGGCGCTTCCGTCGTCTGCGGTATCGACGGGAGGTCGAGCAGGGCCCGCGCCGCCCGGGACAGGACGGCGTGGGGCGCTCCCTCCGGTCCGGGAGTAAGGAGGGTGGTGAGGAGATCATCGGTCACTCGGGGGCGAGAGAGAGATCGCGATCGAGCGCCCGCCGGTCCCGCGCGTCCAGGTGCAGAGCGTCGGCGACTGAGTCGTCGTCGACCTCGTGCCGCCGGCCGCATTCCGCGAGTCGCGCCCAGATGGGGTGGCCCGCGGCTGGAAGAGGGAGAATGCGGATCACCCGCGCGTTGAACCGCCGGAAGCCGCCGCGAGCCGGATCGGCGCGGAGCGCGGCCAGCGCCGTGTACCAGCGGGAGTTGAAGAGCGCGGCCAGGGCGTGCGCCTCGTCGGCGGAGCGGGTGACGATTCCGTAGACCGTGTTCAATGGAACCATCCTGGGCTCGGGAACGGATGCCGACAGCCTGCGAGCGACGTCGGGCCAGATCACCCGATGCGCCGCGAGGGCAAGCCCCAGCCGGAACAGCTGCCAGGGTGGCCCGCCACGGTAGTCGGCTCGCTGCTTGAGCTGTTCGGCCACTCCCTCCAGGTGTCCCGACATGGCTGCATGCAGTCGAGGGCGCACCCTGCCGTCGGGCTCATGGGTCCACAGGAGATGGCGGCGGATCTCCACCTGCCAGCGCGCACAGTCACGGCCCCGCACGGCAGGCCGCGATCCCTCGCACGGCTCGGATACCAGAAATAGGTCGTCGGCGCCCGTTTTCACGCCCAGGATGGGTGCCCAGCGCTCGCCCACGGTGGGCAGCTCGTCCCGCAGTCGCCGGGCGACGCGATCGGCGTGCGGCTGGAGAATCCAGGGCCCTGGTTGCTGCAGTGACCCTTGAGTGGTGGACGTCCGTTCGGAGGCGTCGAGTCCGAGAGTCACGCGCTCGGCGACGCGGGGTGGCCGCCGCGCCGCGACCAGGGCCATGGGGTAGACGGCGGCGCCGAACGCGGCGGCCGCGTCGTCCGCCGGCGCCAGACGCGCGATCCGGGTCTCGCTCGCTACGTGCCGCCGCAACGGCTCCGCATAGCCCGCGGTCGCGAGCTTGGCGGGCACGAGCAGCCCCACAACTCCACCCGGTGACGTCAGCTCGAGCGCCCGTTCCACGAAGGCCACCGACAGGTCGGGTTGATGGGCGAAGCCGCGGTCGCGCCCCGCATGCCAGCAGCGATAGCGAGCCGACAGGGCGTCCCGAATGCGCCGGGGCAGACGCTCCGCGCGGACCCAGGGCGGATTGCCCACCACACAGTCGAAGCCACCGGCGGCAAGGATGTCGGCGAAGTGGGTGTCGAACGAGAAAAACGGGATGCCCTCCTCGCGGGTGAGCCGGCGCAGAGACGTGCGCAGGTCCCGGCGCGCGCCCCGGAGCTTCCGGAGGAGCTCGCGCGTGGACTGACTCAAGCCGGCGGCCCGGCCGAACAGATCTCGCGCCCGCCCGCCTTCGATGGTTTCGGCGATGCGACGCTCCACGCCGGCGAGAGCCTGCACGAAAAGCCGCTCGGCCAGGGAACGTTCCGCACGCTCGAGCTCCCGCAGCGGCTCACGCTTGGTCGCACCCGGAGAGGCGAAAATGGCCCGCCGTGAGGCGGCGAGGCGATGGATCTCCTCCCGGGCGTCGCCAAGACCCGCCGTGCCGGTGAGCGTGCGAGCGAGAGCCAGCGGGTCGAGCAGTGCGTCTCCCTGACGCACGCGACCGTCCAGGTTGGGGAGCGGGGTGACCGCTTCCGGGAGACTCGTGCCGTCATCCGCCACCAGGGCGAGCCAGAGCCTCAGCTCCGTGAGTCGCACGGCGGTGGGATCGAGGTCGACCCCGAAGAGTGACCTGGACATGATGTCCCGGTACAGGATGGAGCCCTGAGACTCTCCCGCTGCCCGCCGCATGCGGGCGATCTCTTCGAGGGCGCCCAGAAGAAACGCGCCGGAGCCGACCGCGGGATCGACCACCGTGAGATCACGGAGCCTCGCCGCCTCCGGGGGGGCCAGACTCTCGTGCACCCAGCGCGCGGCGATTTCGGGCGTGAACCCCCGTCGCTCCACCAGTGCGGTTTCGAGTGCCGCACGCACCAGCGCCCGGACGAGGCCGGGTGGCGTGTAATAGCTCCCGCTCGAGCGCCGGTCCTTCGGGTCCATGATCCCTTCAAAGACGCGGCCGAGCATGTCGGGGGCGACGAGGTCGGCCGAGGCGTCCTCACGGACGGAAAAGTGAAATTTTTCGAAGAGATCATCGAACGCGTCACGCCAGTCGCCGTTTTCCCAGAGCGCGGGACCGACCTTGCGTTCGAGGGGTGTAGGTTCGAACAGGCCCCCATTCAGGAAGGGCACGGCACCGAGGGCTCGAGCTCCCGCGGTGCGCTGCCCGTAGGGACGGTTCAGCGCGCCGAAGCAGAGCGGGTGCAGGGCCGACCGGTGGAAGTGGCGGCGCCCGCTGAGAGCGTCGTCGAGGAGCCGGGGGAGGTACCGCGGGTCTCCGTCGAGCCACCCCTTGGCCTGCACGAAATAGAGAAAGAGGACGCGGGTGAGGGCGGTGAGTGCCAGGTGCCGGCGGTCGGGCGCCCGAATCGAGCCGTCCGGGCCGGCGAGGCGGTCCGTGAAGCGCTCCACGATGTCCCGGAAGGCCCGGAAGAATCGGGGCGTCACCCCCTCGCTCGCGAGCGCTTCGCCGACTCTGAGAGAGAGCCCGAGCGCGGATTCGTCGGCCCCGACAGCAATCCGTTCGAGGGTGGCGAGTGCGGCCACCGGCGGATGCGTGAGCGGGACGGTGAGCGCCCTGATGCCCAGCCGCTTCGACTCCGAGCCACCTGCCCGCCAGGCGGAGAGCACGAGGCGCCCCGCTCTCGGGTCCAGCGCCGCAATGAGTCCCCGCTCGGCGCGTTCCGCGAGCCGGGATGCGGCGCGCCTGGCCCAGCGCTCAGGCTCCCGGGATTCGAGGCCGAAGACCCGGAACGCTCCGAACCGCGCGACCAGCGCCGCCGCCCGCACCCCCGGCTCGGCCTGCTCTCCCAACCAGGAGGCCGGCGGCACCTGCTCCCACACGGCGGTGTAGCCGAGCGCGCTGAACAACGCCCCAAGATCTGAGATCTGCTCGGTCCGGGCGAGAAGCTCCCGCAGCACTCCGGCCCCTGGAAGGAGACGGAGGCAACATCGGGAGTCCTTAACGAATTACCGGGATCGGATTTCTGCGGAGGGGTGCGAAAAAACGGGAGGGGAAATGGGAAGAGGGAAGAGGGAAGTGTGAAAGACCACTCTTCCCACTTCCCTCTTCACGCTTCACTCCCACTCAGCTCTTTCTCAGTCGGATATCTCCGTTGACCGTGCCGAGCGTGAGCGTCCGCCCGCCCTTGCCGATGGTGCCGCGCATGCGCCGCGGGCCCCATTTCCCGACGATCGTCACCGGCCAATCCGAGTCGAGATCGCCGTTCACCGTCTCGGCGCGCACTTCCGTGTTCAAGTCGGCCGGCAGCGTCAGCGTGATCCCGCCGTTGACCGTCCGGAACTCGGCTTCCTCGAAATCGGCCTTGCCCATGGCCGCCCGGATCGAGCCGTTCACGGTGTTGGCTTCCGCATGACCGGTGGTCGAGACGTCGATGCTGCCGTTCACCGTGTGGACGTCGGTATTGCCGGCCAGGGACGTCGCTTCCACGTCCCCATTCACGGTCTGCCCGTCGAACTCGGCGCCCGCCGGGACCTGGATCGTGAAGTCCACTACCACGTCGTTGTCCCGCGTGTTCGAGTGCCAGTGGTGCCCCTGCTCGCAGTCGTTGTCGCGGTCGGCGTCATCGGGCGTCGGGTAGACCGCGCAGATGGTCACCGCTTCCGGCGTGTTCACCACCACGATCTTCACGTCGTCCGGATCCGACCGGCCGTTCTCGGAATGCTTGCGCGCCGAGACGTCCGCCGTGCCGCTCGTGGTGCCCGTGGCGTGGATCGCGCCGTTCACGCCCTTGATCTCGAGCCGCTGACCGGCGGCGAGCTTGCCCGTCCAGTGGAAGTTCGTGCTCGAGGCCGTCTGCGCCAGGAGTCCCGCCGGCGCCGCGAGGGCCAGGAGGCCCGCCATCAGGAAGCGGTTACTCATTGTCGTCGTCCCTGTCCTTGTCTTTGTCCTTCATCCCGTTGTGCCGTTTTCCGACTTCCCCAGGACGGCAGAGCTTCAGGTCCCCCCCGAACGACTCCATCTCGAGCTTGGCGCTCCCTGTGCCCAGCGTGAAGCTGAACCGGTGTTTGTGGCTGCCGGTCAGCGTGACGGGGAAACAGGGATCGAAGTCACCGTTGAAGGTCGACGCCGTCACCGCCACGTTCGCGCCCTGCGGGACCGACACGTCCACGTCGCCGTTGTTGGTCGAGAAGCTGTAGTGCCCGGCGTCCTTGATGGTGCCGTCATAGGTGATGTCGCCGTTGATCGTGGTCGCCGACACGTTGTCCGCATCGATCCCGCGCAGCTCCACGTCGCCGTTCGTCGTCTCGGCCGACAGATCGCCTTTCGTGTCCGTCACGGTGATGCCGTCGTTCACGGTCACGATGTCAATTCGACCCTGGGCTTTGGCGAGTTTCACCGAGCCCGAGGTGGAGTTGAGCGAAACGTGCCCGGACCCGCCGGTCACGTCGACGTCGCCCTGCACGGTGGTGGCCGTGATGTCGCCGGCGATCCCCGTGGCAGTGATGTCCGTGTAGGTGCCTTCGAGATCGAGAGCCATCCAGGCCGGCACCGTGAGGTCGAAGGAGACCATGTGCGGCGCGCCGTAACGGGAGGACGTCCGGACCGCGACGACCTGCTGGTCCACGTCGATGTCGACCCGCTCGCGGTCCGAGTTGTCGGCCGAGATCCGGACGGCGTTCTTGTCCCACACCTTCACGGTGATGTCGCCGCCGAAGTTGTTGAGATCGAGGCGCGCGCCGCGCGTGACCGCGACGGTGGTGTCGACGTCCGCCTGGTACCGGCCGTCGTCACCTCCGTCGACGTTCACGACGACCCTCGGGGGCCGGACATGGTGGACTCGGGGCGCGGGAGCGGGGCTTGGCGCCGGCGTCTGGAGCATGACGGCCAGGAGAATGGGCAGCATGGGTGTTCTATTCCTCTCAGGTTCGCACGCCGAGGGCCGAGGCGCGGCGGAGCAGATCCGCCCGCCGCCGCACGACATCGGCAAGGTGATGATTCAGGTAGTTGTTGTTGGGGTCGGCATCGAGTGCGCGCCGGGCTTCGGCGATCGCGGAGTCGATGATGGCCAGGTTCTTCTCGAGAATCCGGACCGTACTGTCCTTGAGTTGCGCCCGATTCTCCTGCAGGGTCTGCCGAAGGTTGGCCACCACCGGGTCGACCGACGAGTCCATCTGGTGCCACGCCGCCGGCATGTCGATGGAGCCCGTGGGACTCGACGGCTGCCCGGTCGCTGCGGGACTCCGGAGTGACAGCCACACCACGCCCGACGACACCGCCATCAACACGATGCCGGCGGCGAGGGCCTGCGGGATGGAGAACGACAGACGGCGGGTGCTCCGCGCCGGGACGCGCGCGCGGTCAATGGACACGACGGCGGTGCCCCCCGTTGATCCGATCCGGGTCGCGATCCCGGACCAGAGATCCTTCGACGGCGGACGGTCATCGAGGCCGCGCGCGCGGTCCACCACGCGGCGGAGCTCGTCGAGCGTCTCCCGGCATTCCGCGCAGGTCGCGAGGTGTTCATCCAGCGCCTCGCGCTCCGCCCGGGGGAGCGAGTCATCGAGATACTCAGAGAGTTGTTCCGTCCAGCGGTCCATAGTCATATCCTCGTCTAGCCGTCTAACCGTCCAGCCGTCTAGTCTTTCAAGTGGCGTCGGAGCGCCATTCTTGCGTGATGCAATTGAGACTTCGACGTGCCCGGCACGATGTCGAGCATCGTCGCGATTTCCTCGTGGGTGTAGCCTTCCACGTCGTGCAGCACGAACACCTGCTTGGCCTTTTCCGGCAGCGCGGCCATCGCGCCTTCGAAATCGACTCCCAGGTCCGGGGTCACCGGTCTCGCGCCCACGCCCTCCAGCGCTTCTTCGCGCGGGTCGTGCCGCTGGCGTGAGATTCCGACCGTCTTCCGCCGGGCGAGGATCACGTTCACCGCCAGCCGGTGGAGCCACGTGCCGAACGCGGCCTCGCCCCGGAACGTGGAGAGCTTCTCCCACGCGCGGACGAAGATGTCCTGCGTCACGTCGTCGGCCTCGTCGGCGTCGATCATCCGCCGGGCCAGCGAGTGAATGCGGGCCACGTGCGCGCGATAGAGCCGTTCAAAGGCGGTGGCGTCGCCGCTTGCGGCCATTGCTGCGTCAGCTATTTCGGCGTCGGCGGTGACCAGAGTCGGCTCTCGCAGGTTGTCGATCCAGGGAGTCGTATTCGGCACACGGACTTGGATAGCCCTGGCCTTACGACGGTTGCAACGATGTGACTGCGGTCAGGTTCGGACCAGCGATGGATACTACATGTGTAGACCATCCCCCGGACATTGACTCATCCCCGGGCTCGCGCCCGGGGTTTGGAAAAACGCACCCCAAGCATGGGTTCGCCTTACCCAACCCCGGGCGCAAGCCCGGGGTGTTGCAAAGGACAGGTTCCCTCGAATTTGCTTCCCGCACAAGCTGCGCGCACGTTCCCGCTCCCCTTTCTCGAGGACCAGGTCATGCGCCGACTCTCCAGTGCTCTCACCATTCTCATGCTCGCCGCCGGGCCCGCGCTGGCATCACAGGAAGCGGGCGACACGCTGCCTTTCCGCGCCCACCAGTG
>DATEGY010000174.1:0-11920 GCA_035279865.1 Gemmatimonadales bacterium | reverse complement strand
CGTCCTCTCTTTCCCGAAGAAGCGTCCATCCGCAATCCGCTCGATATGATCGCGTCCGCCACGCCCGACGGATACCGTTCGGCACTGGACGCGATGCTCGACGATGCGAACGTCGATTCCGCCGTGGCCATTTTCGTTCCGCCCCTCGGACTGTCCCAGGAAGACGTGGCAGAGGCGATCGTCGGCGTGGCCGCGAAGCACCCGGCCAAGCCGGTCCTCACGGTCCTGATGGGCCGCGAAGGCCTCCCGCAGGGGAAGGCGGAGCTCCACCGGGCCGGCATTCCGGCCTACATTTTCCCCGAGTCCGCGGCCCGTGCGCTGGCCGCATTGCGGCGGCACCGGGAGTGGCAGGCCCGCCCCGTCACCGTGGAGCCGACCCCCGCCGTGAACCGGGGGCGCGCCGGGGCCATTCTGCGTCGCGCGAAAGCAGAGGGCCGCCGGCGGCTGGATGAAATCGAAGCGGTCCAGCTCCTCGAGGCCTACGGCATTCCCAAAGCATGTACCCGCTTTGCCCGCGATCCCGACGATGCGGCGCAGGTAGCGGGCGAGATCGGGTGTCCGGTGGCGCTCAAGATCGTGTCGCCGGATGTGGTCCATAAGAGCGACGTAGGCGGGGTCCGCGTCGATCTGGCCACCCCGGTGGAAGTCCAGATCGCCGCGGCGGAAATGCTCGAGACGGTTCGTCTGCGAGCTCCCGAGGCCGCCGTGCGGGGCTTCGTGGTCCAACGCATGATGACGGGAGGACGGGAGACCATTGCCGGTCTGACCCGCGACCCCTCATTCGGCCCCCTGGTCATGTTCGGACTCGGAGGCATCTATGTCGAAGCCCTTGGAGACGTCACATTCCGCCTGGCGCCCATCGGCACGCTCGAGGCGCGCGACATGCTCACGGGGATCCGCGGCGCCGCCATTCTGCGCGGAATCCGCGGGGCAGCCCCCGTGGACTTTGGAGCCCTCGGTGACATCCTCCGGCGCCTCGGACAACTGGGGACCGATTTTCCCGACATCGTGGAGCTGGACGCGAATCCGGTGCTCGCGTTCCCCACGGGGGCTCACGCGGTGGACGCTCGAGTGCTCCTCCGCCCGTCGTAGCTCCCTTGCCGTAGCTGTCGCACTTCTGCCACATGACGCAGTCCGAAGGCCATTGATCCCCCGCTCTACAAGTTGGCCCAGAACTTGATTATGGAGAGCACGATGCCCCTTCCCCGACAGATCCAGGTGCGCCCCTCCCGGACCCCCGACGCGGTCCGGGTCCTCACCCCTGACGCGCTAGCGTTCGTAGAGCGCCTCGCAAGCCATTTCGAATCGGCTCGGCGCGACCTGCTCAGTGCCCGCGTGGCGCGGCAGCAGACGTTCGACGCCGGGACGCTCCCAGAATTCCTTTCGGGCACGGCGTCCGTTCGGAGCGGGAGCTGGCGGGTAGCGGCACCCCCAGCCGACCTGGAAGACCGCCGTGTGGAGATCACCGGGCCCGTCGAGCGGAAGATGATGATCAACGCGCTCAATTCGGGCGCGCGGTTGTTCATGGCCGACTTCGAGGACGCGCTCTCCCCCACGTGGGAGAATGTGGTGCAGGGACAGGCCAACTTGCAGGACGCGATCAGGCGCACGCTGGCATTCACCAGTCCCGAGGGCAAGGCCTACGCGCTCAACGAGCGGATCGCCACCCTGGTGGTCCGCCCCCGCGGCTGGCACTTGGACGAGCGCCACGCGACGTTGGCGGATGCCCCGGTTTCGGCATCGCTGTTCGACTTCGGACTGTACTTCTTCCATAACGCCAAAGAGCTGCTGGCGCGGGGGTCCGGACCGTACTTCTACCTCCCCAAGCTCGAGTCCCATCTCGAGGCCCGCCTCTGGAACGACGTCTTTACGTTCGCGGAGAGCGCGCTGGGGATCCCGCACGGCACCATCCGTTGCACGGTCTTGATCGAAACGATCCTCGGCGCCTTTGAGATGGACGAGATTCTCTACGAGCTGCGGGATCACGGCCCCGCGCTCAACGCGGGACGCTGGGACTACATGTTCTCGATCATCAAGAAATTCCGGACCCAACCCGCCATGGTGCTCCCCGATCGCGTGCAGGTGACCATGACGGTCCCGTTCATGCGAGCGTACACGGAGCTCCTGGTCGCCACCTGCCACACCCGCGGCGCGCACGCCATCGGGGGCATGGCCGCGTTCATCCCCAGCCGCAAAGACGCCGAGGTGAACGCGCGGGCCATCGCGAAAGTGACGGAAGACAAAGACCGCGAAGCGGGAGACGGGTTCGACGGCACCTGGGTGGCACATCCCGACCTCGTTCCCGTGGCCCGGGCGTCTTTCGATAGGGTGCTCGGCAGCCGGCCGAATCAGAAGCAGCGCCTGCGGGAGGATGTCCGGCGCGACGCGGCCCCCCTCCTGTCCCTCGCGATCCCGGGCTCCTCGGTGACCGAAGCCGGCGTCCGGACCAACGTGAGTGTGGCCCTTCAATACCTCGCGAGCTGGCTCGCGGGAGTGGGGGCGGCCGGGATCAACAATCTGATGGAAGATGCCGCCACCGCGGAGATCTCCCGCGCCCAGCTCTGGCAATGGATCCGGAATAAGTCCCGGCTGTCGGACGGACGCACCATGACCGCAGACCTGTACGCCGCCGTGCGGGATGAGGAACGCCAGAAGCTCGGAACCCTGCCCCATCTGGAGGCGGCGGTTCGCATCCTCGACGGCCTGGTCCTTGCATCTGACTTCACCGAATTCCTCACGATCCCGGCCTACCGGGAGCTCGACCGAGCCCAGGGAGGATGAGATGAGCACAGAAACTCTGCGGGACATCGCGGCACTGGAGCGGCGCTGGGCCAACGATCCCCGGTGGACCGCCATCAAGCGGGACTACTCGGCGGCCGACGTCGTGTCGCTCAGGCCCTCCCTCCGCATCGAGCACTCCCTGGCCCGCGCCGGGGCCGACCGCCTCTGGCACCTGCTCGAGACCACGCCCTTCGTCCAGACCTTCGGCGCCCTCACGGGCGCGCAGGCGGTGCAGATGGTGAAGGCCGGGCTTCAGGCGATCTACCTGAGCGGCTGGCAGGTGGCGGCGGATGCGAACCTCTCGGGTCAGACCTATCCCGACCAGAGTTTGTACCCATCGAACAGCGTGCCCGCGCTGGTCAAGCGGCTCAACCAGGCGCTCATGCGTGCCGATCAGATCGAGCGCGCGGAGTCGGGACACGCCGGAATCGACTGGTACGCGCCCATTCTTGCGGACGCCGAGGCGGGGTTCGGCGGGCCGCTGCATGCATTCGAGCTCATGAAGCAGATGATCGACGCCGGCGCCGCGGGCGTGCACTTCGAGGATCAGCTGGCGTCGGAGAAAAAGTGCGGGCACCTGGGCGGGAAGGTGCTGGTCCCCACCCAGCAATTCATCAAGACACTCGTTGCGGCACGGCTGGCCGCCGACGTCCTGGACGTGCCCACCCTCATCGTGGCCCGCACGGACGCGCTCTCCGCGACGCTCCTGACCTCGGACGTCGACCCCAGAGACCGGCCGTTCCTCACCGGCGAGCGGACCCCGGAGGGCTACTTCCGGGTGCGCGACGGTCTGGAGCCCGTGATCGTCCGGGCGCTCGCCTACGCGCCGTATGCCGACCTGCTGTGGTTCGAGACGTCCACGCCGGATCTCGAAGAGGCCCGCCTCTTCGCCGAGGCGATCCACGCGAAGTTCCCGGGCAAGCGCATGGCTTACAACTGCTCGCCGTCCTTCAACTGGAAGCAGCATCTGGGGGACGCGGAGATCGCCGGCTTCCAGGAATCCCTGGCCCGGATGGGCTACCGGTTCCAGTTCATCACCCTGGCAGGCTGGCACCTGCTGGGCCTGCACACCTTCGATCTGGCGCGGTCGTACCGGAACGAGGGCATGACCGCCTACGTCCGGCTGCAGCAGGAGGAGTTCGCGCGGGAGGCGGAGGGCTACACCGCCACCCGCCACCAGCGCGAGGTCGGAGCCGGGTACTTCGATCGCGTGCTGGCGGCGGTGACGGGTGGCGAAGCCTCGACGTCGGCCCTCAAGGGGTCGACCGAAACGGAGCAGTTCCGGGCTACGGGGTCCGGTCGCTGACCTGGCGGGTGCCCTTGGCACTCCCGCTCCACTTCTGGAACCAGCTCATCATGTAGAGCTGCGTGCGCATGAAGTTCGACGGCTTGGACCCGGTGCCGTGGAACTCGTCGGCGAAGCGCAGCAGCACCGTCGGGACATGCTTCATCTTCAGGGCCGCGAAGAACTCTTCACTCTGCGGCATGGGCGTGCGCCGGTCGAGCTCGCCGGTCATCAGGAGCGTCGGCGTCGTGATGTGCCCGACGTACATCAGGGACGAATGCGCCAGCCACGGCTCGGGCTTGTCCCACCAGGGATCGCTGAAGAGGCTGTACGTGAAGAGCGGGACGTCCGTGACGCCCGCCATGCTGATCCAGTCGATCACCGGACACCGCACCGCCGCCGCCGCGAACCGCTGGGTGTGGCCGATCACCCAGCTCGACAGCACGCCACCCCCCGAACAGCCCGACACGAACATCCGCGTCGTGTCCACGATGCCCCGGCCGATCACCGTGTCCACACCCGCCATCAGGTCGTCGTAGTCGGGGCCGGGATAATTGTGGTCGATGCCGTCTGAAAACGCGGTGCCGTAGCCGGTCGACCCGCGGGGATTCACATAGAGGACGAGATACCCGTCGGCCGCGAAGTTCTGGAACATGTAGCTCCAGCCCACGGTGTACTCGGCGTACGGCCCGCCGTGGATCTCCAGAATGAGCGGGTACTTCTTGTGGGCATCGAACCCAGGCGGCGTCACGATCCAGGCCTCGACGCGCGCGTTGCCGCTGGACCGGTACCAGATCTCCTGTTCCTGCGCGACGTGCTTTCCGGCCAGCACGTCGTCGTTCACGGACGTCAGCCGGGTCGTTCCGTCGAACTTCTTGAGACTGTAGCGGACGACGTTTCCCGGATGCGTGAAGTCGGTTTCGGTTCCCACCGCCGAGAGATCCCGGGCCATGGAACTGAGCGACAGCAGGTGCGTCCCGGTCGTGACGGTCTTCACCCCGCCGGCGAGCGCGGCGAAATGGACGTTCTGCGTGCCGGTATCCTGCGCGGTGAAGAACAGGCCGCTGTTGTCTCCGGCCCAGGTCAGTTCCTGGGGATCGCGATCCAGCATGCCGTCGATCTTCCGCGGCTGCGCTCCGTCCGCGCTCATGACGTAGAGACCCGCGGTCGAGTGCGACTTCGCCGACGAATCGTATCCCGCGTAGGCCACCAGCCGGCCATCGGGGGAAATCACCGGGTTGGCCCAGAATCCCGGCCGGGTGGTGAGACGCTTCACGCCGCCGGAAGCGACGTCGACCCGGTACACCTGCGAGGACTGGTAGGCGTAGTCCCCCGTCGTATCCATCAGGCCGTCGAAGAGAATCGCCTTCCCGTCGGGCGTCCACGCCAGCCCCGCGCCTCCCGACAAGCCGTCGAACCGCGCCCCGACATTCCAGCTGCCGTTCGTGAGCTGACGGGGCGTGCCGCCATCCGCCGAGACGACGAACAGGTGGGTGAATCCGGGGTCGGTGAACCCCACCCGGTCCTGCCGGTAGTGGAGACGGTCCTCCATACGCGGGGCCGGAGTCCACTTGGCCCCTTCGGGAGCCTGAGGCATCGCGATCTTCCAGTTGTCGGCCTGCGGCACGAACATCACGAAGGCGATCGATTTCCCATCGGGGGCCCACTTGGGGTCCCCCGGCGCGTGCTCCGTCCGGGTCACCTGACTGGTCGCGCCCTCGGCGTCCATCCAGCGCACGAAAATCTGTGCCCCCTTGGGTTCGCCGTCGGCGACGTAGAGAATGCGCGAGCCGTCCGGGGACCAGCGGGGCGAGGACCCCTTCACGAGCAGACGGTTGTGGGAGCCGTCCGCGCGCATGGCCCAGATGGCCGACTCGAACTTGTCCTCGAGCTTGTTCACCCACCGGCGGGTGTAGAGAATCTGCGTGCCGTCCGGAGACAACTGGGGATCGGACACCCCTTCCAGGTCGAGATAGTGATTGACGGTGAGCAGGGAGTCCGACGCGGGCTCCTGCGCCACCGCGCGAGCCGCCGGGGCAGCCGGGACCGCGATGGCGATGAGTGCGAGCGCGAGGATCAGGCGTTTCGAGTCCTTCATCTGAGTACCACTCCTTCGATGGCGTCCAGCAGGTAGCCCATCTGCACCGCGCTCTCCGTGGTGAGATGGTAGGTGCGACCGGAGACCTTCTCGAGTCCGGGCCAGTGCAGCGAATCGACGCCCATCACCACACTGTCGGGATAGCTGGCCCGCAGGGTGAACTCGACCTGATACGGCTTCGGCAGCTTGTAGGGCTGGAAGGTGTGGGCCCGCGCGAGCCGCACCGCCTTGGCGGCCGAGTCGGCGAGGATGCGGCGCATCTTGATGGGGCTGTAGGTGACGGCCGCGCCCCGGGACAGCGCCCACTTGGTGATGACCCCGACGAACGTGTCCCCCAGAATCTCCCGGCACTGGGCGATCAACGCGTCATCCCCAGTGACCATGGACACCCCAACACCGAACTCGCCGGCGATCAGGGCGTTGATCCCGACCTCGTTGAGCTCGTGTCCGTCCACCGAGAAGTGGTCAAACGAATAGTTGTGCGCCAGGACACCGGGGCGCCCGGGACCGGCATGCGCGCCGGTGAAGATCACGGTGCCCACGGTCGAATCGATGGCGGTGATCATGATCAGGGGCTTCGGGAAGCCGCGAATCAGGAGGGCGGCGGTATCCAGCTCCTCCGGAATCACGTTGGCGAAGAGGTTGCCGCCATGCCCCTCGTTCACCACGAACGACCGGCCGCCCGATACCCGGGAACCACGGATGACCGCGTTGACTTCCTGCGTCATCAGCTGCCGGGAATGGCCCCAGTAGTCGGGGCCCGTCAGGTTGGCGTACCCCTTCCCCTCGATCCCGGCGATCACCTCGTGAATGTTCACCACGCTCCCCATCCCCTCCATGTCGGGGATGATGTAGACGCGGTACCCCTCCGGGGGCGGCAACTTGGGTTGCGGGTAGGCGGTCTGCTGAGCTTGCGCGAGGAGCGCGCCAGGAAGGACGAGGGAGGCCAGCCACGGCGTGAGCTTCACGGGGGCTCCAGAGTCGGGTTGACGGACAGCGGACGGGGCTAAGTGAGCACGTCCAGGAGGGCCCAGCAAGAGCGTAGTGCTGCGCGGGAGGAGGGTTAGATTAGATCAATGCGCGCTGCTGAGCTCCTGGTCAAACTCCGGCTCTGGTTCGATACCGCGGCGGCACCGGAATCGTCGGAGCAACGTGTGGACTGGGTACGGGTTATCCCGTTCGTCGTGATGCACGCCGCCTGTCTGGGCGTGATCTGGGTCGGTTGGAGCTGGACCGCGGTGACGGTCGCGTTCGCGCTGTACGTGGTCCGGATGTTCTCGGTCACCGGCTTCTACCACCGGTACTTCTCGCACCGCACGTTCCACACATCCCGGCCGGCCCAGTTCGTCTTCGCGGTCCTCGGGAACACCGCGGTCCAGCGTGGCCCTCTCTGGTGGGCCGCGCACCACCGGCGGCATCACCGGGTGGCGGATACGGAGCAGGATGTGCACTCCCCGCGGCAGCACGGGTTCTGGTGGAGTCACATGGGGTGGATCACCTCGGACGGGAATTTCCGCACCGACTTTTCCCAGGTGACCGACCTGGCCCGCTTTCCCGAGCTCCGCTTCCTGGACCGGTTCGACGCGCTGGTGCCCCTGCTGCTCGCCGTGGTGCTCTTTCTCGCGGGCGGCTGGCAGCTCCTGATCTGGGGCTTCTTCATCAGTACCGTCATCCTGTTCCACTGCACGTGTCTCATCAATTCCCTCGCGCACACGCTCGGCCGCCGGCGGTTCGATACGCCAGACGACAGCCGGAACAGCCTGCTCCTCGCGCTCATCACGCTGGGCGAGGGGTGGCACAACAACCACCACCGCTATCCCGGCGCGGTCCGGCAGGGCTTCCGCTGGTGGGAAGTGGATTTCACCTACTACGGACTTCGCCTCCTCGCGCTCGTGCGGCTGATCCGCGATCTTCACCCCGTGCCGCGCCGGTTGCTCGAATCGATGTGAGTCTGCTCGACCGCGTCGCCCGCGACGGGCTCCTCCGTCGTCTCGACCGGATCACGTATGGACGCCTGACGCTCGACGGGCGCGTGTTCGGCAACGGCACCGGTCCCTCCGTCACCCTCCACGTCAAAGATCCGCGATTCTTCCGCGCCACCGCCCTGGGCGGGAGTCTCGGCGCCGCCGAAGCGTACCTGAACGGGTGGTGGGAGACGGACGACCTGGTAGGGCTCGTGCAGGTGATGGTCAAGAACCGCGACACGCTCCAGGGCCTCGAGCGGGGGCTGGCCCGGCTGGCCAGACCTTTCCGCTCCCTGGCGCACGCCTTGCGGCGCAACTCGCGCCGGGGCAGCCGGCGGAACATCGCCGCGCATTACGATCTGGGGAACGAGTTCTTCCAGCTCTTCCTCGACGACACCCTGGCCTACTCCTGCGGAATCTTCGAACCTCCCGGCGCGAGCCTGCACGACGCCTCGGTGGCGAAGTTCGATCGCATCTGCCGCGTTCTGGAGCTGTCTCCGAAGGATCATCTGCTCGAGATCGGCACCGGATGGGGCGGATTCGCGATGCATGCGGCCCGGGAGTACGGCTGCCGGGTCACGACGATCACCATCTCCTCGCAGCAGGAGCTGCTCGCGAACCGGCGGATCGCCGCGGCCGGGCTCTCCCCGCGCATCACGGTGCTGAACCGGGACTACCGGGACCTGGACGGCACGTACGACAAGCTGGCGTCGATCGAGATGATCGAGGCGGTCGGTCACCAGTTCCTGAACGGATTCTTCCGCGTCTGTGCCGAACACCTGAGACCCGGCGGACGATTCGCCCTGCAGGCGATCACGATTCAGAATCACCTGTATCGCTCGGCGCTCCACGAGGTCGACTTCATCAAAGCGTACATCTTCCCAGGTTCGTTCATTCCGTCGCGGGCGGTGCTGGCCGGCGCGGCGGGACGGACGGATCTCAGGCTCGCGGACCAGCATGACCTGACCCCGCACTATGCCGAGACGTTGAAGCACTGGCGCCAGAACTTCCTCGCCCGGCGCCGGGAGGTCATGGCACTCGGCTTCGACGAACGGTTCGTGCGGCTCTGGGAGTTTTACTTCGCCTACTGTGAAGGAGGGTTTCGGGAGCGCGTGCTGGGCGATGTGCAGTTGCTCTACGAA
This sequence comes from Gemmatimonadales bacterium, assembly GCA_035279865.1. Classification (GTDB taxonomy): domain Bacteria; phylum Gemmatimonadota; class Gemmatimonadetes; order Gemmatimonadales; family GWC2-71-9; genus 40CM-2-70-7. Next base: position 2,650 of record DATEGY010000174.1, on the reverse strand, counting down.
AAACCTGACAAGCATTTGTAACAGAACGTGATGAGGCTCACACCTTACAGAACGGGCCTCTTTCGCCGAGTGGTACCGCCCCCCATTTTGGAGCAGGCTATTTCGAGGTGAAACCGATGTTGGCTACCCAAGTGAAGTTCCAAAGCCGTGCGTCTACGGCGTTCATGGACGAGCTCAAGGCCCGGGTGGACGGCTATTTCGCGTCCCGGCACCTCTCGCCCAAGGCGAACTTCTCCATGGTGGCCAAGTCGGTGATCCTCCTGGGGACGTACTTCGGCGGGTACGCCCTCATCATGACCAACTGGCTCGATCCCTGGGCCATGCTGGGCGTGGCGTTCGTGATGGGCGTGGCGATGGCGGGCATCGGCTTTGCGGTGTCGCACGACGCGCTGCATGGCGCCTACTCTTCGGATCCCCGCATCAACCGGGTGATCGGTTACACTTTCGACCTGCTGGGCGCCAACGGATATATGTGGAAGATCACCCACAACGTGATCCACCACACCTACACGAACATTCAGGGCGTGGATGAGGATATCGCGGTCTCACCGCTCATCCGCATGTCCCCTCGCTCCGAGTGGCACCCCATTCACCGCATTCAGCAGTATCTCGCGTTCGCGCTTTACAGCTTCTCGACCTTGTTCTGGGTGTTCGTCAAAGACTACAAGTATTTCCTGGCGACCAACCTCGGCCCCTACGCGAACAAGAAGCACCCCAGGGGCGAGGTCGTTTCTCTCGTCCTCACCAAGGCCGTCTACTACTCGTACACGATCGTGATCCCGCTCCTGGTCCTGCACGTGACCTGGTGGCAGTTCCTGATCGGGTTCCTGGCAATGCATTTGACGGCAGGGTTGATTCTCGGCGTCGTGTTCCAGCTGGCGCATGTCGTGGAGGGACCGCAGCAACCGGTTTGCGACTGCAACGGCATGATCGAAAGCTGCTGGCCCGTCCACCAGATGCTGACCACGGCGGACTTCGCGACCCACAACCGGCTGCTCTCATGGTACGTCGGCGGGCTGAACTTCCAGGTGGAGCACCACCTGTTTCCGAAGATCTGCTCGGTGCACTATGCCGCGCTGAACCCCATCCTGGTCGAGGTCGCCGCCAAGCACGGCGTCCCGTACTTCTCAAATCCGACGCTCTGGTCGGCCATTCATTCCCACTACGAGACCCTCAAGGAGTTCGGACGGGCACCGGCGCAGATGCCCGCCACCGCCTGACACACCCGGCTCGCCGCTAGCCGGAGCTCCCCAGTGCCACCGTTCCCTTCCGCTCCTGTTTGCCCCAGCCACGCGCGGTCCCCTGAATGGCCGCGAGCACGCTCTTCACCACCACCCAGTACATGACCTGCCGGTAGGCGAAGCGCTGGATCAGGATCAGCCACGCCAGGGAGCGGTCCTCGTCGGGTTCCATCAGCAGGGCGATGACGGCCGCCAGAAAGTCCACCAGCAGAAAGATCGAATAGAAAAAGACCACCTGCTCCAGGGTCTGCCACGCGTATTCCGGCCCATGCTGTACGCCGTTCCGGTACACGATGCCGAGCGAATACAGGAACATGAGGTCGGCCACCGGCGAGATGAACGGGAAGAGCAGCTGGAAGATCCAGATGTTGGCGAGCCCCACAAATCCGAACATGCCGTACCGGGGACGGAGCAGGGCGTAGTGGTGCTTCCACGCGCACTGGAGCGTCCCGAAGCTCCAGCGGAAGCGCTGCTTCGCGAGTCCCCGGAGCGTGTCGGGCGCTTCGGTATAGGCGGTGGCCTTGTCGGCGTACGCGATCCGCCAGCCCCGCTCCAGGATGGTCATCGTGAGATCCTGGTCCTCGGCCAGGGTTTCGCTCGAGAAGCCCCCCGATTGGAGAATCAGGTCCTTCCGCCAGGCCCCGATCGCGCCGGGGACCACCGTGATGCAGTTGAGCAGCGAGAAGGCGCGACGGTCAATGTTCTGGCTCGTGACGTACTCCACCGCCTGCCACCGCGTCACCACGTTGATCCGGTTCCCCACCTTCGCGTTCCCTGCCACCGCGCCCACCTTCGGGTCCATCAGCGGCTTCACCAGCGCCGCGATCGCACCAGCCGGGAACAGCGTGTCGGCATCCAGCGCGACGATGATGTCTCCGCCCGAACGCTCGACCCCGAAATTCAAGGCACTCGCCTTCCCGCCATTCGGCTTCCGGAAAAGCTTCACCCGCGGGTCGTCGCCGAACTCCTCGCGCACCACGTCCGAGGTCCGGTCCGGAGACCCGTCATCCACCACGAGGACTTCCAGTCCCTCGTATCCCTGATCGAGCACCGTGCGGACGGTCCGGCACACCACGCGGTCTTCGTTGTACGCCGGAATGATGACGGTGACGGACGGGTGGTAGTCCGCGGCGGCCGGCTCGGGGCGCTGGTGCCGGCGCGCGTACCGCTGCCGGGCCGCCAGCGCGAGGATCACTGCCAGCCGGCCCATGCCGAGGAGCATCGCGATCAGGAACACCGCGTGCATGGTGAGCTCGATGCGGCCCAGCGCGGTGTACGACGTCAGCTCGACGAAGTGCCGGATCGTCGAGCCCTTGGGCAGCGGCGCCATCGCCTGCGTCGTGGAGACACCCGCGAGGGCGGTGACCGTCGTGAACGCGTACCCGCGGGCCCGGATCGAATCGATCAGC
>DATEGY010000173.1:0-4810 GCA_035279865.1 Gemmatimonadales bacterium | reverse complement strand
AGCCCCAGGTACCGGCCCCGTTCGGAGATGTCGAGGAGCATGCGCTTCACGTGGGTCTCCGGGCCGTCCCCCGAAGCGTACTTGTTGAGCTCGTCCACGAAGACGATCACGACGTCCACGCCGAGGTTCCGGTGTTCCAGGCGCTCGCGGAGCTTCGACACCACGCGCGCAAACACCAGGTCCTGGCCGAGGGGGTCGACGTTGGCGACGTCGATGACGTAGACGCCCCGGTCTTCGAACGTGCCCCAGGGAAGGTCCCCGACGGCTCCGTCGTCGGTCACCAGGCCTTTGCAGCGGGTCGAGATGTTCGACAGGCGGTTGCGGACCTTGCGGATCGTGGCGACGTGATGCGTGCGCCACGTGTCCCCCCGCCCCACCACCTCCGCCTCCACGCCGCGGAGAATGGCGCGAAACAGCGCATCGAGGTCCGCGAACGTCTCGACCTGATGATGTCCGCCGAACCCGTCGTCGAACTCCTGGCCCACGACGCGGTCCTTCAGGAAGTCGATCAGGGCGTCCGCCTTCGCGTCGATGTCGTCTTTGTTGAGCAGAACCTCGGCAAAATCGAGCGCCTCGCGGAGACCCCATACCAGCGGCTCGACGTCCCCGACCAGATCGGGGTGCGTCCGCAGGGTATTGAGGTTCACGCCGTCGGGCTTGAAAGGCGCGTAGTACTGGACCCGCTGGAACGGCTCCGGACGGACTCCCAGCCGCTCGTAGCGGCGCCGGTCTTCGTCCTGAAGGTCCCCTCCCCGATCGAGGAAACAGAGATCGGGTCCCTTCACGTTGAAGCAGACGGCCGCCACGCGGCCCCGGTGCGCCGGGAAGTGCTGAAAGATCGAGGAGATCAGGAACTCGACCGCTGAGGTCTTGGTCGCCAGTCCCGAGATTCCTGAGATGTTCAAGTGCGCGGCCTCGGGGCCGAGCAGGAAGTCCGAGTCCAGGTACACGGGCGCTTCCAGACCCCCGGACGTGTAGAGACCGACGGGGATCCCGGTCGGCTCGGCGCCTGAGAGATACGCGTCCATCCGGAGCGCCGAGGCGACGTCCGAATCCGAGGCGACGAGAACGCGGCCGAGGGGAACGGGTTGCAGCGGGTCTTCCGGGAACTGCCGGAGCACGGCCGCCGTCCAGAGCCTGATCTCTTGTCGAACGGTGGGAGCCGTGGAGGCCCGTTCCGGGTCCCCGTCGGCCGAGACGACATCGTGGAGGGGCGTGGCCAGATCCGAGTATGCGAACGCGTCGGTCACCACCCCGAACACGATCCGCGCCGGGTCCACCGGATCCTCGACGCGGACGATGGCGCCGATGCCCATGCTCGTCTCCCGCGCCGTCCAGAAGTGAAATTGGTGCGGCGTCGCGGGCTTCAGCTCGGTCGCGACCACACGACCGACGGGGAGGGGCTTCGGGATCTCGCTCACGTTCCCGTCTTCGGCAATCGGGAGCCCGGCGCCGTCACGAGGTCGCGTGGCGCCCGGCTCCGCAGATAGGTCTCCACGTCGTGGATAGGATACAGCAATCGGTCGAAACGCGCGTCCGGTGTGGACAGCGGAGCGCGCTCCGTCACCAGCCATGCGGCCGTCGCGCCGGCGCGGGCCACCGACTCCGGGTGCGCCCGGGTCTCCACGCGAATCAGCCCGTAGAGCAGATCATGTCCCTGCCACGGCCACAACCGCAGGTACCACGTGTACACCGGCTGGGCGCCATGCCGTTTGGGTTGAAAGACCGACGTGCGGTGGTGGTGTTCGAGGGTCAGCGCCCGTTGCAGCTCCTCCCCCGTGAAATACTGGGCGCCATGACTCTTGATGACGCCGAGGGCCCTGGGGTGTGTGGCCAAGGTCGTGGAGTCCGAAAGCACGCCGTCCAGCACGAGCCACTCGTCGGGCGCCAGGCGCCCCGCCAGCGGCTCAGCCACCCGGCGCTCGACGGCTTCCCGGAGGCGCTCCACCCGCAGACCCGCGGCTGTGAGGGCGCGTCCCGGCTGGCCCGGCTCCACCTCTTCGAGGTCGACCAGGTCCTCACCCGAGTTCTCCAGGGCGGCGCGGACCGGAGGCGAGAGCCAGCGCGACGCGGTCATCACCACGGTCCGGCTCTGCTCGGCTACGGTCCGCAACCGGCGGTCCGGGCCCCGCCGGCGGGCGGCGGCCGCGACGTACGCGCGAATCAGGGGGATGACGCCGTCGTAACCGACCACGGCCCACCGCTGAATTCCGTCGACGAACGTGACCGCGGCGGGAGCGACCGCCGTCCCGTTCAATGGATGGGTGGCGAGTCCCGTCCCCTCCACCACGTCGGCACCCGTCACTTCCGCCGCATCACTCCGCCCTCCCGACGCGTCGGGCACGAACGACGCGGGCACCGCCCCGGCGTCGAGCGCCGCATCGAGCCAGGCCAGCACTAGTCGCGCACCTTCACACCCACGACGAGCCCGTCGCGAATGGGAATCACGGTGGCGTTGACCCGGGGATCGGTAGCGGATAGGCGGTTGAACGCCCGCACCCCTTCGGTGTCGGGAGCGGTGACCGAGGGATCGGCGACCTTGCCGTCGTGGAAGGCATTGTCGCCCAGCAGGAGACCGCCGACGCGGAGCAGGCGGACCCCCCACTCGAAGTACTGGGCCATCGGCGCCTTGTCGGCGTCGATGAACACCGCATCGAAGCCGGGCTTCAGGGTGGGCAGCACGTCGAGGGCCGAACCCTCGATGAGCGTCACGCGATCGGCGACGCCGGCCGTGCGGTAGGCCTCGCGCGCCACCGTGGCGTGATGCGGATCGAACTCGATCGTGGTCATGCTGCCCCCGGGCGGGAGCGCGCGGGCCATCCAGGTGCCGGAGTATCCGCCGAGCGCGCCGATCTCGAGAATACGCCGGGCCTGCACCGCGGCCAGGAGCACGGCCAGGAGGCGGCCTTCCTCGGCGGAGACGTTGATCTCGGGGAGCTTCGCCGCGGCCTGCCGTTTCCGGATGGCGACCAGCGCGGCGTCTTCGACGGCGAACAGCTCGCGAAGGTATCGCTCGAGCCGTTCTTCCACGGCTACGCGGTGGCCTCGACGTTCGGGAAGGGCGGAACGTCGAGCAGCCAGACCCCGGCGAGCCGGTGCTGCTTGTCGATCTCGACCAGCAGGTGGTCCCCGACCCGTACGGGGGTCGCCGTCCGGGTCCGCCCCACCTTCAGATGGAGAATGGACTCGGCGGCGTTCTTCTCCATGGTCAGCGGCGTGTCGACCTCCACGGCCGCCACCCCCGGCTGAGAATTGCGCGACGGAAAGATGACGGCACCTTCCTTCGGGTCGTCGGGCGGTGCGAGCGTGTTCACGGTCTTGATGTCATCGGGCCAGGTGACCACGTCGAGCCCCCGCAGCGCACCATCCGCTACGTCGAGCACGACGAACGACCCGTCGGCGCCCTCGAGATCCACGGTCCCGCTCAATCCCTTCCCGTTCTTCGCCGTGCCCTTGCAGGACACGGTGAGAATGTCGGTCTCGGCATCCCAGCGGTAGGTGACCTTGGGAAGCTTGCCGTCGAGCGGAATGATCTTGGCCTCAAAAACCACGGCGGAGCCTCACGTTTCCCTCTTCCCTTTTCCGGTTTCCCGCACGGTCACGAATTCCATGATGCGATCCAGGGCTTTCTCGAGATCGGCGGTCGCCGCCGCGTACGAGAGCCGCACCCAGCGGTCGTCGCCGAACGCCGCACCCGGTACCAGCGCCACGCCGGTCTCGGTGATCAGCTGCGTGCAGAAGTCCGTGCCGTTCATCCCGCCGAACGAGTCGACGCGGAAGAAGAAGTAGAACGCACCCACCGGCTCGACGAACTCCACGCCCAGGAGTTCCTGCCGGAACCGGCCGACCACCAGATCCCGCCGCTTGCGGAACTCGGCGACCATCCGCAGCACGTCCTGCTCCACCCGCTCGTCGGCGTAGGCAGCCGCCGCGGCGTACTGCGCCTGATGATTGGCGCCGCTCGTGGTGTGGGACTGCAGCGCGGACATCGCCTTCGCGACAGGCTGGGGCGCGAGCGCCAGTCCGATCCGCCAGCCGGTCATCGCATACGCCTTGCTGACGCCGGTGATGAGGACGACGCGCTTGAGGAGATCGTCTTCCAGATCGAGGAATGAGGGTGCCGGTCCGGTGCCGTAGTGAATGCGGCGGTAGATCTCGTCGGCGACGATCCACGCGTTCTTGCGCGCCGCCCACTCGGCGATGGCGCGCAGCTCGGTCAACGAGTACACCGCGCCCGTGGGATTGCAGGGCGAGCACAGGATCAGCCCCTTGGGCGTCGGCACCATCCGCTCCAAGTCCTTCACGCCCACTTTCAATCCCCACTCGGCGTCCCCGGCCACCATGACGGGACGCGCACGCGCGAGATGAATGATTTGCGGATACGACACCCACGCGGGCGCCGGGATCGCCACCGAGTCCCCCGGCCCGAAGAGCGAAAAACACGCATTGAAGAGCGACTGCTTGGAGCCCGACGACACGACGATGTGATCGGCGTTGACGGGCCGGCCGCCGGACAGGAGCGAGAGGTGTTTCGCGGCCGCCGCGCGCAGCTCCAGAATCCCTTCGTTCGCGGGATAGTGGGTGTGCCCTTCCTTAATAGCACGGATCCCCGCTTCCGCCGGGATCGCCGGCGTGGCGAAGTCGGGCTCTCCCGCGCCCAGGTCGATGACGTCCTCGCCCGCAGCGCGCCGGCGCTTCGCCTCCTGCGAGATGGCGATGGTCGCCGACGTTTCGAGATGTTGCAGATTCTGCGAAAGGCCGTCGGCCACCGTGAATCCCGGTTTGAAAAGGTGCTTCAACCTAGACGTCT
>DATEGY010000172.1:0-14228 GCA_035279865.1 Gemmatimonadales bacterium | reverse complement strand
AGTCGGTGCCGTTCACTCTGCTCGCGCCGCAGGCTTCGAGTGTCGCCGTGGTCGGTGACTTCAACGATTGGAAGCCGACGCCGCTGGTCAAGAATGGCGCGGGTGCCTGGGTGGCGCGCGTCCGCCTCGCACCCGGCCAATACAACTACGCCTTTGTCGTGGACGGCTCACGATGGGTCGCCGATCCGACAGCTCCCAGGAACGCGGTCGACGACTTCGGCTCTCCCAATTCCGTGGTGACGGTGGCTCTATGATGAAGCATCTGATGTTCGCCCTCCTGGTTCCGGCAGCGGTGGTCGCCCAGGCGCGGGTCCCCGCCGAGGTTCAGCCCATCATCGATTCGGCGGTGTCGGCGGGGCTTCCGTCCCGGCCCCTCGTGGAGAAAGCGCTCGAGGGGGCGGCGAAGGGGGCGTCGTCTCAGGCCATCACGGGCGCGGTGCGGGCCCTGGCGGCCGCGCTGGGTACCGCACGGGTCGCGCTCGGCGCCGCGACGGCGGATGAGCTGAATGCGGGGGCGGTCGCGCTGCGACTGGGAGCCCGGCCTGGTGATCTCACCCGGCTCCGCACGGCGCGGAAAGCCAGTCTGGTGGTGCCTCTCGGCGTGCTGTCCGATCTCGTGGCGCGGGGCGTGCCGGTAGACACGGCTTCCCGGGTGGTGGTGGCGCTCGCGTCCCAGGGGGACGACGAGTACCTGGCGTTTCGCCAGCGTGTCGACCGGGACATCGATCTCGGCGCCGCGCCCGTCGGGTCGGTGATCGGAGCGCTCAATTCTTCCGGGCGCGCCGCGCTCACCACTCCCGGCAAGAGGCCGTGAGGCGCACTACACCCATCGCACTCCTGGTCTTCGCGACGCGGACACTGGGCGCTCAGGTCACCGCATCCCTGGACCTGAGCGCCTCGGACATCCGCTACGACCTCTTCGAGCCTTCGACTGCCCTTGCCCTCTCACCCACCATCGCTTTCGACCGCGGGTGGACCTCGGTGGCGGCACGCGCCACCGCCCTGCGGTTCGAGAGCGGGCACCGCGACCTGCACGGGTCCTTCGTGGGGACCACCTTCACGCCGGCATTCGGGCCCTTCCGGCTGGAAACGGGCGTGGATGCGGGCGTGAGCCGGTACCTCTCCCTTCCAGCGTTCGCTCATGCGTTCGGCGCTGTTGACCTTCATTACCTCACGCCCCGGTATGGCGCGTGGGTCGGTGGAACCGCGGGAAGCACGGCGTTCGGGAGGCGCGGACGGGGAGCGAGTACGGCAGGCGGGGGCGCCTGGGCGTCGAATCTCTGGGGGACACTCACGGTGACGGCCTCTCACAGCGCCATCGGCGACACGAGCTACACGGATCTAGAGGGCACGGTCCGGGTGACGCAGGGACGCCTTGCCGTGGTCGGCCGCCTTGGCGCGCGCGTCGGGAGCACGGGAGGCGGGCACGGCGTTTATGGCGAGTCGGTGTTGACGTACGCACTCACCGACGTACTCGGGATGACGCTGGGCGCCGGGCGATACCCCACGGATCCCACGCGTGGCACCATCGCCGGCCGGTACATGACTGTCGGAATCCGGGTCGGGACAATGGGAGCGCACCCCGCGGATCCGTACCGCGAGACCCTCGAGCGCTATCGCCCCGTCCCTTCCGCCGACCCGCCCGTCACGGCCAGCGTGGAGGTAGTGGGGCGGGTGCTCCGCATCAGTGCCGAGGATGCCGGGAAGGTGGAAGTGATGGGGGACTTTACGGAATGGGAGCCGGTGCTGGTCACGAGCGCCGGGATCGTCCTCACGCCGGGGCCTCACCTCCTGGAGATCCGGGTCGATGGCGGGCCGTGGATGCCGCCGGTGGGTGCCACCGTGGTGAAGGACGAATTCGGGACGGAGGTGGGTCTGATCGTGGTGCCCTAGGGCACTGAGGCGCCTCTTGACAGCCATTCTAGTGACATAGACTATCTATGTTATGGCTCGCGACGAAATTCCGCCCGGCACGCTCGACATGCTGATCCTCACGACTCTCGCCACCCGCGGCGGCCCGCTCCACGGCTTCCAAATCGCCTTATCCATCCGCCAAGTGTCGTTCGACATCCTACAAGTCGAAGAGGGCTCGCTCTACCCGGCACTGCAACGACTCCTGGTCAAAGGGTGGATCACAGGGAGGTGGAGCCACACCGACGAGAATCGCCGGGCCCGCTACTATCGGTTAACCCCTAGTGGCAGGAAACATCTGGAGGGGGAGGTTGCGACCTACCGGCGAGTCGCGGAAGCGATCGACCTCGTCCTGACCTACGCATGATTCTATTTCGACGGATCTGGTTCTGGCTGAATCGCGAGCGGTTCCGTGAAGAGCTGGAAGAAGAGATGCGCTTCCACCTCGAGCAGCGCGGCCGACTCGGCTTCGGAAATCCGGCACTGATCCAGGAGCAAAGCCAGGACGTCTGGGGACTCCGGTGGCTGGACGATCTGGGGCAGGACGTCCGCTACGCGGTCCGCGCCCTGGCTCGTTCACCGGGGTTCGCCGTTGCCGCGCTGCTCACCCTGGCGCTGGGCATCGGAGCGACAACGGCCGTGTTCAGCGCCGTCGACGCCGCGCTCCTCCGTCCCCTTCCCTTTGTTCACGCCGATCGACTGGTCGTGCTGAACGGGACGTACGCCCCTCCGCCAACCGGATATCCAAAGAACTACCTCGCCTACACCGACTGGGAAGCGCGCCCCGATCTCTTCCAGCGACTCGCCGCATTCAACGCCGGCGGGGCCAATCTGCTGACCGGTGACCGGGCGACCCGAATCGGCGTCGCCGTCGTCACTCCGGGCTTCTTCGCCACCTTCGCGGTCCCGCCCCTGCTGGGCCGGTCGTTCACCAAAGACGAGAGCACGGCCGGGCATGAGCAGGTGATTATCCTGAGCCATCAACTCTGGCGTCGCCAATTCGGGGGAGACTCGACGGTGCTGGGACGCACCCTCATCCTCCAGAACCTCCCCTACGTCGTGGTGGGCGTCATGCCCGAGGCATTCCGCTATCCACGCGAAACCGACGCCTGGGTACCGAATGTGGCAGGCACGTTCCTGCATTGGGACCTGTATCGGACCGCCGTGGTGGAGACGGTGATCGCGCGGCTGGCGGATCGGGTCACGGTCTCCGAGGCGCAGGCGCGGGTGACCGCCATGGAGCAGGCGTGGGGACGGGATCACCCCTCTCCCTACACGCCCCCCGGCGTGCACCTCATTCCCCTCCGCGCCAGACTGGTCGGCTCTTCGGGGACGGCCCTCCTGGTGCTGTTCGGAGCGGTGGGCTTCATCCTCCTGATCGCCTGCACGAATACGGCCGGGCTTCTCGTGGCACGCTCGGTGTCTCGCGGGCATGAGATGTCCCTCCGAGCCATGCTGGGCGCGAGCCGGCGACGAGTCGTGCGGCAGCTGCTGACGGAGAGCGGCGTTCTGGCGTTCTGCGGCGGCGCGCTTGGACTCGCGGTGGCGTGGGGCCTGGGACGCGCGCTGATGGGCCTGCTCCCTCCGGCGCTCGGGGATCTCATGCCCATGTCCCTCGACGCCCGGGTGCTCGGGTTCGCGCTCGTCGCGACGCTCGTGGCGACGTTCCTGTTCGGGCTCGCGCCGGCCCTCACGTTCTCAGGCCAGGATCTCCAGGGACCGCTGCAGCGGAGTGGCGGGCGGGCCACTTCCGCCCGCGTCACCCGCACCCGCCGGGCGCTGGCGACGGGAGAGATCGCGCTGACCCTGGTCGTGCTGACCGGTGCCATGCTCCTCGTGAAAAGCCTGGTCCGGCTGCAGGCCGTCGATCCCGGGTTCCATCAATCCGGCATCGTGGCGATGAACGTCTCACTGACGGAGGCGCGGTACCCCACACTGGCACGCCAGAGCGACTTCTACCGGCGCGCCCTCTCGAGGCTCGGTGCCGTGCCGGGCGTCACCGCCGTGGGCGCCGTGAACGTGCTCCCGCTGTCCCAGGACGGATCGGTGGGCTTCGCTTTCCGTGTGGAGGGCCAACCCCCGCCGCAGGATCCGGACCAGATGCAATTCGCCGAAAACCTGGTGGTGACGCCGGGGTATTTCCGGGCGCTCGGCATTCCGTTCCTCCGCGGCCGCGACTTCACGGATTCGGACGATTCCGCCGCCATCCCGGTCATGATCATCAGCCAGTCGATGGCAACGAAATACTGGCCCGGCAAAGATCCTCTCGGCACGCAGGTGACGGCGCCGGGACGGTCGGCGTACGGCAAGTTCACGGTCATCGGTATCGTGGGTGACGTGCAAGATGGCTCCCTCGACGAAACGAATCGCTGGCCGGCGCAGATGTACAAGCCGTTGAGCCAGGCGGGAGGCTCGTACACCACCCTGGTGGTTCGGTCCGACCTGGGCGAGGATGCGATCGCGCCGGCGCTGAGGCACGCGCTCGCCGAGGTGGACCCCACGCTCCCAGTGTACCGGATGCGGACGCTTCGGGCCGTGGTCGCTGAGTCGATCGCACCGCAGACGCTGACCACCACCCTGCTGACCTTCGCCGGCGGATTGGCGATCGTGATTGCCGCGGTGGGACTCTATGGCGTCATTGCCTACGGCGTCGCGCAACGCAGCCGCGAGCTCGGCATCCGCCTGGCCCTCGGCGCCCAAAAAGACCAATTGCTCCGGCTCATTCTCCGGGATGCGATCGTGATGACGGGGACGGGGGTGGTGCTGGGCCTCGGCACCGCCTGGCTCATGACGCGGTCCCTCGCGCACCTCCTCTTTCAGGTCGAGCCACGCGACCCCGGCGCGTTCGCGCTGGCGGCCCTGGTGCTGACCGCCGTTACCCTATGCGCCGCCTACGTTCCGGCGAGCCGGGCGGCCCGGGTAGATCCGATGACCGTGCTGCGCTGGGAGTGACCCTTTGAGCCGGAGGTCCCACCCGCCATATTGACTTGGTGGCTACTCCCGAATCCTGGTCTTCCCGCCTGGCCCGCTACAAAGGGCCCAGCAGCGTCCGCAGCGTCTTGCAGCTTACCACGGCCGCCCTGATGTTCGCCGGTGCCTGGGCACTGATGTACGCGAGCCTGTCGGTCACCTACTGGCTCACGCTCCTGCTCGCGATCCCCACCGCCTTCTTCCTGATGCGCCTGTTCGTCATCCAGCACGACTGCGGACACGCCTCGTTTTTCCGGTCGGCCTGGGTGTCGGACACGGTGGGATCGATCGTGGGCGTGCTGACCCTGACGCCGTATCACTACTGGAAAAAGACTCACGCGCTCCACCACGCCACCTCGGGGAACCTCGAGCACCGGGGGTTCGGCGACATCGACACGCTGACGGTCGAGGAGTACCTGGCGCGCTCCCGCTGGGAGCGGTTCAAGTACCGGGTCTATCGGCATCCCGCCGTGCTCTTCGGCGTCGGGGCGGTGCTGCACTTCGTGGTCCGCCACCGGCTGCCTACCATCGTCCCGAAGACGTGGCGCCGCGAGCGCCGGAGCATCTTCTGGACGGACGTTGGGCTTGCAGTGCTGATCCTCGTGACTGGCGCACTGGTGGGGTACCGGGAACTCGCCCTGGTGCAAATTCCGGTGATCATTATTTCGTGCACAATGGGCGTCTGGCTGTTTTACGTGCAGCACCAGTTCGACCCGACGTACTGGGAGCGGGAGGACCGCTGGTCCTACGACGCCGCGGCGCTGCACGGCAGCTCGTACTACCGGCTTCCCAAGATTCTGCAGTGGGCCACGGGGAACATCGGCATCCATCACGTCCATCACCTGCACCCGCGGATTCCGAACTACCGGCTGGAACTCGTTCTGCGCGACCACCCCGAACTGGCAGCGGTACCCCCGCTGACCTTCTGGGGAAGCCTCAAGTGCGTGCGCCTGACGCTGTGGGATGAACAGGCGCGCCGGCTGGTGTCCTTCAAGGCCGTGCGGGGACGGGTCAGCTCCCAGCCCGCCTGAGCGCCGCCCTGACCCGCGCGACGAAGCGCGGACCGTCGATCGGCTTCCGCACGTAGTCATCCGCACCGCGATCCATCACTTCCACTTCAGTCGCACTCGATTCGGAACCCGTAAGCACGATGACTGGCAACGCCGCCGTGGCTTTCGCATGGCGGACCCGCTCGAGCACTTCGGCGCCGCCCATCTGCGGCATGTCGAGATCGAGCACCATCAACTGGATGTCGGAGGCGTCCTGCACCTGCTCGAGGGCCTCGAGACCGTCCTTCGCCTCTGAGACTCGGAAGCCGCCCTTCTCCAGGACCGCTTTGGCCATCACACGGTTCACGCTGTCGTCATCCACCACCAGGATGTGAGGAGCGGCGGGCGTCGCGGTGGCTGGCACGTCGACGGTCCCCGAATCGCCGAGTACGCGCTCCACTTCTTCCAGTGTGGTTTCCCCGGCCGCGACCCGCTCCAGCGCCACCTCCCGCATCGGGCGCATGCCGCTGGTCGTCGTCCCGGTCATCACCTCCATGACGCTCATGCGGCCCAGGTACCCGGTCTGGGCGCAGGCGTCGCACCCCACCGCCCGACGAACCGGCTTCACGCCATAACGCCTTGCGAGGGTCTGCTCGCTGGGCGTCAGCGAGCCGTCCACCGGCTGGGCGCACGCGGCGCAGAGCCTCCGGATCAGCCGCTGGGCCAGCGCGCCGCGGAGGGTCCCCGTGACTTTCGAACGGTCGAGCCCCAGGTCGATGAACCGGTCGATGGCGCCGGCCGCGTCGTTCGCGTGGATGGTGGCGAGCACGAGGTGCCCCGTGTAAGCGGCCTGCACCGCGATTTCGGCGGTTTCCAGGTCGCGGATTTCGCCCACGAAGATCACGTTCGGGTCCTGCCGGAGGATCGACCGGAGCGCCGAGGCAAAGGTGACGCCGCGCTTGGGCTCGACCTGGATCTGCGTCATCCCGGGCATCTCATACTCGACCGGGTCTTCAACGGTCATGACGTTGACCTCGCCCGTCGCAACCTCACGCAGCGCGGCGTAGAGGGTCGTGGTCTTCCCGGAGCCGGTGGGACCGGTGACCACGACGATCCCGTCCCGGTTGAGCAGGAGCTTCCGGAACCGCTGGAGCTCGAGTGCAGGCACGTTCAGGTCCTCGAGCCTCTTCGTGCTGGTCGGATCGAGGATGCGAATCACCGCCTTCTCAGCGTCGCGCGTGGGGACGGTCGAGAGCCGGAGATCGACCACCTTCCCCGCCAGCTGCACACGCGCGCGACCGTCCTGTGGCCGCAGGCGATCCGCGATGTCCAGCTTGCCCATCACCTTGATGCGCGAGATCACCCGGTTGAGCGCGACCATCGGAATCCGCATGTAGGTTCGGAGCACGCCATCCACCCGGAACCGGACCTGGCCTCCGTCACGGCCCGGCTCGAGATGGATGTCCGACGCCCCGCTTTTGACGGCATCGGCGAGAATGATGGCCGTGAGCTTCACCACGGGAGCGGCATCGAGGTCGTGCGCGACGACGGCCTCAGGCCCCTGCTCCTCGACCACCGTGACGTCGATCTCCTCCATGAGCCCGGTGCGGTCCAAGAGCTGGCTCACCACATCGTCGGGGGCGTAGCGGAGGTCGGTGGCCTGGGCGATGGCGGCGGGCGGGGCGACTTCGAACGTGATCGCGCGGCCGGCGGCGATCCCCAAGGCCTGCTCTGCGTCCAGGTCGGCGGGATTCCAGGTCGCCACCACCAGCGTGCGGTCCGATTCACGGAGCGGGAAGACCAGGTGCTTGCGGGCGAGGGACTCGGGGACCAGCGACAACGCGCGCGGTTCCGCCGAGTCCAGGTTCGCAACGGCGCAGCGGGCGTTCGCGGCAACGCGCTTCGCGACCTCCTCCGGCGTCATCCGCGCGATCCGCGCCGCCGCGGCCCAGGCATGGTCTGGACTCGCGTCCTCCGCGATGTCCAGGCTCGCACCTTCCGCCACGCCCTGCTTGACCAGAACATCGGCGAGCCAGTGGCGGCGGGGAGTCGTCATTCGATCAAACTGCGCGGGGGCCGTCGCGGTGTCCAGCTTGCGCATCTTGCTAGGCCGCCTTCCTGCCTCCCAGCCCCTCGACCGCGGCGAAGAGCTCCTGCGCTTTGACCGGCTTCGCCAGGTACCCGTTGAGGCCGTGCTCGAGACACCGCTCCCGCTCACCGGCCAGGGCGTGGGCGGTCAGGGCGATGATGGGAAGGCCGGCCCCACCGGGCATCTTCCGGATGGCTGCCGTGGCCTCGAATCCGTCCATCTCCGGCATCTGCACGTCCATCAACACCACGTCATAGGCAGACCGCGCGACCGCCGCCACGGCCTCCGTGCCGTCCCCGACGACATCCACCTGATGTCCGCGCCGCCGGAGCATGGTGGCCGCGACCTCCTGATTCACCGCGTTGTCCTCGGCGAGGAGGATCTTGAGATTGCGCCGCGCCTCGGAGAGCGTGTGCCGGGTGACGAGCTCTTCCGACGGGCCGGACGGCTCCGTCCTGATGACCGAGGCCACCGCCTGGAAGAAGTCGGTGCGCGAAATCGGCTTCGTCAGGTATCCGGCGACGCCGAGCGCGCGGCAGCGCGCGGCATCGCCTCGCTGCCCGGCCGAGGTCAGCATCAGAAGCGGCAAGGTCGCCAGCGCGGGGTCCTGACGCACCTGCGTGGCCAGCTCGAATCCATCGTGATCCGGCATGCGGGCGTCGATGATCGCCAGGGCCACGGGGTCTCCCGTCCGGCTGGCCGAACGGAGGGCGGCGAGGGCCGCACTGGTGCCGGACGCCTCGTCCACCCGGGCGCCCTCGGCGGCGAGCATCTCCCGGAAGATGCGCCGGTTAGTGGAATTGTCGTCGACCACCATCATGCGACGGCCAGCCAGCGGAATGTGCATCACGGGCTTCGCGGTGGCGGGGGGCGCCACGGCCGCCAGGGGAAGCGTGAAGGTGAACTCACTGCCCCGCCCCAGCTGGCTGGTGACGTCGATGTGCCCGCCCATCAAGCCGACCAGACGTTGGGCGATGGTCAGCCCGAGGCCGGTGCCGCCGTAGCGGCGGCTGGTCGACCCGTCGACCTGTGTGAACTCCTGGAAGATCTTGCCGAGCTGGTCCGCCGGGATGCCGATCCCGGTATCCTGCACGGCGAACCGCATCGCGGGGCGGCCGTCGGGAAGCGTCGCCGGGACGATCCGGACCACGACCTCCCCTCGGTCCGTGAACTTCACCGCGTTGCCGATGAGGTTGGTGAGGACCTGGCGCAGCCGGCTGGGGTCTCCCTGCACCCAAGTCGGTGATCCATCCAGGTCCGGAATGAGCTCGATGCCTTTCTCCGCCGCTCGTACCGCCAGCACGCTTACGGTGCTGTAGATGAGGTGAGGGAGATCGAACGGAATGGATTCCACATCCAGGTGCCCGGCGTCGAGCTTCGAGAAATCGAGGATGTCGTTGATGATCGAGAGCAAGGACTCTCCCGAGGTCCGGATCAGGTCCAGGGAGTGCCGCTGTTCGGCGGTCAGCTCGTCGTCGAGCAGAATTTCGGTGAGGCCGAGCACCGCGTTCATCGGCGTCCGGATCTCGTGACTCATGTTCGCGAGGAACATGGACCGGGTCTGCGCGGACCGCTCGGCCTCCTCCTTGGCCTCGCGCATCGACTCCGTGGCCTGCCTCAGCTCGGTCACATCGTGAAAGACCCAGATCCGGCCGTAGTGGACGCCGCCCTTCCCGATCACCGGTGCGGAGAACCGGTCGTAGACACGGCCGTTCACGAGCTCGATCTCGTCCCGGGACACTTCGTCCGGATGCGCGTAGAGGTAGGCGACGCGCTCCGCGAATGCCTTGGGATCCTTGAGGCGGGAGAGCGCGGTCTCGAGCGTACGACTGTCGTCCAGGTCCACGCTGATGTCGGCTGGAATCTCCCACATGTCGAGGAAGCGCCGGTTCTGGAGGATCTTGCGCCCCCGGCCGTCGACGATCAGGAGGCCATCGGCGCTGGCGTTGACCTGTGATTCCAGCAGCGCGGCCTTCTCCTCGACCGCCGCGTTGGTGTCGAGCTGGCGGCACAAGGCGCGATACGCCCGCCGGTGCACCGTGTGCATCACGTAGACGTAGATCGCGGTCATCACCGCCGTGATCAGGTCGTCCCGGTCAGTCGCCGTCACGATGAGGCTCGTGATGACGGGCAGATAGACAGCCCCGATGAGGAGGTAGAAGCTCTGGGGATCGGCGGCGAGCGTGTTGGCGGCGCTCGCCATGAGGCCCGCCACCCCGATCAGCACAATGGCGGCGTGCTGGACCGGGAGCTCGGCCACGAGGAAGGCCGCGCCGACGCCCCAGGCGAGGCCCTGCAGGAAGACCAGAAGGCGGGTTCCGCGGATGACATCGATGTCGGCAATCGAGCCCAAACGCGCCTGCCGCTGCCACGCCGCGCGCGCTACCGTGGTCAACGCGATGGCGGCGCACCACCATTCCCACGCGGTCACTGAGCCGTGGTTCCAGACGAGGGCCAGGACGACGCCGATGAGGAACAGATGCGCGCCGAGCACGAGCGGGGCGTCGTGAGCGATGCGAGTCCGGTGCTGCGTCCGGAGCGACTGCCTGAGTCCTTCGGTGGCCGGCGCCGGCGCATCCATGACCGGACTCTTGGCGATGTGGTCTGACATTACGATTCCCCCTCGTTACGACGGAATCTCCCGTCGCGCGCAGGGGGGTAGTTATGAAGCGGGGATGAGGAGGTCTTTACGAAGGGAGTGCAGGTACTGGAGGTCTTCAGACCGCGACCGGCCGAGAGCGCCCTCTGAGGGCGCGGGAAACGAAGTGGGGGGCCCCCCTACTCGTACCTGAGCGCCACCATCGGATCGATCTTCGCGGCCCGGCGGGCGGGGAGCCAGCTGGCGAGGAGGACCGCGAGCGCCAGCACCAGGGCCGCGGTGATGAAGGCCCAGGGATCGAACCGGCTGACGCCGTACAGCGACGCCGCGATGAACCTGGTGAGGTAGAGCGCGCCGGCGACTCCCGCGAGCGTCCCGACGGTCGCGAAACCCGGGGATGGGCTGGAGCAGAAGACGATTCAACAGGCTGAACCCCGCCGTCGCCGCGCCGATGCCCAGGCCGAGCGTCACCACCGCAAGGGCCGTAAATCCTGGACTGCGTCTCAGTGTACGAACGGCGTACCGGAGGTCGAGCAGGAGGGTGTCATTCATCGCGAACAGACTCGCGGTGGAAAGTCGCCGGGACACGCTACTCGTACCTGAGCGCCACCATCGGATCGATCTTCGCGGCGCGCCGGGCGGGGAGCCAGCTGGCGAGGAGGACCGCGAGCGCCAGCACGAGGGCCGCGACGATGAACGCCCAGGGGTCGAACCGGCTGACGCCGTACAGCGACGCCGCGATGAACCTGGTGAGATAGAGTGCGCCGGCGACCCCGGCCACGACTCCTCCCAATACGATCACCAAGGCTGGATCGAGCGCGGTCCGGACCAGCTTGGTTGCATCCGCGCCGAGTGCCATCCGCAGACCAAATTCGCGAGTGCGGGTGGTGACACCGTATGCGACGATCGCGTACACCCCCACTGCGGTGAGCAGGAGCGTGAGCATCGAGAGCGAGCCAACCAGCTTGAACAACAGTGTCTGACTGGAGACCGTCGCGGCCACTGCGTCACTCAGTGGTCCATTCGGCTCGACCGGTAGAGATGGATCAAGCGCGCGACCCACCGTCTGCACTTCGTGGACGATCGTCGGGCTGGGCACACCACCGCGGACGGCGAGCATTGTCCAAGGGACTTCAAAGCCCTGCCCCATCGGCTCGTAGACCGCGGGCCGGGGAGGGTCCGAAAGGTCCCGCGAGCGCACGTCCCCAACCACACCGACGATTCGCACGGTCTGACCGCCCCGCCGTTTCAGCAATTCACCAATTGGATCTCGCGAGCCAAACAGCTCCCGGGCGAGCGAAAGACTGACAACCGCGATCCCCACCTTCAGCGATGAATCGGGCCAATCGTCCGCGGCCGTAAACGCCTGGCCCTTGACGAGCGACATGCCGACCGTCGCGAAGTACGAACCGGAGACCTCGATGTCCCAGACTTGAAGAGGTGTTCCACTCGGCGTTTCCGAACGCGAGACGTCGCTGAGCATGCTGAAGCTCATCGGGGCCGCGCTGGTGACGGCTACTCCCGTCACGCCGGGTACGGCTCGGATCCGCTCGGCGAGTGCTCGCAGATAGGCATGGCTTTGGTCAGGGCTGTATCCCAGCATCTTCGGCTCGACTTCGAACATGGTCACGCCGGATGGATCGAACCCGAGAGGGACCTCGGCGTAGCTCCGAAGCGTACGGGCGAAGAGATAGGCTCCGGAGACCAAGGTGAGCGAGATCGCAACCTGGAGGACGGCGAGGCTTACGCGGAGTCCGCGGCCACCGCCAGCCTGGGTGGGCCCGGAGGACTTCAGGTGAGCGTTCAGATCCGTCCGGACACCAAGCAGGGCTGGAAGAAGCCCGGCGAGCATCGATGCGATTGCGCCAGCAGCAATCGCGAAGAGCAGGACCGGTACATTCAGGGTGACAGGCCCGATTTTCAGGAAGTTGAGGAGCCGCAGCTCTCCGAAGAGCGCCCGGAGGAGCAAGGCAATACCAACACCCACCGCCCCACTGGCCAGTCCGAGCAGTATGCTCTCCACCAGGAAGAAGCGCACCAGACGGCTACGACCCGCGCCTAGGACCAGCCGGACGACCGTGTCCCCTCGCCGCTGAAGCCGTCGAAACAGGAGCAGGTTGGCAATGTTCGCGCACGTGACCAACAGGACCAGACTGGCAATCCCGCTGATCAAGGCGATCTGCCGTCGGATGACATCCCGCCCCATCGCGGATAGGCCGATTCCGGGGAATACGTTGGCGCTCACTTTGGGATCAAAATGGGCGGTATCGGCCGCGGCGATCGCGCGTAAGGCACCCTGGAGCTGGCTGGTCGCCTGGTCCCAGGTTGCCCCGGGCCGAAGGCGTATCACACTCTCGGTATAGGGATACGTAGCGGGGCGGCGGAACCCGACCCGGTAGTGTCTGAGATCGAAGTACGCGTTCCCCGGTACCCAGAGCTTGGGTGAATCAAACCGCTCAGTGCCCCTAAAGCCGGCCTCGGAGACCCCAACCACTGTGAGGGAAATGCCGTTGACGATGAGTCGTTGACCAACCACGTCAGGGCGTCCACCGAAGCCGCTGTACCAGAAATCGTCACTGATCACGGCGACGCGCGTGCCCCCGTTGGGAAGATCGTCGTCGGGTCCCAGCAACCGGCCCCGCCCCGGTGAAGTCCCCAGGAGCGCGAAATACTCACCGCTCACGAAGCTTGCCCGAAGGCGGTGCGGCGACTGCCCTGGAACGGCGACATCAACGTCGATGCCCAACTGCTCTCCGGCCACGCCTGCCACCGCCGGCGCGGACCGTAGCACGTCGGCTCGCTGGTCGGCGTCGAGGGCCTCGGGCCGGTAGCTCGAGCCATTCCGCACCGCGGGCACCAGCATGCCGACCCGGGCAGGATCCCGCACACCCGGAAGGGGATCGAGCAAGACCCGGTTCAGGATCGCGAACCCGGTCGTCGCCGCACCAATGCCAAGGCCAAGCGTGAGTACCGCGAGCGTGGTGAAACCGGGAGTGCGCCTCAGCGAGCGTACGGCGTAGCGAAGATCGAGAAGAAGAGTGTCCATCATTAGAGCTCACATCCCCGTTCACGGGCATGGATGGCGTTCGGCGACACCGCCACCCAGGCCGGCCCCCCTTCCAGCTGGAGGATCTGCAAACTGTCCACGGAAGCGAGCGTCACGGCAGCCGAAAGCGTGTCGGCCATGATGCCGATGCAACGAGGCTGTTCCTCCTGCTTCGGCGCGAATCGCATCAGGCGCCCGCTGATCCAATGACTCCCGTTCTGGCGCGACCAGAACTTCACGGCCGTGCCGGTGGGAAGTTCTGAGTCAGGCGGCGCGGGGAGCTGGGCATAGGAGGAAGCGAACGGGGCGACGGCGAGGACGGCGGCGAGAAAGAGGGTTCTCATAGTGAGCAAACTGCGCGATCAGTAATTGCTTGTCCAGAGTGCCCACCCAATTCCGGGCCCTGATAGGGCGCTCTCGGCGCGAGCGCGGTCTGAAGACCTTGCACTGCCCGGTCGCGTCGGTCGTGCAAGCCCTTCAGGGCGCGACCGAGCCGAGAGCGGGCTCTCAGCCCGCGGGATCGACGGGGGGAGGACCACCCTTCCTCTTCCACCACCAGTAGACCGGCACCCCCACCAGCACTCCCGCAATCCCCAGCGCCGACCTCCCCGGCTGGGTGACGAT
>DATEGY010000171.1:0-3529 GCA_035279865.1 Gemmatimonadales bacterium | reverse complement strand
GCGCCGGTAATGGATTATCTGTTCATCCAGGCCACCAACGGCGTGATTATCGGGGTCATTTATGCGCTGATCGCCGTCGGGGTGACGCTCATCTTCTCCATTCTGAAGATCGTCAACTTCGCGCACGGCGACCTCTACATGCTGGGCGGCTACTGCGCCTATTACGTGATCACGCTCCTGGGCGTGCCTCCGCTGCTCGCGCTTCCGGTGTCGATGGCCGCGATCTTCACGTTCGGGATCATCCTGGAACGGTTGTTGCTCACCCCGCTCTACAGCGAACGCACCGAACGCAAGGACGAATACGGCGTCATCGTCACCTTCGGCGTGGCGTTCGCGCTGCGCAACCTCGCCCTCATCCTGTTCGGGCCGTTCCCGCTCAGGCCGCCGTCCTTCGTCACGGGGATCCAGCGTGTCGGCAACCTGATCGTGACGAACGACCGCGTGTTCGCGGGAGCGGTGGGGCTGCTTTTGCTCTTCGCGCTGCTCTACTTCATGAACCGGACGATCTGGGGCCAGGCGCTGGACGCCGTCAGCCAGTCCCGCGACGCCGCGGCGATCGTGGGGATCAATCCCGGGCGCTTCAACTCGCTGGCCTACGCGGTCGGCGCGGCGCTCGCGGCGGCCGCGGGCGCGCTGATCGCCCCGATTTTCTCGCTGGCGCCGGACATGGGGGCGCTGCCGAACGTCCAGGCGTACGTGATCGTGATCCTGGGGGGAATGGGGTCGGTGCTCGGCAGCATCATCGCCGGGGTCGTCCTCGGAGAGTCCGAGGGCCTCTTCACGGCGTTCTTCCCCGATCCGACCCGCGCGCTGGCCTACACGAACGCGTTCGGGGTGTTGGTGCTCATGGTCGTGCTGATCGTGCGGCCGACGGGCCTGTTCGGCCGGCGACACACGCGAATGGAGTAGGCGGGTGCGGGGACTCCACGTCTACATCCTGCTCGCCGCGGCGGTCCTGTCGCTGGTCTATGGGCGCCTCCTCAACCCGTACATGATGCACGTGGCCATCATCGCCATGTTCTACGGGATCCTCGCCGGGAGCTGGTCGTTGCTGTCCGGCTACATCGGCCTGTATTCCCTCGGCCACATGGCGTTCGCGTCGGTGGGAGGGTACACCTCAGCGCTCCTGGTGCAGTGGACCGGCATTCCGATCCCGCTCGGCATGGCGACCGGCGTGGCGGTGTGTTGCGTCCTGGGGGGCCTGATCGGCTGGGTCTGCCTGCGGATGAGCGGGCCGTATCTGGCGATTTTCACCCTGGCGTTCGCCGAGA
Organism: Gemmatimonadales bacterium; assembly: GCA_035279865.1. Lineage (GTDB taxonomy): Bacteria > Gemmatimonadota > Gemmatimonadetes > Gemmatimonadales > GWC2-71-9 > 40CM-2-70-7. The sequence goes on along the minus strand of DATEGY010000171.1, from coordinate 2,258 downwards.
TCCTCCGCATCACGTTCTCGACCGAAGATCAGGTGACCGCCGGCATGGCGGGGCTGCACACGGCGCCGCTCTTCCACACCATCTCCCGCCTGCCGTATTTCTACACCGCGTTCGGGCTCCTCGCGTTCTCGCTCGCGGTGATGGGGGCGATCGCGCGCTCCCGCTGGGGCCTGTTCTTCCGGGCGATCCGGGAGGACGAGCAGGCGGCGGCGGCGGCCGGGGTGAACGTGGCGCGGTTTCGGATTTTGGCGTTTGCGATCGCCAGCGGATTCGCGGGGCTCGCCGGGGGGTTCTATGCCCACTACATCGGCATCCTGACCCCGAGCCTCGGCGCACTCGACCTCATGGTCGTGGTCGTGGTGATGACCGTGATCGGCGGCATGGAGCGGCTGCCCACCGCCGTGGGCGGTGCGTTCGGGGTGGAGGTGCTGCAGGAGCTCCTGCGGGCGTATGGACAGTGGCGGCTCGTCCTCTTTGGGATCATTCTGCTCCTGACGATGCGCTTCGCCCGGAACGGCCTCCTCACCCCGCTCTGGCTGCAGTTTGTGCGGTTGGGCGAGGTGCGGGGGGCGCCTCCGGTTCCCCGGGACGTCGGTCAGGAAGGGTCTCGCGTATGACGGAACCTGTGACCCTCGTGCAGGGGGTGACGGTGTCCAAGCGCTTCGGGGGCATTCTGGCCGTCGATGCGGTCGAGCTCACGGTGGCCGAGGGTGATCTGATCGGGCTGATCGGCCCAAACGGCTCCGGGAAGACCACCCTCATCAACCTGCTCACCGGGCACCTCGTCGCCGACACCGGCGGGGTCTTCCTGCGCGGCCACCGGGTCAACGGGTTTCCGGCGCATCTCTTCGCGGCACGCGGCGTCGCCCGGACGTTCCAGTTGACGCAGCTCTTCGGCCGGATGACCGTCCTCGAGAACATGCTGGTCCCAGGCCTGACGCGGTCACGCTCGACCTGGGGCGCGGTGACGAAGCGCGCGCGCATGTATCTGGAGTTCCTCAACCTCGTGCACCTGGAGAGCCTGTACGCCAAAAACCTCTCCGGGGGTCAGCAGAAGCTCCTCGAGCTCGGGCGGGCGCTGATGCTGGAGCCCACCGTGCTGTTCCTGGACGAGCCGTTCGCGGGCGTGCATCCCCACCTGCGCGACGAACTGATCAAGCGAATTCACACGCTCCATGGGACGGGACGGACCTTCGTCGTCGTCGACCACGACATGGAATCGATCCTGCGCATCGCGCGGCGGCTGGTCGTCATGGCCAGAGGGCGCAAGATCGCCGACGGGCCGCCCGACGTAGTGCGGGCGGACCAAACCGTGCTCGCCGCGTACTCGGGACTGTAGCATGGACACCGGCGTGAACGGCGCGTCCGCCTGGCTGGCCGCACGCGGTCTGGTGGCGGGGTATCTCCCCGGCATCAACATCCTGCGGGGGGTGTCGGTGGATGCCGTGCGGGGACAGGTCCGGTGCGTGCTGGGGCCCAACGGCACGGGGAAATCGACGCTGCTGAAGGCGTTGTACGGGTTCCTGCCCCTCTCCGACGGCGAGGTCCTGCTCGAGGGCCGACCCGCGCGCGGAATCGTGCCGCACGAGATGGGGCGACATGGCGTGGCCTATCTTCCGCAGCGTCCCAGCATCTTTCCGCACCTTTCCGTTGAGGTCAACCTTCGTCTGGGCGCCTGGCGATACAAGGGTCAGCGGGAGCACGTCGCCGACCTTGTGCAACGCGCGTTTGAACGGTTCCCCATCCTGCGCGAGAAGCGGCGGCAGGCGGCGGGAACGCTGAGCGGCGGCCAGCAACGGCAGCTGGAGATTGCCCGCAGCCTGATGCTCGACCCGGTGGTGTTTCTGATCGACGAGCCGACGGCGGGCATCGAGCCGCGCGTGGCCACGCTCATTTACGAGCTGATCAAACAGATCTCCCGCCAGGACAAGGCCGTCTTGCTCGTGGATCAGAACATCAAGCGGGCGTTGGACATCGCCGATTACGTCTACGTGATGCGCACCGGGACGATCCTGTCGGAGGGATCACGGGACGCCTTCGGCGGGGACACCGAGGCCCTGGTGGCCCGCTGGCTGTACGCGAGTGGGAACGTCTAGGGTGTCCAGTATGGATGAGGTGTTGACACTTCTGCGCTCCACCCGAGACCGTCGTCATCGTCTACCTGGCTCTCTTGCCGGCGAAGACCGACGCCGGCGTGCGCCCCTGCAACCGGTAGCCCTGATGGGGCCGTTCCCGGTTGTAGAAGCGGAGATAGGCCT
>DATEGY010000170.1:0-12813 GCA_035279865.1 Gemmatimonadales bacterium | reverse complement strand
ACCCGGCCCTTGAGCCACGCGCGCGCCGCGATGACGGTGGCGGAATCAGGTGCCGGGTACCGCAGCGCCGCCGAGTCCAGGTCGGCGCGGGCGCGGGGCGGCAGATTGTCCAGTGCGGGCTTTCCGATCTGCGGAACCCGGATCGCCTCGATGCGGTCGTCGGCGAGCATCACCCGGATCGCATCGGCCGTACGCCGGGCGATCGAGTCGGTCCCGGCCCGGGCGGCGGCGCTGCGGAGCGAGTCGAAGTACGCCGGCGCGTTCAGCGAGAGATCCTGATACCACACGGGCAGCCGGATGAGGAAGAGCGGCACCACCAGCCGCACCAGAACCATCAGCGCCGGTACCACCGCGAGGACGGCCAGGGGACCGGCGCGGCGCAGGACCGTCACGCGGGCAGGACGTCCACCGACTCGTTCCAGAGCCGCGGCGAAGTCATCGAGCGACCCGGAATCGGTGCGGAGACCCGCGAGCAGCACCCGGGCGTGCTCGGGAAGTGGCACGGAGGGCCAGACCCGCCCCGTGCCCGGTTCCCGCAAGCCCGCCTCCACTACCCGCGACACGAAATCACGCCAGGTCGCCGGCGTCACCTCGATGTCTGACGCGGCGCCCAACCCCGACGGGTCGGTTGCCGGGAAATCCAGCACCACCGCGTGTCCCTGTGGGTCGATCCAGATGTGCCCGGGACCCAGTGCGCCCGCGGATCCCTGCCGCTTGAACCGACCCTGGAGCTCAGCAAGCAGCGACCCCAGCAGCACGCGCATCTGGCGCCAGTCGAGCCCCGTCGCGCCGGCCGCCACCAGCGACGTCCCCCCTGGAGCCCCGTAGGCGTCCCAGGTCACCGCTCCGGAGGTCCCCCGCTGCAACCAGGGGAGACTGCCCGCGCCGCGCTCCCGAAGCACATCGAGGGGCGGAAGTCCCTTCCCTCCTTCAACGGAATGAATCCAGACGTCGCGCTGGAGCGCCTCATCCCGAGCCACCTCGAGCGCCGCGCTTCCGACGGACCAGAGGAGTCCCGCGCCACGATAGGGACCGTAGCTGCGGGAGGTCGGGTCACCCGTTTCCGGGACCAGCGTCTGGGAACCCACCACCGCGGCCGCCCGATCCCGGGTCACCAGCGCCATGACGCGGGTCCTGGTCAATAGGTCGTGCGCACCAGCATACCCGTTCCGCACCCGCATCGACATCATCATCACGCCCAGGCCCATCAGCCCGGCAAGCAGCGGGACCAGGCCTGCGAGGACCCCGGAACCGAAGCTCACGCCGCGGCTGGCGAGCTCTTGGAAGACGACGTTGGGCCCCGCAAACAGGATCAGAAATACGAGCGTGCGGGCGGCGACGACCGGCAGCCTCACGCTCCCACCGTCAACGGAGGTCACGCGCAACCCGAGCAGGCGTTTGCCGACGCTCGCCCCACCGATCCACTCGGTGAGGGTGAAGTACACCAGCTGGGCGAAGTGGAGAGAAAGGGCGAGCTCGGTCTGTTTGCGGAACCCGTTCCCGACCAGGAAGGCGCCTCCCAACAGGCCGATGGGGAAGAAGAGCAGCCCGATGTCGATGAAAATGGCTCCGAAGCGCCGTGACAGGGGCGCCACCGCGAGACCGCGGGAAGAAAACGGCAACAGGGCTTTCCGCGTCTCCTCGTACGTCTGGAAGCGCTTCTCCCGCTGTTTCGCCAACAGCCGAATCACGATCTGCTGCAGCCCCAGCGGCACCGACACGCCGGTCTGGGCGAAGGGCACCGGCTCGCGGGTGAGCACCTGCGCGAGTACCGCCGACGGATTGGTCCCCAGGTAGGGCAGCTTCCCGGTCAGGATCTCGTACAGCATGGCGCCGACGCTGTACAGATCGCTGCGGAGGTCGAGCGGTTCAGCGGCGATCTGTTCGGGGGAGGCATAGTAGGGCGTGCCGAGAAACGCACCGGTCTGGCTCAGCTTGGCGTCCGCCCCGAGGCTCTTCGAGATCCCGAAGTCGCCGATCTTGGCCCGGCCGTCGGCGCCGAGAAACACGTTCGATGGCTTCACGTCGCGGTGCAAGATTCCCTTGGCCTGGGCCGCTTCCAAACCATCCAGGACGTCCAGCACGCAATCGACGGCCTCGCGGCCCGGCAGCGGGCCGGACTCGATGCGCCCCGAGAGTGTCCCACCCGCCATCAGCTCCATGACGATGTAGGGACACCCTTCGAAGACGCCGGCCCCGAAGACGTACACGCAGCGGGGGCTCGAGAGTGAGGCGGTGAGGCGTCCTTCCTGTTCGAACCGCTCCAGGGCCCGCTCCGAATCGGCGCGGAGCTCGGTGAGCACCTTCAGCGCGACCCGCCGCCCATCGGTCTCGTTCTGCGCCTCCCACACCTCCGCGAAGCCACCGCGGCCGAGTGGGCGGATGAGGCGATACGTGTCGATGCGGGCGTTTTCCTGGAGCGCGATCATGGGCGGAGAAGGTACGGCGTTGACACGTTCCCGCGAGAGGCCTACCGTCAGGGACACCTGACAACGCACTCCTCTCCACGGGATTCCGCCATGAAGTCCGTCTCCCTGCTCCTGCTGGCCCTCGTTCCCGCCGTGCCCGCCCGCGCGCAGTCCCCCGATCTGGCCCGGTGGACGCGGGAGGCCGCGAACGTCACGATCATCCGCGACGATTGGGGCATCGCCCACGTCTACGGAAGAACCGACGCCAACGCCGTGTTCGGGATGGAATACGCGCAGGCCGAGGACGATTTCAACCGGGTGGAGACGAACTACCTGACGTCACTGGGCTGGCTCGCCAGGGCGGAAGGGGCCCCCGCCATCTTCCAGGATCTGCGCCAGCAGCTGTTCATCGACACCGACTCCCTCAAGGCCGAATACCGGTCGAGCCCCGCCTGGCTCAAACAGCTGATGGACGCGTTTGCGGACGGATTGAACTTCTATCTCTACAAGCATCCCGATGTGAAGCCCCTCGCCATCACGCACTTCGAGCCCTGGATGGCACTGAGCTTCACGGAAGGCTCGATCGGCGGGGACATCGAGCGCATCAACGTGGGACAGCTCGCGGCGTTCTACGGCGACTCGAGCGTACGGACCCCGCAGCACACCGGCGGCGACGGGATGCAGGAGGAGCCGACCGGCTCCAACGGGATTGCGGTCGCGCCCTCCCGGACCGCCGACCACCACGCCATCCTCTGGATCAACCCTCACACCTCGTTCTACTTCCGCTCCGAGCTGCAGATGGTCAGTGACGAGGGCCTCGATGCCTACGGGGCCGCCACCTGGGGGCAGTTCTTCATTTACCAGGGCTTCAACACCAAAGTCGGGTGGATGCACACGTCGTCGGGCGTCGACAACATCGACGAGTTCCTGGAGACCGTGACGCCGTCCGGCGCGGCGTACACCTATCTGCACGACGGGCGGCAGTACCCGGTGGCCACGAGGCCGGTGACCATCTCCTATCGGACGCCCACCGGCATGGCGGAGCGGACCTTCACGGCCTACTTCACCCGGCACGGCCCCGTGGTCCGGAAGCAAGGGGACCGGTGGGTGACGGTGAGCCTGATGCAGAGCCCGGTCCACGCGCTCATCCAGTCGTACGGACGGACCAAGGCGAAGAGTCTGCCCGAATTCGAAAAGTACTTCGACCTCCACACCAACTCGTCCAACAACACGGTCTTCGCGGACGCGCAGGGGGACATCGCGTACTTCCACTCGAACTACATCCCCCGCCGGGACACGGCTTTCGACTGGACCAAACCGGTCGACGGCTCGATTCCCGCCACCGACTATCACGGCGTGCTGTCCGTGGACGAAACGCCGAAAGTGGTGAATCCGCCGTCGGGATGGCTGTACAACTCGAACAACTGGCCCTGGTCGGCGGCGGGACCCGACTCGCCCAGGCGGAGCGATTTCCCGCGGTACGTCGAGACCGGCACCGAAGAGAGTTTCCGCGGGATGCACGCCCTCCGGGTGCTCCCCGCCCTCCACCAGGCCACGCCTGATTCCGTGATTGCGGCGGCCTTCGACAATTATCTGCCGGGATTCGCCCAGATGCTGCCGGCACTCCTCAAAGCCTATGACGATGCGCCCGCGGGAGACTCCCTGAAAGCCAGTCTCGCGGATCAGATCGGCGTCCTGCGCGGGTGGGACTACCGGTGGGCCACCATCTCGGTGCCGACGACCCTGGCCGTCTTCTGGGGTGAAGCGGCGCTGCGCCGCGTCTTCCGTGAGGCCCGGGCGGCGGACCTGTCCGGCTGGGACTACATCTCCCAGCGCGCCACCGGTGCCGAGCTCCTCGGTGCCCTGGCGGCCGCCAGCGATACGTTGACCCGGGATTTCGGTACCTGGCGGACGCCCTGGGGGGACGTCAACCGGTTCCAGCGGATCGACGACCAGATCGCGTCGCATTTCGATGACGCCAAACCCAGCATACCCGTTCCCTTCACGTCCTCCCTCTGGGGATCACTGGCGTCGTTCGGTGCGCGGCCGTACCCCAATACCCGGAAATGGTACGGGTCGAGTGGGAACAGCTTCATAGCGGTGGTCGATTTCGGTGACAGCGTGCGCGCCCGCGCGGTGACCGTGGGCGGCGAAAGCGGCAACCCCGCTTCGCCGCATTTCTCGGACGAAGCGGGGCGTTACGCCTCAGGCAATCTCCGCGAGGTTTACTACTACCGCTCGCAGCTCAAGGGCCACACGGAGCGGGAGTACCATCCGGGCGAATAAGCCTACCGGTCGAGCTCCAGCAGGGCGAAGGTCCCCGGGAGCACGGGCGGGCGGCGCTGCCCGGCCGGCACCGGACCGAACTCCGCGCTCACCGTAAACAGCCGGTGCGTGGCGAGATCGACCTCCATGGTCCGGGCGCCCCGCATGGTGGTGACGTTGGCCACCACGGTGTACTTGTCGGGCGAGTCCTCGTGAATCGCGGTCAGCGTGCCGTCTCCGTTCGAGGCGAACGCCAGTCCCGTGCCCGCATCGAAGCGGCAGGCATCCACCCCGCGGCCGATCGGCACCGTGCTCACCAGCCTGCCGGCCTGCGCATCCGAGATTCCCATGGTCCCGTTCCGGCAGCCGCTGAAAAGCCGGTGGTGCACGGGATCGATCGCGAGGCCGCTGGGCGACTCGCAGGGTTTGATGGACCACCGGCGTGTCACCTTCATCGCGGCGGCATCGACCTCGACCACTTCGGACGCGTCTTCGATGTTCACGTAGAGCTTCCCGTCACCGGCGGACACGCCGAACTCCGGCCCGCCGCCCAGGTCGATGGTGCCGATCAGTGCGCCCGTCTTCGCATCGAGCACCGACGAGCTCTTCGCGTCCCCGTTCATCGTGAAGATGTGGCCGGTGGCCGGGTCGAACAGCACGGCGTCGTCATCGATCGCGACTTTGGTGCGCGTCAGCACCTGGAGCGTCTTCAAGTCGAACATCGTCACGGTGCTGTCCGCCCCGGACGTCGCGAACCCGTGACCCTCGGCATAGGCGAACGCGATGCCGTGGGCACGGTTCAAGCCGGAGATTTCGCCGAGGACCTTGCCGGTGGCCGGATCCACCACCATCACGCGATCCTGACGGGCGATGAAGAGGCGATGCCCGGCCGTGTCGAGCGCGAGGTAGTCCCAGCCCCCATCGCCGCCCAGCTTGTAGGTATGTGTCACGGTGTAGTTCTGGGCCGCGGCGGGACCGGCGAACATCAGGATGGCACTGCACAGCAAGGACAGGCGGCGCATCGGTGCTCCACAGTAATGGTGGGAGGGGAAGTCTAGCCCCGCCGCCTTACGGGAATCTGACTGCTCGCGGCACGCCGTCAGCCCCGTGAAAGCCGGCCGGGCTAGATTCGTCCCACTCTTCAACCGGAAGCGTTCATGACCCGAACGACGATGGGCACGGCGATCCTGCTGGCCTTCACGGCTATCCCACTGACGGCGCAGGAACGGAAGATCACGGCGGCCGATTTACCCGCCGCGGTTCGCGCCACCGCCCAGGCGCAGAGCCAGGGTGCCACTGTCCGCGGGTATTCCCGCGAGGTGGAGCATGGCCGTGTGCAGTATGAAGTGGAAATGGTGATCGCAGGCCGCTCCCGGGACGTGACCATCAGCGCGGACGGCACCGTGGTCGAAATCGAGCAGCAAGTGGCCTTCGACTCCCTCCCCGCACCCGTCCGCACGGCCCTGATGAAGAAGGCGGGCAAGGGCCGCATCACCGGGGTCGAGTCCCTCACCAAGGGTGGCACCCTGGTGGCGTACGAAGCGGCGATCGTCACGGCCGGGAAGCGATCTGAAGTGCAGGTCGGTCCCGACGGCACCGCGCTGACGCACGAGGAATAGCAGGGGCGGCCCAGTGGGGAGGGGGGTATCTTGAGGCATGCTCCTCCCCGTGTTGTGTTTGCTCGCGCAGGCGCCGGCTCAGCGGACGTTGACGGTCTTCGCCGCGGCCTCGCTGCAGGGGCCCTTCGCCGCGCTGGGTGATTCCCTCGAGCGGGCCCGGCCCGGCCTGAAAGTCACCTTCAGCTTCGCGGGTTCCCAGACTCTCGCCCTCCAGATCCAGCAGGGCGCCCCCGCCGACGTCTTCGCCTCTGCCGACGACCACTGGATGAGCGTGGTGAAGGACTCGGGTCGCGTGCGCGGCGAGCCCAGAGTGTTCGCGCACAACCAGCTGATCGTGATCATCCCCGCATCCAACCCCGGACACGTCACGGAGCTCGCGGACCTGGGGCGGCCCAGGCTCAAGATCGTGCTGGCCGCCGAGGCGGTGCCGGCGGGGCGGTACGCCCGCGTCGTGCTGGCCAACCTGGCCCGGCTGCCGGGGTACGGAGCCGACTTCGCCACCCGCGTAGGGGCGAACGTCGTCTCGAACGAGGAAAACGTGAAGTCGGTCGTGACCAAGGTACAGCTGGGCGAAGCCGACGCCGGAATTGTCTACGGCTCGGATGTGACCGGAAGCGTCGCGGATCACGTCTCGACGATCGGGATCCCCACCGCCGCGAACATTATCGCGGACTACCCGATCGCGGTTCTGGCGCACGCGCCTGACCGCGAAGATGCGGCGGCGTTCGTCGCGCTGGTGTTTTCCCACGTCGGGCAGCGGGTCCTCGCCGCCCGCGGCCTCACCCCCGCCTCCCGCTGAGCCCGCTGACGCTCGCCCACCGGCCCCGCCTGTGGGTGTGGCGGATCGCGGTCGCCGTCGGCACCGCGCTCTTTCTGGCGCTCGTCGGCCTCCCGCTGGTCGCCCTCGTGGTACGGGTGCCCCCCGGCGACCTGATCAGGCGGGCCGCGAGCCCCCTGGTCCTCCAGGCCTTCAAGCTCTCGCTCTTCACCAGCCTCACCGCCACCCTGCTCGTCGCGGCGTTCGGCCTCCCGGTCGCCTACATCCTGGCGACACGTAACTTCCCGGGCCGCCGGGTCCTCGAGACGCTCGTGGAGCTCCCCATGGTGATCCCTCCCACCGTGGCCGGCGTCGGACTGCTTCTCGCCTTCGGCCGTGCCGGGCTCGCCGGCGGCGTGCTCTCAGCCCTCGGCCTGCAGATCCCGTTCACCACCCTGGCGGTGGTGATCGCCGAAGCGTTTGTGGCGATGCCCTTCTTCGTCTCTACGACCGCCGCGGGACTCCGCGAGGTAGAGCCCCGGTACCGGGAGGCGGCCGTCACCCTCGGGGCCACTCCGCCGTACACGTTCCGTCGCGTGCTCCTCCCCCTCGCCTTCCCGTCGCTCATGGCCGGCGGAGCCATGACCTGGGCACGGGCCCTGGGAGAGTTTGGCGCCACTATCACGTTCGCCGGCAATCTGCCGGGCCGCACCGAGACCTTGCCCCTCGCCGTGTACATCGCCCTGCAGTCGGACCTCCCGGCGGCCGTCGCCTTGTCCGTGATTCTCCTGATTTTCTCGTTCGCCCTCCTGCTCACGCTGCGGTCGTTCTCGACCGGCTGGCACGGCACCCGGATCTATGCTCACGCTTCGCGCCGCTAAAGAGCGGTCGTCCTTCTCGGTCGACGTCGAGATCGAGCAGGAGGAAGGCCGTACGCTCGTCGTGGTCGGCGAAAGCGGGTCAGGCAAGTCCACGCTGCTGCGTCTGCTCGCCGGACTGGAGATGCCCGACCGCGGCCACATCGCGCTGGGAGGCGAGACCTGGTTCGATGAGGCCCGGAGCGGAGGCACCTGGATTCCGCCGTGGGCCCGGCCCATCGGTTACGTGGGGCAGGACTACGCGCTGTTCCCGCATCTCACGGTATGGGAAAACGTGGCGTTCGGCCTGGACGCGAGGGGATGGAGCCGGCGGGATATGCGGGACCGGGTGGCGGGCGTGCTGGACCGGCTGGCCATCACGCCCCTGGCGGACCGGAGACCACGGGAGATCTCCGGCGGGCAGCAGCAGCGCGCCGCCCTCGCCCGCGCACTGGCGCCCAAGCCCCGCCTCCTGCTCCTCGACGAACCCCTGTCGGCGCTCGACCAGCGAACCCGGCAGGAAGTGCGCGGCGAGTTGAAAGCCGTGCTGGACGAGGCGGGGTGCACCACCGTCTACGTGACTCACGCCCCCGTCGAGGCCCTGCTGTTCGGCGACCGCATCGCGGTCCTGGAAGAAGGACGGCTGACGCAGCTGGGGGACCGGGAAGACCTGCTCCGCCGGCCCCGTTCCTCATATGTCGCGTCGCTCCTCGGCGTGAATCTCTTCCGCGGCACGGTCGTGCAGGATCCCGGATCCGCGGGCGGGCTGGTGCGGGTCCGGACGAAAGAAGGGTCCCTCCTGGTGCCGGACCCGGGTCTCCGCGGGGACGTGTTCGTAACGGTGAACCCGCGGGACGTGACGCTCTATCTCACCCCGCCCGTGGGAAGTGCCCAGAACATCTTTCACGGAGAAGTCACGGAGGTGGTGCCCCAGCCGCCGGACGGCGAGCGGGTGCGGGTCGTTCTGAGGACCCGGCCGCCGCTCGTGACCGAGGTGACCCACGCCGCGGCCGCCGCGTTGAATCTCCGGGCGGGCGCGTGGATTCACGCCGGTTTCAAGGCGACGGGGACCAGCGTTTACGGAGCCGCGGCCACCCGGGCTTGATCCTCCACGCGGGGAAGATCGATCCAGAAGCTGGTGCCGCGATCGGGCTCTGATTCGAGCCCCACCCGTCCGCCCATCCGTTCGACGCCCTTCCGCACGATGGCGAGCCCGATGCCCGTACCGGGGTACTCGTCCACCCGGTGCAGGCGCTCGAACACCCGGAAAATCCGCTCGTGGTACTCGGGGGGGATGCCGATCCCGTTGTCCAGTATCCAGATACGGACGACGCCGTCCCGCCCCTCCGTCCGGACTCGCACCTCCGGCGTCCGCCCGGCCGGCACGAACTTGATCCCGTTCGCCACGAGATTCATCACCACCTGAGTCAACGTCGACTCGTGGCCGAGGACCCGGGGCATGTGATCCTCGACCACCACGCGGGCACCACGGGCACGGGCGTCTCCTTCCACCTGGTCCAGCGCGCTCCGGATCACCCGGTCGAGCTCCACGGGGCCGACCTTGATGTCGGCGCGGGTCATCTTGCTGTAGGCCAGGAGATCCCGGATCAGGAGGTCCATCCGGCGCGCGCCCGCCTTCACGCGCTCGGCGTACTGCCGGCCCGTCGCATCGAGCTTGTCGCCGTATTCTTCCAGCAGGGCCTGACTGAACCCGTCCATCGCCCGCAGGGGTGCGCGCAGGTCGTGGGAGATGGAATACGCGAAGGACTCGAGCTCTTCATTCCGCTCCTGGAGCTCGTTGGTCCGCGTCTTGACCCGGGTTTCGAGCTCGTGTTGAGACTCCCGCACGTGCTTCACCATCGAGGCGAACACGCTGGCCAGCCGCTCGATCTCGTCCCCGGGCGCCTCCTCACCGGCCGCGTGCGATACCTGTCCCGCCAGCTCCTCGGCGGTCCGGGTCAGGCGCACGAGCGGCCCGGTCACCCGGCGGCTCGCCCACCAGGCGACCAGGAGGCCCAGTCCCAGGATCCCAGCCCCGATCAACAGGGAGTACCGCAGAAACGCGGCGGCGGGGGTGAGCACGATCGCGACCGGGAATTCGACCAGGACCACCCACGGGGCCGTACGGATCGCCCGGGCGGCGGCGATCATGTCTCCACCGGCCGGCCCGGGGCGTGCATACCGGAGGAGGCTGGTGTCGGCGCCCACGGCCACCGGGGGCGGCTCGACGATCTGACTGAGATCGCTCCACACGTTGTCGGCCGCGTTCCCCAGGTAGATATGCGCGCCCGCGCCGATGAGCTGGTTCAGCTGTTGCCGCGCCTGCGGCGTGCTGGTGAGGTAACGCCAGATCACGAGGTAGCCGAGGAGGCGCCCCTGGTCGACACTCGGGGCGGCGGACGCGTAGATCATCGAGTCGCCCACCGCCACGAAGCGACTGACAACACCTGAGTCCTTGGCGGTGAGTCCCGCAATCAGATCCGCCGTTGCGGCCGTGGCCGTGCGCTGCGCGACCGAATCGCCGACCGCGAATATCAGGCGCCCGCCGGCATCGAAAATCTGGGCGGACGCAATCTGCTTCCCGGCCGGCGTGTTCGGCCGCAGGAGGGTGGTCACGGCCTCACGGCGGGCCGCAGTCGGATTGGCAAGGAATCGCGTGATCGTCGAGGTGTCCGCGGCCTCACGGGTCCCCTTGATCAACGCGGTCCCGGATTGCCGGAACAGGGTGCCGAGCTGATCCGCCAGTGATTCGATGCGGGCACCGGCGATGCTGACCGTCGACCGCCGCACCGCCAGATAGGAGATCGACGAGTAGACGACCACTGCGACGACCAGCAGGCCCCCGATCAAGACCGGGAGTTTGACACTGAGCGAGACCTTGACGCCGCTGCCGGATCCCTGCATTGCCCCCCCTCAGATTTTCGGTGCGGCCGCCCCGCGCCGCCCGCCCGTCTCCTGCCCCGGCGCCCGCGGCACGATCAATCCCAGGAGCGCCCTCGCCGCCGGCCCCAGAGGATGCAGGTCCCGTCGTGCCAACACCAGGCGCCACATCCCGACGGCCGGCTCGATGGGTACGCATCGGACCCCACGCGCATCGATGGCCACGAACCGCGGGAGCACCGAGACACCCAGGCCGTGGGCCACCAGATCGAGCACCGTCGGCACGTCGTTGAGCTCGAACGCGATGTGCCGTTCGATGTGCGCCCCCGCGAACGCCCGATCGACGAGGACCCGCAGCGTAGTCTGCGGTACGAACTCGAGGAACGGCTCCTCCGCCAACTCTGCGAGCGTGACGTGGGGCCGGCTGGCCATCGGATGGGTCAGCGCACAGGCCAGCACCAACGGGTCTTCCCCCAGCGGTGTGACGCTGATTCCCCGCGGAACACCTCCGCCGAGCGCGAGAAATGCGAAATCGAGCTTCCCTTCCGCCACGTCCGCCAACAAGACCCCGGAGGCGCCTTGTCGAAGTACGATTTCGACCCGGGGGTGAGCGTCACGAAACCGCGCGAGCACGTCCGGAAAGTCGAAGAGCGGCGAGAGCCGCTGCATCGTCCCGATTTGCACCGTCCCCCGGAGGATGCCGCGAACCGCTTCCACAGCCTCGCGTGCACCTTGAAGTGCGGTTTCGACCCGTCGCACCTCTGCGAGGAACACTCGGCCGGCTTCGGTCAAATCGACGCGCCGGGTGGTCCTCACCAGCAAGGTGATGCCCAGCTCATGCTCCAGCGCCTTAATTGAGGCGGAAAGGCCGGACTGCACAATGTTCACTCTCTTGGCGGCCCGGCTAAAGGACCGCTCTTCAGCGACCGCGACAAAATGCGCCAAGTGTCGTAGCTCCATAGTGATACTATATATCTCTTACAAAGATTAGTGCAATCTCTTCTATAAACTTGACAGCACAAACTATGTTAGGAATCCGTATTGGAGTGTGACGGTTGGCACCTGACCAGAGACTTGGGTCACGCGGCCATCTAGCCCTTTCAGGACCTGGTGCACAAAGGGGATACCTCCCGGGATGACCGTCCAGCTCCGCCTTTTGCTTATAGAAGACTCTGAAGACGACGCGTTCCTGCTCACCCGGGAGCTCGAGCGTGGGGGGTATGCCCTCGAGACCGTGCGTGTCGACAGTGCCGCGGAACTGACGGCGGCGCTCGACCGCCAGCCGTGGGATCTCGTGATCGGCGATTACTCGATGCCGCAGTTCTCGGGCCTCGCCGGCCTCAACATCATCCGCCAACGCGGTCTCGACATGCCGTTCATCTTTGTGTCCGGCACCATCGGCGAGGAAACGGCGGTCGCCGCCATGCGCGCCGGCGCCAACGACTACGTGATGAAGGGACAGTGGAAGCGGCTGCTTCCCGCCATCGCCCGCGAGCTGCGCGATGCCGAAGAACGGCGGGGCCGGCGGCACGCGGAAGCCGCCCTGCGCGAGTCCGAAGCGAGCTACGCCACCCTGGTCGAACACGCTCCCCTCGGCATCTACCGGTCGAACACCAGGGGCCGGTTCCTCTCGGTGAACAGTGCGCTCGTCCGCATGCTCGGCTACCCGTCCCCGGCCGAGTTGCTCGACCTGGACATGAATACCGATCTCTACCTGGATCCGGCCCAGCGCAAGGAGCTGGTGGACCGGGACACCTACAGCGACCGGGAATACGACGAAGTCGAGGCGACCTGGAAGCGGAAGGACGGACTGCCGATCACCGTCCAGCTCTCGGTGCGGGCCATCCGCAACGCGGCGCGGGAAGTCGAGTACTACGAGACCTTCGTCCGGGACGTCACCGAGCAGCGCCAGCTCGAGGCCCAGCTGGTCCGGGCCCAGAAGCTCGAAGCGGTGGGAAGGCTGGCGGGCGGCGTGGCCCACGATTTCAACAACCTGCTCACCGTCATCCTCAGTTACTCGAGCCTCT
>DATEGY010000169.1:0-19931 GCA_035279865.1 Gemmatimonadales bacterium | reverse complement strand
GATGGCGGTCCTGACGGTGGAGGCCCGGGCGCACGGGATTCCCAGAAGCCCCTTGGACATTTTCGTCATCGGCGCCGCCGGCGTCGTGCTCCTGACCGTCGTTGCGGCCCTTCGGGAAGCTCAACCGTCGTCCGCCCGTCTTGCCCCTGTCAATGAGCCGCGCCTCGCCCACGGGAGTCCATGAGTGAACACCACGAGATTGCTGCAGGTCACATCCCTGCTCTCGCTCCTCCTGCTGACCCTGCACGTGACGGACGACATCCACCGCGGGATCTCACCGGCCGAGTCCTCAAACATCGCGCTGGTGGTCCTGGTGGTGCTCCTGTACGGGACGCTCGTGCTCGCCGAGGGGCGATGGGGGCACGTCATCATGTTCGTCGCCGGGTTGTTCGCGGCCATCAATCCGGTCATGCACATGCGGGGGACCCACTATCCCGAGATCGCCCTCTCCCCCGGCGGCTTCTTCTTCGTCTGGACCCTCTGGGCACTCGGCGCGCTCGGGGGCGTCACCATGATCCTCTCCGTGCAGGGACTGTGGAGGCTGCGACGGGGAGGCACACGGGCCTGAACGAGGGAAGTCGCCGATTTCGTCATGATCTCGCGGTGCATGCCCTTCTACCAAGGGGGGAGGAGCTTCCGACCCTCCCCCACCCCCGTCCTTCAGTCCTTGTACGGATCGAATTCCTTCTCACCCGCCATCACCACGATGACCGGCGTCAGCGTGTGCAGCACCGTCACCGTGTCGCCCTGGGCAGCCAGGACGTCGGGTAACCGCCGATAGGCGTGCGGCGACTCGTCCAATCCGCCGCCCCGAAGAATCACACCCTTCCCGCCAACCCACTCTCGCAGCATCTCCCACGACACCTTCCCGGGCTTGATCAGCTCCCCGGTCTTCCGGTTGACCTTGCCCCGGGCCTCCGTCCGGGACATCACCCGGCCGGCCCCGTGCACCGTGGAGTACAGCGCCGCCCGCTGCAGGGCCGTGTCGCCCGCGGCCCCCTCGAGAATCACCGCGTCGTCACCCATCGAACCGCCCACGAAGCCCTTCTGCCCCGGGAACGCGGGCGTGGCGCCCTTCCTTACCACGACGTACTCGACGCCATCGTGGGTCTCCCGCCAGGCGAAGTTGTGATGGTTGTGGACCAACTCAACCTCCCCTCCGCCCAGCAGCGACACGACCTTCCGAGCCACCCACTCCCGGCCGGCATACGCGTATGCACCAGCCAGGTTCATCAGGTGCCAGTAGTCGTGTCCCATCGGCTGCTCAAGCGACAGCAACGCCTCCGCCTCGGGAACCCGGTCCCCCCACGCCTTGCCCTGCGACAGCGCGAGAAACCCCGAAGCGATGGTGTGCCCAAGGCCCCGGCTGCCGAAGTGCACCCCGACCCAGACCTCCGCGTTTTCGTCGGCAAAGACGTCCACGTAGTGGTTGCCGCTTCCCACCGTCCCCAGCTGATTCCGCGCCTTGGCCCGCAGGCTGTCGCGCTCGGCCCGGCCGGGAACGGCATCCCAGTCGGCCGATTCGAACAGCGCGTGGCCCGTCGGCGCATCATCAGCCTTGTTGCTCCGGCCCACGCCGAACGAGATCACGTTCTGGATCTCGTCCGCCAAGTGCTCCAAGTCGGCCCGGCTGTAGTCGTGCAGCCGCCGGTTGGTCCGGATAGCCGCGTTGCCGCAGGCGATGTCGAACCCAACGCCCACGACGCTCACCTGTTCCCGATAGGCGGCGACGCCCCCGATGGGCATGACATAGCCCAGGTGCCCGTCCGCCATCAGCGCCACCCGCGCGGCCCGGCTCGCCACATCCTGCAGCTGGGCAACGGTCTTCTCATCGTGCGTGCCGAAGATCACCGGTTCATGCATGGTCCACCGCCTGGTTCGTGGTTCGCTCGAGCGGACGCGGGGACCGGCGGGAGTCGCGTCCCGCCAGGCCTCGCACCGGGGACACCTGGCCACTTGAGAATGCCGAAAAACCGATCGTCCCGCCTGCGGTCTCGCTGCGCAGGCTTGGGCGAGGCCCTCGTCAGCGTTTCGTGTGGGGCCCACACCATCGGTTGCTCTCCCTCCTCCTCGTATCTATCCTAAGATACGAGGAGGACGGGATGGCCATGCTCAGAGGAACGCTCGACCCGCTGGTACTCAAGACGCTGTCGTGGGCGCCCATGCACGCGTTCGAGATCTCCACGTGGATCGCGGACCGATCCGTCGGCCGGGTCGAAGTCGATGACGCCGCCCTGCTCCAGGCCCTGCATCGCCTGGAGGAGCGCCGCCTCGTCACCACCGAGTGGGGCGTCTCGAAGAACGGCCGCCGCGCGAAGTACTACCGGATCACTCCGGCCGGACGGGACTTCCTGCGCGTCGAATCCAAACGCCTGCGCGATCACTTCGACGCCCTCGTCTCCATCCTCTGGGCCAAGACGGCGAAGTAGACCGATCGATGCCCTTCGATCTGCGCCCGGGCGTCCGCCGGCTGTTCCGGCTCCCGCTCTCGACTCCCGACGCCACCCGCCAGGACGTCGACGACGAGCTGGGGTCGCTCATCGACAGCCGGGTTGAATCGCTCGTCGCGCAGGGGATGTCACCCGGCGACGCCCGCACCGAAGCCCTCCGGCATCTCGGCCCGTCCCTGGACGACGCACGCAAACAACTCCACTCGTCTGCCCATCAGCGGGAGCGGCGCATGCAGGTCCGCGACTTCGTCGACGGCGTGATCCAGGACATCCACTACGCCGCCCGCGGGCTGGTGCGGCGGCCGGGATTTACGGTGGTCGCGGTACTCACCCTCGCCATCGGCGTGGGAGCGACCACGGCGATCTTCAGTGCCGTGAATGCGCTGCTGCTGCGCCCGCTGCCCTATGTCCGGCCGGGCGAGCTGATGCAGGTCTCCTTGATGCTTCCGGCAGAAGGCGGTCAGCCGAGCAGTGCCCTGGGATGGTCCTATCCCATGTACGCCATGTTCCGCGACGCCCAGCGGATGTTCGCCGACGAAGCCGTCTACACGGGCACGGAAGTCACGCTGACCAGTGGAGACGTCGAGCGCGTCACCGGTGAATACGTCGGCGCGAGCTACCTCCAGGTGCTCGGACTGTCACCCTCGCGGGGGCGCGACTTCGCCCCTGCGCAAGACGCGCAGATCGGCGGGCCGCATGAGGTGATCGTGTCGTATGCGCTCTGGCAGCGCCGGTTCAACGGCGATCCATCGATCGTGGGCCGCAGCATCGACATCGATCGGGTACCCTGGACGATTATCGGCGTCGGGCCGCGCGCCTTCCGCGGGCTGCTGGGTCAAGCGGACCTGCTGCTGCCAGTCTCGGCCGGGCCCCCCGCCCAGTTGGCCGTGCAGAACTACCCGTTCTGGCTGGTGGCTCGTCGCGCCCCGGGCGTAACCGAGACGCAGGCGACCGGCGCCGCGGCCACCCTCGGGACCCGGGTCGGGGACGCGTTCCCGAACCCGATGGGCGGATCCAAGTGGCAGGTTGCCGCGTCGCCGCTCAATGACGCGCGGCTGGACCCCACCATCGAGCGCTCGCTGCTCGTGCTGTCCGGTGCGGTCGTCCTCGTCCTGCTCATCGCGTGCGTCAACGTCGCCAACCTCCTGCTCGGACGGGCCAGTGCGAGGGGCCGCGAAATCGCGGTGCGTGTGGCCATTGGGGCCAGTCGCGCACGCCTCGCGCGGCTGCTGGTGACCGAGAGTCTGATGCTCTCGCTGGTCGGCGCCGTGGCGAGCGTCGCGGTCGCCTGGGTCTGCGCGCACCTCCTCAGCACGATTGATCCGACATCCATTCTGAACGGGTCGCGGTCCCGCTCGTACGCCCTTGGAGTGGTGGGCTTCTCGTCGATTGCGTTGGATTGGTGGGCCCTCGCGTTCACCTTCGGCGTGTCGCTCGTGGTCGGCGTGCTGTTCGGGCTCGCACCGGCCCTGGCGGCCGCCCGTGAGTCGCTCTCCGGCGCCCTCAAAGGCGATCGCGTCGCCGGTGGCGCTCGAGCGGGGCGGCGGGCACTCGTCGTCGCCGAGGTCGCCGTGGCGCTGGTCCTGCTGGTGAGCTCCGGACTCATGGTCCGCAGCCTGGCGAATCTGCTGGCCACCGACTCCGGTGTGGACGCGACCAACGTGCTCACGTTCCGGGTGACGCTGCCACCGGGCTCCCTCGGCCTCGATTCGCTGCCCGGGTTCTACCAGGGGATCCTCGACCGGGTGCGCGGCGTGCCGGGCGTTGCCGACGCGGCCCTCGACGCATGCGCGCCGCTGAGCGGCACCTGCTTCATCACGCCCCTCGGCCGCGACCATGCGCCCACCGACTACCGGATGAGCTCCATGACCAACCTGGAGTGGGTCACCCCGAGCTGGTTCTCGGTGATGCGGGTGCCGCTGAGGCGCGGCCGCATGTTCACGGACGCAGATCGTTCGGACGCACCCAGGGTCGTGCTGCTGAACGAGAGCGCGGCGAAGAAGTTCTTCGCGGACGAGGATCCCATCGGCAAGCACGTCACTGTCGGAGGACTGCAGGACGCGGAGGTCATCGGCGTCGTTGCCGGCGTGCGGCAGCGTCCCGATTCGGCACCGGGAGCCACCACGTACGTCGCTTACGCCCAGTCGCCGCGGCCGCGCATGATGGTGTTTGTCCGTGTGTCGCGGGATGCGCCGTCGATCGGCACCGAGGTCCGGCGCGCGATCCATGAGGTGGCTCCGCAGGTCCCCGTGTACGACATGCAGACTATGGCGGAGCGGACCGCGGCGGCCACCGCACAGGCGCGATTCCGGGCCCTGCTCCTCACCGCGTTCGCGATCGTGGCACTCTCACTCGCCGCCATCGGCATCTATGGCGTCATGACGTTTGCCGTGACGGCACGGATTCGGGAGATGGGGATTCGCATCGCGTTGGGCGCCGGACACGCGCGAGTGCAGCGGCTGGTCATCGGTGAGGGACTGGGCCTGGTCGGCCTCGGCGCCTTGATCGGACTCGCCGGTGCGCTCGCAGCGACCCGGGTCCTGCGGACGTTCTTGTTCGACCTCACACCCAGCGACCCAGGCACCTACGCTGCGATTTTCGCCGTGCTCGCGGCCGTGGCGGCACTGGCGAGCTGGATCCCGGCGCGCCGGGCCTCGCGCGTTGATCCAGTAGTCGCCCTTCGCGCTGAATAGCTCGACCCGGGCAGCGGGAGCCGGCAGCTCAGCGCAGGAACCACAACCCCGCCACGCACAGCACCATCCCCATACCGGTCCGGAGGCCGAAGCTCTCACCGTAGTAGAACGTCCCGACGGCCAGGAGCCCGAGCGCCACGAGGTTGTTGCACGCGAATGCGGTCCGGGAGAGCTGCAGCCCGGCGCGATACCCGATCAGGTAGCCGGACTCGATCAGCATCACCGCGGCGGCCAGCCCGATGGACGTCCAATTGACGCCGGAGAGGGCCGGAGTGGCGAGACCCTGGTTCCCGACGAACAGGGCCAGACACCCGAGCGAGGCCAGGCCGAACGAGACGGCCAGCGCGAGGAACGGATTCAACCCGGCCGGCGTCGCCTTCTGGCTGACGTGATAGAGCACCCCACCCCCGATGATCATGATCAGCGTGACTGGCTCGAGACTCTTCGGGTTCATGTCCGGCTCCGAGGGGTGATCTTCACATAACCATCAAAATGACTTATACTGGTGATATGCTAGCCACCCTGGACGTAACCTGTCAAGGTCATTTTAATGGTTAGTTTTGAATTCACCGGTGGGCATCTCTGCCTGGATTTCGCCAACACCACCGATGATCGCGCGGGTGACCACCCCCAGGAGCAGCTCACCGACTACGCGCGGTTGGTGCAGTGGGGCGTGGAATCCGGTGTGCTCACCGGCAAGACGGGCGAACGCCTGCGCCGCCTCGCCTCCGCAGCGCCCGCCGACGCCCTGGCCACTCTGCGCGAGGGACTTCGCCTCCGCGAAACGACGTTCGAGATCTTCTCGAACGTCGCGCTCGGGCGCTCCATCCCGGGTCCTGCCCTCGCGAGCCTGAGCGAATTCGTCCGCCGCGCCGCGGCGCACGCGCACCTGGTCCGCTCCCACCGCCGGGTGACATCGGAGTGGATCGACCCGGAGCTCCACCTCGATGCGATGCTGTGGCCGGTGAGCCGGGCCGCCGCCGAGCTGTTGACGGGCGAAGGAGTCGACCACGTACGGCAATGCGCGTCCGAGACCTGCTCGTGGCTCTTTCTGGACCGGTCCAAGAACCATCGCCGCCGCTGGTGCGACATGAAGGTCTGCGGCAACCGCGACAAGGCCCGCCGGTATTACCGGCGCCAACAGGCAGGGTGAGACGAAAGTCCCGCATCTGACGGGGATAGGGCGAGACCCGTAAGTTGAGTTCATGACTTCTGAGGAAGTCTTCCGGATTCTGCGCGAACACTTCCGCGGCCTCTTCCCGAAGGTCTGCTCCAACTGCGGCCGCCGGTTCGACTCCCTCCGCGAGTACATCCACACCACCACACCTCGCGGGACACCCGTGTCATTCGACGCCGACCTCGAGGACTGGGAAACCCGGCAACCGATCGGGTCCCTGGCCTACGCCGACTGTCCCTGCGGCAACACCCTCGCGCTCGGCACCCAATCGATGGCGCTCCCCACCCGCCTGGCCCTGCTTGAGTGGGTGCGCGAACAATGCGAAACGCGGCACGTCACGGCCTCCGAGGTCCTCGCCGGCCTGCGGCAGCAGATCCGCGAAGTCGTGCTCCAGGATCCCCCGCCCTCCCATTAGCCCGTACACCCAGGGCCGGGCGTACCCATTGACGGCCTAAGGAAGCAACCCTATCGTCCCTTAGACCATCTAAAGGACATGGCGTGGCCACGCGAAACTCACGGGACGAAGTCCTCCAGGGCACCCTCGACATGCTGGTGCTGAAAGCCCTGTCCCTCGAACCCATGCACGGCTGGGGGATCAGCGAGCGCCTCCTGCAGTGGTCCGAGGAGGTCCTCCGCCTGAACGAAGGCTCGCTGTACCCCGCCCTCTACCGTCTCGAACGCCAGGGCCTGGTTCGGTCCGCCTGGAAGCCCAGCGCCAACAATCGCCGCGCCCGGTACTACGAGCTGACCGCGGCCGGTCGCCGGCACCTCGAGCAGGAGCTCCTGGCATGGGCCCGCGCCTCACGCGCCGTCAACCTCATCATGGCCGTGGAGGCCATATGACGACATGGCGGCAGTTGCGGTCGGCCCTGGCCCGGATACTCGGACTCACCACCCGGGGGACCGACGACGCACGAATGCAGGAAGAGATGGCGTGGCACCTGGACCAGAAGACCGCCCAATTGGAAGCCCAGGGACTCCCGGGCTCCGAGGCGCGACGGCGTGCCGGCGTTGCCTTCGGGGCGCGCGCCGCCCACCAGGAAGCCGCCCGGGATCAGCTGCGCTCGGCATGGGCCGCGCATCTGGTGCGGGACCTGCGCTACGCGGTGCGGACCCTCTTTCGCACGCCCTTCGTCACGACGGTCGCCGTCCTTTCCCTCAGCCTCGGCATCGGAGCGAGCTCAGCGATTTTCTCGCTGTTCGATGAAGTGCTGCTCCGTCCCCTCCCCGTCCCGGACGCCGGCCGCCTCGTCAACCTCAGCGCTCCCGGGCCCAAGCCGGGGTACGCGTCGTGCGGCGAGCCAGGTGACTGTCAGATCGCGTTCAGCTATCGAATGTTCCGGGATCTCGAGCAGCGCCAGACGGTGTTTTCGGATGTGGCCGGCCACGTCCCGTTCAGCGCCAGCGTGACGTACCAGGATCAGCCGCTCACCGGCGACGCCGTACTGGTCTCCGGGTCCTACTTCCCGACGCTGGGACTCCATCCCGCTCTCGGACGGCTCTTGACCGAGAGCGACGACCAAAGCATCGGGGCCAATTTCGTCGCCGTGCTCTCCTACTCCTATTGGCAATCCCAGCTCGGAGGGGACCGGGCCATCCTCGGGAAACCCGTCACGGTGAACGGGCGGGCGATGACCATTGTCGGCGTCGCCGAGCCGGGGTTCGAGGGGACCACACTCGGCGTGCGGCCCCTCGTCTACGTGCCCCTCACGATGCAGGGCCTTGTGGTGCCTAACGGAGAGGATTTCGAAGACCGCAGAGACTACTGGGTCTACCTGTTCGCCCGCCTCAAGCCCGGTACGACGCTGCAGCAGGCGAACGTCGGCGTGAACGGTCTGTACCACTCTATTCTCAACGACGTCGAGGTGCCCCTGCAGAAGGGGATGAGCGACGCCACCCTGGCCCGGTTCCGGGAGAAGAAGATCGTTCTGGAGGCGGGATCGCGTGGGCAGAGCATCATGCATCAATCCACCTCGACCCCGTTCCTGCTGCTGTTCGGCGTGACCGGGATCGTGCTGCTCATCGCGTGCGCCAACATCGCGAATCTGTTGCTCGCCCGCGGTGCAGGACGTGCCATGGAGATGGGACTCCGGCTGGCCCTCGGCGCCAGCCGGGCCCAGCTGATCACGCAGCTGCTGGTGGAGTCACTCGCCCTGGCGTGCCTCGGAGGGGTCGCGAGCCTGCTGGTCGCAAAGTGGACCCTCGCCGGCGTCGCCTCGCTGATTCCCGCCGGAACCAGCGGGGGCCTGGCCTTCACCCTCCAGCCTCCGGTGCTGCTGTTCTCCGCCGCGCTCACCGTGGCCACCGGCATCGCGTTTGGTCTTTTCCCGGCCTGGCACAACACCCGCGGCGACCTGGTGACGACCATCCGGGCGAACGCGGGGCACATCTCCGGCGCGCGGGCGGCCGCGCGCTTCCGCTCGTCCCTGGTGACGCTCCAGATATCGCTCGCCACGGCGCTGCTCATCGCCGCGGGCCTCTTCATGAAGAGCCTCGTGAACGTGGCGCGTGCGGACCTCGGAGTCCACATCGATTCGGTCGTGACGTTCCAATTGTCCCCGGAGCAGACGGGGTACCAGGACCCCCGGACCGCCGCCTACTATGCCCAGGTCGAGGAGGCGTTGGCAGGCATTCCTGGCGTGACCTCGGTGACCACGTCCAATGTGCCCATCTTCGCCGGCCGAAACAGAGGCCGTCCGGTATACCTGGCGGGCTTCCCCAACGGGCCCGACGTCGATCGAGGCGCGAGCTACAACCTCGTAGGTACCCGCTACTTCTCCACGTTCGGCGTCCACCTCATCGCCGGGCGGGAATTCACCGATGCCGACCGCCGCGGCGCGCTGCGCGTAGGCGTGGTGAACCAGGCGTTCGTGAAGAAGTTCGGCCTGACGACCGGCGCCGTGGGTAAGTATTTCTCGGATCCTCCGGACACCGCCAATATCCAGATCGTGGGCGTCGTGCCTGACGTGAAGTATTCCGAGGTCAAGGCGCCCGTGCCCGCGGTGTTTTACCTGCCCTGGCGACAGCGCCCGGATATTCCCTCGATGAGTTTTTACCTGCGGACGCCGCGGCCGGAAACCGTGATGCGCAGCATCTCAGGGCTGGTGCGGAAAATCGATCCCGGCATCCCCGTCGAGGGCCTCAAGACCCTGACGCAGCAGGTGCGGGACAACGTCTATCTGGATCGGATGATCTCGATGCTTTCGACCGCATTCGCCGTGCTGGCGACGCTCCTGGCCGCAGTCGGCCTGTACGGCGTGCTCGCCTACTCGGTGGCGCAGCGGACCCGGGAGCTGGGGGTCCGCATGGCCCTCGGTGCCGATTCGGGGCGGGTACGGCGGATGGTGTTGCGGCAGGTCTGCGGGATGATGGCGATCGGTAGCGCGATCGGTCTCGCCGGCGCGGTCCTCTTCGGAAAGGTGGCCCGCTCGCTCCTGTTCGGTCTCGAGGGAACCGATCCGGCCGTGTTCGCCCTCTCGCTCGCGGTCCTCACCCTCGTGGCCCTGGCGGCGGGGTACCTCCCCGCGCGCCGGGCCTCGCGAGTCGATCCGATCAAGGCTCTGCGGTACGAATAGAGCGCCGAGACTCTCTGGTAACGCGCCAAGCCGGGGTTTACTTGCCGGTCGCTACCGTCGAACGTTTTCCCATGATCCTGATGATCCTCGGAGCATTCAGCGTTGCCCCGATGCAAGCCCAGGGCCAGTCTGCGGCGGCCCCCGCGGTCGTCATGAACGGCATCCTGAATGCCGAGCATGACGACTCACCCGCATTCACGCCCGACGGCCAGACGTTCTACTTCGACCGGACCATCGACCGCAACAAGACCATCATGGTCTCGCATCGCGTGGGCGGGCACTGGAGCTCACCCGTGGCGGTTCCATTCTCGGGCCGGTGGCTCGATCAGGACCCCGCGGTCTCACCGGACGGCTCCTACCTGATCTTCAGCTCCAACCGCCCCGTGCCGGGGGGCGACTCCGTGGTGTTCGAGCAGAACGGCAAGGAATACCGCGGAGCCCACCTCTGGCGCGTCGACCGTCAGGGAAGCGGCTGGAGCACCCCGGTCTGGCTGGGAACAGGCGTGAACGGCTCGAACCTCGTCGTGGCGCCCAGCGTGGCGGCCAATGGAGCGCTCTACTTCATCCAGCGGCTCGGCGGTGCCATGCACATCTACCGGTCGGAGTACCGGAGCGGCACCTACCTCCCCGCCGTCCGCGTCGCGCTTGGTGACTCCACCCAGCCGACGCACGATCCGGCCATCGCGCCGGACGAGTCGTTCCTGGTGTTCGACTACGGCGCGGGGAACGGCACGCTGGGAAGGCTCTCGATTGTCTTCCGGGAGGGGGATCATTGGACCACTCCACAGGATCTCGGCGACGACGTGAACCGGGATGCTCCCTGGGGAGCCCATTTCAGCCCCGACCATCGCACGGTGTATGTCACCGGCAATACCCACATCTGGAGCGTATCGTTGGCACCATGGCTCGAAAGGGCATCCTCACCGCGCTGATCGCAGCGGGCGCCGCGTGTCATGCCGGGCCCGAGCCGGCCGTGATGCCGGAGCCGGGACAGCTGGCCCGGATCCGCCACCTCCGCATCGAAGCGCCGGCCGCGGCCTGCCCCGGGAAAGCGTTCGCCGCCAGTTACGACGGGCAGCTCGACGACGGCTCCTGGCTGCCGCACCGCCTCCCCGTCGAGTTGCTCCAGCTCTCGAGCTCCAACGCGGAACAGTTCTCCACGGGCGACTGGACGCCGGCTCCGGATCCGCTGGCCAGCCTCACCACCGGCTTCCATCTCGTCGCGACCCTGCGCGCGAATCCGGACATCTCGGACACCCTGGTCATTCCTCCGGAGTACTCGTGTCTCCCCCGCACCTTCCGAATCACCGGAGCCCAGGGCAACCCGGGAGCGCCCGGTGCCGACGGCCCGCCGGTCACGGTTCGCATCGGGTTCATCCAGACACCGTACTTCGCCACCCTCGTAGCGGCGGTGGTTGCCGTTCCGGACCGGCCGCCCGTGTACCTGTTCGCGGATGCCGCCCGGGTGCTGCCGGGACCGTGGCTCACCGTCGAATCAAGCGGCGGCCCCGGAGGCTGGGGGAGAAACGGACGGCCGGGGCGGGACGGAGCCCAGGGCAGCACGGGTTGTCCCGGCGCAAGCGGCGGCCCCGGGGAAAACGGCGAGCCCGGCGGACCGGGAGGCCGCGGGGGCGCCGGCGGGGCGATCACCATCGTAGGGCCGAACGACTGGAACCTGTTCGCGGGGTTGATCGACGCCCGGTCCCCGGGAGGCACCGGCGGGCGTGGCGGCGCGGGCGGCGAAGGCGGGCAAGGCGGCGCTGGTGGCCTGCACAGTGGAATGTCCGCGCACGGATTCTGCCGGGATGGAGCGTCGGGCCCGCCCGGGTATGACGGGCAGAAGGGGAGCGATGGAACGAAAGGAAGTGCCGGACCCCGGTCGCGGATCGTCACCGTTCCGTCAGAAGACGTGTTCGGCCCCGATGCGCCGCCCCTGCTCCGCTCCCTGCACAAGGCGGAGTAGCCCCCCGGTCCATATATTGGCCAGCGCCGTCGTCGTCCAAGGCGTGGACCATGAGCAGCACGTCCGATCAGCTGTTCGCAGCACTCTACCATGAGTTGCACGCCCTGGCGCAGCGCCGCCTTCGCGGCCTGCCCTATGGCTCTACCCTCAGTACGACCACGCTCCTTCATGAGGCCTACCTGAGCCTGGCGGACAACGACCAGCTCCGGTTTCCCGACCGCTCGCGCTTCATGTCGTACGCGTCCCGGGCCATGCGCGGCCTGATCATCGATTACGCCCGGCGCCGCTCCGCCGCCAAGCGCGGCGGCGAGTTCCAGCTGCTCCCGCTGGACGGTTCGGAGTCGGCGAGTGTCTCGGCACCGGGGGACCTGGACGCGCTGGGGCTCGCTTTGGACGAGCTGGCGACCGTCGACCCCGTCCTGGCGGAGCTCGTGGATCTGCACTTCTTCTGCGGGCTCTCGTTTTCGGAGATCGCCGGCCTGCGCGGCGTATCCGAGCGCACCATCCAGCGCGACTGGCGCAAGGCACGCGTCATCCTCCATCATCAGCTGCGATGACCACGCCCCCCCCTCTCGACCCCCTGGACTGGAAAGCGCTCAACGCGCTGCTCGACACCGCGCTCGAGCTCGAGCCGGAGGCGCGCGCGGCCTGGCTGGCGGAACGCCGCCGCGAACAGCCGGAGCTCGTGGCCCGCCTGGAGCAGCTCCTCGCCCGAGAGGCGCGTGCCGATGCCGAAGGATTCCTGTCTACGGCCGTTGCCCCGCCCACCGCCGAGCTCTTGGCCTCACCGGACACCCGGGAGCTCGGTCCCTGGCGCCTCGAGCGCCCCATCGGGCAGGGCGGGATGGGGACCGTGTGGCTGGCCAGCCGGGCCGACGGGCGCTTCAAGGCGACTGCCGCCATCAAGTTCCTGGCCCTGGCGTTGTCGGGCTCGGAAGGCGAATCGCGGTTCCGGGCCGAGGGACACGTGCTGGCCCGCCTCACGCACCCGAACATCGCGCGCCTGCTCGACGCCGGCGTGAGTCCCGGAGGCCAGCCCTACCTGGTGCTGGAACACGTGGACGGCTTGGGCATCGACCGGTGGTGCGACGAGCACCGGCTTAACGTGGCGGGACGAGTGGCCCTGTTTCACCAAGTACTCGCGGCGGTGGCCCACGCGCACGCCAACCTGATCGTCCATCGGGACCTCAAGGCGTCCAACATCCTGGTGGCGAAGGACGGCACGGTGAAGCTGCTCGACTTCGGGATCGCGAAGATGCTCGAGGGCGCTCCTGAGGACGACACGGTGACGCGAACCCGGATGCTGACCTTCGATGCGGCGGCCCCCGAGCAGATCCGCGGGGAGCCCGTCTCGACCGCCACGGATGTCTACGCGCTGGGGATTCTGCTCTACCAGCTCCTTGCGGGCCGGCATCCGACCAACGAAGACTGTCCCACACCCGCCGCGCGGGCCCGCGCGATCGTCGAAGTGGAACCGGGCCGGCTGTCACGGTCGGTGACCCCTCAGGCGGCGGAGACGCGCGGTGCGGGTGTCGACCGGCTGCGCGCGCAGTACGCGGGCGATCTCGACACCATCGTCGCCAAGGCCCTCGACAAGGATCCGGTCCGCCGGTACCAGACGGTCGCCGCGCTCGCCGACGATCTCACACGCTACCTCCAGCATGTGCCCATCACCGCCCGCCGGGCGACCGTCGCCTATCGCACGGCGAAGTTCGTGCGCCGGAACCGGGGAGCCGTCGTCGCGGGCGCGCTGGTGTGGCTGGCGCTGATCGGCGCGGCCGTGGTCACCGCCCTTCAGGCCCGCGCCGCCCGCATCCAGCGGGACGAGGCGCGGTTTCAGTCTCAGCGCGCCGACGCGCAGGTCGAGTTCCAGACCCTCCTCCTGTCCGAGGTCGGCGACAAGCCGATGACCATGGGGGAGCTGCTCGACCGCGGGCGGCAGCTCCTGCTCCGCCAGGGTGGTGATCCCCGCTTCCTGTCTTCGCTGCTGGTGGACCTGTCGGACCGCTACGGTGAGATCGGCGCCCGCCCGGTCCGGGACAGCCTCCTCAACGTGGCCGACTCGATTGCGACGAACCTCCGGTCCCCCGCCCTGATGGCGGAGGTGCGGTGCGACCGGGTGGATCAGTTGCGTACCGAAGGACGGTACGATGAGGCCCGGAAGATCCTCACGGAGGCGGACTCCCTTCGGAAGACTGCGGATGATCCGACGGTCAGCGTCGGCTGCCTGGAGACCCGCGGCAATCTGTTTATCGAGACGGGGCATTTCGATTCCGCGGGCCGGGCATTCTCAGAAGCCGTCGCCATCAAGACCCGGATCGGGCAGACCCGGGACGCGGCGTTCTTCAGTCTGCTGAGTGGCCTGGCGGGCTCCCTGGATGAAGGGGGAAAGCCCCGCGCCGCCCTGACAACGTTCCGTCGCGCCCTGACCGGAATGGACTCGAGCGGGCGTGGTGGGATGATGGCGCGGGTGATCATGGAGCACGACTACGCCTACGCGCTGGCTCGCCTGGGGGAGCTGGCCGAGGCGGAGCGCATGTATCACGATGTGCTGATTCGAGCTGCGCGCGCCGACGCCCGAGGCCGGATCGACTGGCAGCCGCTGATCCACTATGCCGAAACGGCGCTGATCGAGGCCCATCCCGATTCCGCGGCGAAATACTTCGGAGTGATCGTGGACCGGGCCGGGGCGCAGAAGGACTCGTACTGGCTGGGCCGCGGGCTGTACGGATTGGCCAGAGCCCAGATCGCAACCGGCGACCTGCCGAAGGCGCGCACCACCGCGGCGCGGTTCAGAGCCGTCCTCAAGGCATTTCCGCGCGTGCAGAACACTGATGATGTGCTGCCTGACACCACGACCCTGGAAGGGATGCTTGCGCAAGCGGGAGGCCAGGCGCAGGTGGCCCAGCAGGCCTACCTGACGGCCCTGCACCGGAGCGGCTGGTTCGACGGGAAGCGCCGCATCCGGATGCGGCCCGTGGTCATGGCCGCAGGGGACCTGGCCCTTCAGCTGGGATGGACCGACAGCGCGTTTTTCTATGCCCGCATGCTCGACTCCACCTCCTCCTGGGATTCACTCACCTATCAGCGGAGCGGCTGGATGGGGGCCGCCAGCCTCCTGGAGGCCCGGGCCCGCCTGGCCTCAGGAGACACCGCCAGAGCGCGTATTGCCGCGACCACCGCCCGGGGGGCTCTGGCCATTGGCCTGGGCCCGGAGCACCCCCTCACCCGGGGGGCCGATTCCCTGCTGACGAGGTTGTCGGGTTTGAAGCCGTAGTTCCGATATACCTCCCTGGAGGCGTACACCCTCGAGGGAGGTCACATGTCGTCCGTCCGTCTGATGCCCGCCGTCCTGGCCGTCCTGGCCGTCGCCGGGCTCGTCGCCTGCGAGCAGCCCCGGGACCCCATGCAGCCCGCGACTGCGCACGGCATCGCTCGGTCCGTCGCCGCGACCGGCAACCAGGCTCCCGCACCGGACCCGTCCGGAACGGTGGCCACTTACAGCACCAGCGGCGGGCTCGATCTCCGGGGCCCCTTCTTCCAGTCGCTGGGCACGAACGGGCGCTCTTGTGCCTCGTGCCACATCATCGAGAACGCGATGGGGCTTTCGGCGGACTACGCCCGGACGCTGTTCTCGGCGAGCGCCGGCACCGATCCACTCTTTTCGTCCGTGGACGGAGCCAATTGCCCCAACACCCCGCCGGGGAGCGGGGCCGACGCGCACAGCCTCCTGCTCGGCAACGGCCTCATCCGCGTGGGCATCACGGAGCAGACCGTGACGCAATACTCCCTCGCGGTGGTGCACGACCCTTATAACTGCGCCCTGCATACCGACTCCACGGGCACGACCGTCTCCGTGTATCGGCGGCCCCTCCCGGCCACCAATCTGCGCTTCCTCACGACCGTGATGTTCGACGGCCGGGAGACGGTCATGCCCCTCAACAATCCGGCCACCTTTGCGGACAACCTGCGCGCCGATCTGTCGCACCAGGCGCTGGACGCGACGATGGGGCACGCACAGGCAGCCGTGGCCCCCACCGGCGCGCAGGTGGCGGGCATCGTCGACTTCGAGATCTCCCTCTACAGCGCACAGCGCAGGGACAATGCGGCCGGCGAGCTCAACGCGACGGGCGCGAACGGCGGCCCCTCGTCGTTGACCAGCCAGCAGTTCTATCCCGGCATCAACGACCCCCTGGGCGGGAACCCGACGGGGGCGGCGTTCGACCCGGCGTCGATGTCGATCTTCCAGCACTGGCTGTCGCTGACGAACAACGGCAAGGAGACTCCGTCCCGGCAGGCCATTGCGCGCGGGGAGCAGATCTTCAATACCCAGGTGCTGACGATCACCAATGTCCGCGGGCTGAACGACGCGCTCGGCCTGCCATCCGTGGCGGGGACGTGCACCACCTGTCACAGCGCGCCGAACGTGGGCAACCATTCCCTGCCCCTGCCCCTCGACATCGGCACGAGCCACGTGCTGGCGTACGAGACGGATCCGCACATCCAGGCGGCGCTCGCGCAGCTCTCCACGCCGGATCTCCCGGTTTATCAGATCACGTGCGGCGGGTCGACCTCCTACACGAGCGATCCGGGGAAGGCGCTGTTGACGGGGGACTGCGCGGACCTGAACCGCATCAAGGGACCGATTCTCCGGGGACTGGCCGCACGCGCGCCCTATTTCCACAACGGTGCGGCGGCGACGCTCGAGCAGGTCGTGGCGTTCTACAATCAGCGCTTCCAGATGAACCTGACGGCGCAGCAACAGTCCGATCTGGTCGCGTTCCTGAAGGCGCTTTGACCACGCTGGCTCCCGCCAGGACTCCCTAGTCCTGGCGGGGGTCCGCAGTCCTCCGTTTCATGCTGCACCCGATTGCCTCCTTCTGAAACGTGCCGTAGCTCTCTTCCATGCGCCTCTCGGGTCTGTCGGCCTTCGCGCTGTTGGCGGCTCTCCAATTGCCGACCGCCGTGAGCGGGCAGCGTACACGGAAGAGCGTGGCGCTCTCGCCGTTGTCGCTCCCACAGCTTCTCGACAGTCTGCCCCAGGTCACGGTCATCGATTCTCTCCTCACGACTGAGCTCCGCGCCGCCGGGTACGACGTGCTCCCCCCCTCCGACGCGGGGACGTTGTGGAAGCATTTGGTCGACTCCGCCGATGGCCTGTTCAGTCCGATCACAGGAGCGCTGGACTCCGTCAAGTATCGCGCCGTGCACGAAGGAGTCCTCCGGGCGTTGTTGGCCCGTCACGGCGCGGTCTACTGGCTCCGAGACTCGATCGAGATAAGCATCGTCCCTTGGCTCGGGAGCGCTGACTGGGACGGGCAAAGTGAGCGGGTCGGACCCAGCGACCGGCGCGGTACAGTGGCGGCACTGACGCTGCTCATCAGCGTTGAGGATCCTGAAGGGACGGTGGTGGCGACGGGACGGGGAGGACTGCAGGTGCTCTATAAGTTCGAGGCTGATTCACTGAGCGCCGTGCCGCGAGAGGCGATCTTTGCGGACGCGAGGCACCTGCGACAAGGCGTGCGGATCGCCCTCCAAACCATGGTCAACTCCCCGGGAACGGCGCCGTGAGGCAAATCGGCGTGATGGGGCTGTTACTGCTCGCGGTCCAAGGACCCGTGGACGGTCAGGCCCGGGTCGTCGCGGTCAACGAAACCGAAATTCCGCGCTTTCTGGCCGGCCTCCAGGCCCGGCATGTCCTCTTCGACTCGCTCATCCTCGCGCAGCTGGAATCCGCCGGCATCACCGTGATCGCACCCGGCGTCACGGCAGCCACCTGGCAGCGAGTGCGCGATTCCCTCGGCGGCTACTACGACCGGTTTAGTGGGCGCGTCGTCGCGGAGAAGTACCAGGCCGTAGAGGCTGGGACGCTGGCGGCGCTACGGCGGGATTACCACGTGACGGCGTGGATTCGCCCGCTCGTCGCCGAGGTTCGAGCCCCATTCCGGGGGCGGACGGCAAGGTGGAGCGGAGTCGAAGAAGGGTCCGGGTGGGGTATTGGAGACGGTTTTCTGCCCGCACTCACCTTGATCGTCCCTGTGTTCGATAGCGCGGGATCTTCCGTGCTTGCGGGTACCGGCGGCATCCAGATCGTGCTCAAGGCAGATGGCGAGGCTCCTCCTCTGCTGAAGGACACCTCCCGGATCGCGCGGGCAGTTCGCCTCGCGATGGGGCCGGTCCTCCTCATGTTGCGATAATGACCCCTCCAGCCGCTGGGTATTCCGGCACCCCCTTGGGCCGTAAGCTCGGCATCGCCGAGGACACCCGGGTGTACTCGAGAGGCGGACCCCGGGGTTACCTCCCCGGCGTGCGCTTGGCGAGCCGAATCTCGCGGCGAACGGACGTGATCCACGTCTTCCACGACCGGGCGTCCTCCCTGCAGCGGGATCTCGTCCGGCTGCGGAAAGCGGTGCGCGATGATGCCGCGATCTGGGTATCCTGGCCCAAGAAGGCTTCGGGGGTGCACACCGACATCACCGAGGACACCATCCGGGACCTGGCACTGCCTCTCGGATTCGTGGACGTGAAAGTCTGCGCGATCGATGAAACCTGGTCGGGACTGAAACTGGTGATCCGGAAGGAGCTACGTAGCTAGCCAGGACCCGCCCAAAATCAGCACTAGCCCAGCCACCGACATGATACCGACATGTTCATGAAGGGTGAGCACACCCACGATCACCGCGACGACCGGGTTGACGTAGGTGATGAGGCTCGCGCGACTGGGTCCTGCCGTCGCGATCAGCTGGAAGAAGACGATCAAACCCATCACAGTGCAAACCACACCCAACACGGCCAGGGAGATCAGCGCCGATGGTGCCGGCCATGCGCGCGGAGGCCAGGCCAAGGCAAACGGCAGCAAGGCGAGGCTGGACACCAGGAGACTGGCCGCCACCGGGCCCATGGGGTCGAGCTTGGACAGGTAACGGCTGATGATCAGCGGTGCGGTCGCGTACCCGACGGTGGCGAGGAGCACCATGGCGGCTCCCCACAGCTCACCCGGACGCCCGCCGACGTCAATCCCGAGCATCGCTACCACGCCGGCGAGTCCGATCACCAGCCCCATCAACCGCCATCCGGTGGGCCGGTGCTCCGGGTGCAGCCACACGGCGAGAACGGCCAGCTGCAGGGGCATGGTGGACACGAGGATCGCGGCCAGCGAAGACGAGATGCGTTGTTCACCGGCCGAGATGAGGACGAAGGGGATGGCGATCTCGGTAGCCGAATAGACGAGGATGGCGATCCAGTGCTCGCCGAGTCCCGAAAAGGCGCCGCGGCGGAGGGCGATGGGGGTGAGGAGCAATGCGCCGAGTGCCACCCGCGCCCAGGCTACGAACGCGGGTGGCACTCCCCCATCCACCGCCACCTTGATGAAGAGGTACGGAATGCCCCAGATGACGGAGCTCAGGGCGAACAGTACCCAGGCTTTTCTGGTCACGGGGCGACGAAATCCATCGCCCGGATTTCCGCTTCCCCTTCGAACTCAGGCCAGTGATCCAGATGGAGCTGCATGAACGCCCGGCCGATCTCGATGGCTTTTTCCCGCGTGGAGGCCTCGAGGATCGCGTACCCGCCGATCACTTCCTTCGCTTCGGCGAAAGGGCCATCCGTCAGCGTGAGCTTCGCCTTCGACATCCGGATCCGGACGCCGCGCGACGACGGTGACAGCCCGGCGGTCTGCACCAGGGTGCCGTCCTGCAGATGCTTGGTGATGAATCCTTCCATCGCCTGGTCGAATCCGGCGGGAAGCGGCCCCTGATTCTCGGCGGCCCGGATGAACGTGAAGTAGCGCATGGTTACTTCCCTCCCGCGGCGCGGCGGACATCTTCGGGGAAATCCTCGAGCTCCTGCACCTGCCGGATTTCGATGATGTCACCGTCGAGCATCGGCGCGCGGCGCGCCCATTCGATCGCCTCATCCCGGGACCGGACCTGGATCATCCAGAAGCCCCCCACCATCTCCTTGGCCTCGGCAAATGGACCGTCGGTCACCCGGGCTTTGCCGGCGGAGAAGCTCACCCGGGCGGCCTTCGGGGGAGGCGTGAGGCCGTCGAGACTCAGCAGGATACCCGCTTTT
>DATEGY010000168.1:0-6315 GCA_035279865.1 Gemmatimonadales bacterium | reverse complement strand
AGCGCGGCACCTTCACGACGACGTAGTCGAGCACCGGCTCGAACGACGCCGGCGTCGTCCGCGTGATGTCGTTCGGCAGCTCGTCGAGCGTGTACCCCACGGCCAGCTTCGCGCCGATGCGCGCGATCGGGAACCCGGTGGCCTTCGAGGCCAGCGCCGACGACCGGGAAACGCGCGGATTCATTTCGATCACCAGCATCTCGCCGTCCGCCGGGTTTACGGCGAACTGGATGTTGCAGCCTCCCGCCTCGACGCCGATCTCGCGGATGATGGCGATCGCGGCATCCCGCATCCGCTGGTACTCGCGGTCCGTCAGGGTCATGGCCGGGGCGACGGTGATCGAGTCTCCCGTGTGGACCCCCATCGCATCGATGTTTTCGATGGAGCAGACGATGACGACGTTGTCGCGGCCGTCCCGCATCACCTCGAGCTCGAATTCCTTCCAGCCGATCACCGAGCGTTCGATGAGGGTCGAGTGCACCGGTGACAGCTCGAGCGCCGTGTCGACGAGCTCCTCGAACTCGGCGCGGTTGTAGGCCACGCCGCCCCCCGTGCCGCCCAGCGTGAACGACGGGCGGATGATGGCCGGGTACCCCGTGTCCGCGACCGCGCTGAGGGCTTCCTCGCGGCTGGTCACCGTCCGTCCGAGCGGCGTCTCCAGGCCGATCCGCCGCATGGCGATCGCGAACTCGGCCCGGTCCTCCGCCATCTTGATGGCCCGCGCGTTCGCGCCGATCAGCTGCACGCCGAACTCGGCCAGCGTCCCGTCCTGCGCCAGCGCCATCGCGACGTTCAGCGCGGTCTGGCCTCCCATGGTCGGGAGCAGCGAGTCCGGACGCTCCTTCTCGATCACCTTCCGGACCCACGCGGGCGTCACCGGCTCCACGTAGGTCTGGTCCGCGAGCTCCGGATCGGTCATGATCGTCGCGGGATTGGAGTTCACCAGGACGACTTCGTACCCCTCTTCGCGCAGGGCCTTCACGGCCTGCGTCCCGGAGTAGTCGAATTCGGCTCCCTGCCCGATGACGATGGGGCCCGAGCCGATGAGGAGAATGCGCTTCAGGTCAGTGCGCTTGGGCATCCACCGTGTCCCGCAGCGTGTCGTCGAGAGCATAGGCCGGCGCCCAGCCGGTCGCCGCCCGCAGCTTGGATCCGTCTCCCACCAGATTGGGAATGTCCGCCGGCCGCATCAGCTCGGGGTCCGTTTCGGGAATCACCTTGGCGCCGAGCCGGGCCGCCACCCGATCGAACAGCTGGCGCAGCTCGATGCCCTGTCCGCCGGCGACGTTGTACGCCTCGCCCGGCACGCCCTTCGCGAGCAGCCGGGCGTAGGCGTCCACCACGTCCCGCACGTCCAGAAACTCCCTGACCTGATCGAGGTTCCCCACCTTCACCGCCGGCGCACCGATCTGGCGGGCGTAGCGCAGGCGCTGGGCGAACGCCGGGACCACGAAGCGCGTGTCCTGGCCGGGGCCCGTGTGCGCGAACGCCCGCGCCACCACTACGCGGAGTCCCGTCCGCCGCCAGGCTTCGAAGGCCGCGGCCTCGGCGCCCACCTTGCTCGACGCATAGGGCGAACAGGGCGCGAGGGCGTCCGTCTCGACGCGCGGCCGGCCATTCCTGCCGTCGGAGCCACGTCCGTACACCTCACCGGTGGAGACCAGCAGGAAGACGGGATCGGCTCTTCCCTTCCGCCGCGCCTCGGCCAGCACGTAGGCGATCCGCGCAGTGCCGGCGGCGTTCACGGTCCAGGCGTAGCCCGGATCGCGGGCCGCTTCCGGCCCGGAGGCAACGGCGGCGAGGTGAATCACCGCATCGTACGGCAGGTCCACGACCATGCGAACCGACTCCGGGTCGGTGAGCTCGAGCGGCAGCCACCGGACCGATTGCCGCTCCTCATCGCTCAACCCGTCGTCATGCGAAGTCCCCGACGGCCGGAGCGCACCGAACGCCTCGTGGCCGTCCGCGAGCAGGCGACGGAGCATCCAGCGCCCGACGAATCCGTCCGCCCCGGTGACGAGCACCTTCACGCGGTGCGATCCATGTCCGCGTCCACCATCATCTTGATGAGGTCCGCGAAGCGGGTGGCCGGCGTCCACCCGAGGTCCCGCTTGGCGAGACCCGGATCGGCGAGCAGCAGATCGACCTCCGCGGGCCGTATGAATTTCGGATCGACCACCACGTGCTTCGTCCAGTCGAGCCCGACGTGGCCGAAGGCGATTTCGCAAAGCTCACGCACCGTGTGCGTTTCGCCGGTGCCGATCACGTAGTCGGCGGGCGTGGCCTGCTGCAGCATGCGCCACATCGCGTCGACGTAATCGCCCGCGTAACCCCAATCGCGCCGCGCGTCCAGGTTGCCGAGCCGGACTTCGGCGGCCTTTCCACGTTTGATGCGCGCGACGGCGTCCGTGACCTTCCGGGTCACGAACTCGAGACCCCGGCGCGGCGACTCGTGGTTGAAGAGGATGCCGGACACCGCGAAGAGCCCGTACGACTCGCGGTAGTTCACCGTGATCCAGTGCCCGTAGACCTTGGCCACCCCGTACGGCGAACGGGGATAGAAGGGTGTGCTTTCCTTCTGCGGCGTCTCCTGCGCCTTCCCGAACATCTCCGACGATGATGCCTGATAGAAACGCGCCTCGGGGTGCGCGAGCCGGACGGCTTCCAGGAGCCGCGTGACGCCGAGGGCCGTGAACTCGCCGGTGAGGACGGGCTGATTCCAGGACGTGGGGACGAAGCTTTGCGCCGCCAGATTGTAGACCTCGTGGGGCCTGGCGTCGCGGATCACGGCGGTCAGGGAGTGCTGGTCGAGGAGGTCGGCGGGGACGATGTGCACGCGGTCCAGGAGATGCCCGATCCGCTCGTAGGAGTCGTGCGAGGTCCGGCGGACCACGCCGATCACCTCGTAGCCCTTGGCCAGGAGCAACTCGGCCAGGTACGAGCCGTCCTGCCCCGTGACGCCCGTAATCACGGCGGTCTTCGGCGGGGTCTGGCGGGGTTGTCCGCCCTCCACCCCCCCGTTAGGTTTCCGCCCTTGCTCAGGCCCCGATTCCCGGGGTGCTCGTGAGATGGAACTCATTCGTCGGACCGACCATGGCTCGTGTGTGTGATCTGTGTGGCAAGGGCCCCGCGACGGGGCACAGCGTCAGCCACGCGAACAATAAATCCAATCGCCGCTGGTTTCCCAATCTGCAGCGCGTGCGGGCCGTGGTGAACGGCACCACCCGCCGCATCCGCGTCTGCACCCGCTGCATCAAGTCGCACCGCGTAATCAAAGCCGCCTGAAGAGAAAAGGGGACCCGTCGGGGTCCCCTCGTAACGTACCGAACGCCCCGCCGCTCGCTCACTCACTCAGCAGTTCGATCCGGGCCACGTCGGCACCATCGCCGGCGCGATGCCCCAGCTTCACGATGCGTGTATAGCCGCCCGGCCGGGCCGCGAACCGCTTGCCCAGCTCCGCGAAGAGCCGGTGGCTCACGGCCTTGTCCGCGATGCGCCGCTCCACCAGCCGGCGGGCATGCAGATCGCCCCGGCGTGCCAGGGTGATCAGACGCTCCGCGAACGGCCGGAGCTCTTTGGCCTTGGCTTCGGTGGTGACGATGCGGTCGTGCCGGAAGAGGGCGGTCGCCATGTTGTTCAGCGTCGCCTTCTTGTGGCTCGACGTGCGGGAAAGCTGCCGTCCTTTGGCGCGGTGCCGCATTACTCGTCTCCGCCCGCGGCCACCTGGGCCATGGGAGGTACGCCGGGCTCGAGGACGCGCACGTCGCCGGTTCCGGTTTCCTCGTAGCGCATCCCGAAGTTCAGACCCTCGCGCCGCAGCAGATCCGCAATCTCGCCCAGCGCCTTGTCGCCGACATTCTTCACCTTGAGCAGGTCGGCTTCGGCGTGCTGAACCAGGTCACCGAGCGTCCGGATGTTCGAATTCTTGAGTGAGTTTACGGAGCGGACCGTGAGCCCGACGTCGTCGATGCTGCGGTCCAGCAGCTCCTTGAGCCGGCCCGGAGCGCCCGCATTGCCCCCCGCACTCGGCGCCTCGGCGGCCACCATCGGGACCTTGCCGAAGTCGACGAAGTAGCGGAAGTGCTCCTGGGCGAGGGCCGCCGCGTACGCCACCGCATCCTCGGGGCTGATGGTGCCGTTGGTCTCGACCGACAGCGTGAGCCGGTCGTAGTCGGTGCGCTGACCCACGCGGGTCTCCGCCACGGTGAAGTTCGCGCGGCGGACCGGGTTGTAGATCGAGTCGATGCGCACCACGTCGACCGACAGGGTCCGGTCGACCGGGTGCTGCTCGGCCTCCACGTACCCGCGGCCCTTGTTCACGTACAACTCCCCGTTCATGTCCTTGTCGTCCTGGATCGTGAACAGGAGCTGATCGGGATTGACCACCGTCACCGCGCCGTGCGACTCGATGTCGCGCGCGTAGACGGGGCCGGCCTTCTCGCGCTTGATGTGCAGGACCGCCTCGTCCGCGTCGGGCGCGAGCACGAGGGTGAGCTGCTTCAGGCGCTGAATGATCTGATGCACGTCCTCCACCACACCGGGGATGGTCTGGTGCTCGTGCACCACGCCGTCCAGCCGGAACGCCCAAACGGCGGCGCCGCGCAGCGAGGAGAGCAGCATCCGGCGCAGGGAATTCCCCAGCGTGTACCCGTACCCGCGCTCGAGCGGCTGGAGCCGGAACTCGGCGGCGTTGGGCGTATCCTCCCGCTTGGTCATTTCGACCACGTGCGGGCGGACCAAACCGGTCAAATCGAGAGTCGTCGTCATCACTTGGAGTAGAGCTCGACGATGAGCTGTTCTTGCGCCGCGACCGGGATGGCGTCACGGGTGGGCCGCTCGGTCATCTTGCCGAGAGCCTTGTCGCTGTCCACCTGAATCCAGCTGACGGGCTGACCGCGCCCGGCGAGCTCGGCCGCCATCTTCACGAGGGCCAGCTCGCGGCTCGCGTCGGCGACCTTCACTTCATCGCCGGGGTGGATCCGGTAGGACGGGATGTCGACGGTCCGACCATTCACCAGAATGTGCCGGTGGCGGACCAGCTGCCGCGCCTGCCGGCGCGACGACGCGAATCCCATCCGGAACACGATGTTGTCGAGCCGCGACTCGAGGGCGACGAGCAGCGCTTCGCCCGTGACTCCGGGCTCGCGCAGCACGCGCTCGAACACGTTGCGGAACTGCCGCTCCGAGAGTCCGTAGATGCGTTTCACCTTCTGCTTCTCGCGCATCTGTTTGGCGTACTCGGACGCCTTCCGCCGCCGGCCCGTGCCCTGGCCATGCTGGCCCGGCGCGTAGGCGCGGCGTTCAATGGCGCACTTCTCGGTGAGGCAGCGCGCCCCCTTCAAGAAGAGCTTGGTGCCCTCACGACGGCAGAGCTTGCAGGCCGGACCCGTGTAGCGTGCCATGGATCAGACCCGCCGCTTCTTGGGCGGCCGGCACCCATTGTGAGGAATCGGCGTCACGTCGCGGATCGAGCGGATCTGCAGGCCCGCCGTCGCGAGCGCCTGAATGGCGGACTCGCGGCCGGAGCCGGGGCCCTGCACCCGCACATGCACGCGCTTCACGCCGAGCGACAGCGCTTCGCGCGCCGCCTGCTCCGCGGCCACCGTGGCGGCGAAGGGCGTGGACTTCTTCGAGCCCTTGAAGCCGGCCTTCCCCGCCGAGCCCCACGTGATGGCGTTGCCGTGGGAGTCGGTGATGGTGATGAGCGTGTTGTTGAACGTGGCCGTGATGTGCGCCACGCCTTCCGCTTCGACGACTTTCTTGGCGCGCTTGGCGCCCGGAGCTTTCGCCTGAGCCATTTATTTCTTGAGAGAGGGCTTCTTCTTGCCCGCGATGGCGCGCCGGGGTCCCTTTTTGGTGCGCGCATTGGTATGCGTGCGCTGGCCGCGCACGGGCAGATTCTTGCGGTGCCGCCCGCCCCGGTACGTGCCGATGTCCATCAACCGCTTGATGTTCATCGCCACTTCCGTGCGGAGCGCACCTTCGACTTTGTAGTCCCGCTCGATCACCTGGCGGAGCCGCGCCACTTCCGCGTCTCTGAGATCGCGCACCCGCGCGTCCGGGCTCACGCCCGTCTCGGCGAGAATGCGCTTGGCGTTCGACGGCCCCACCCCGTAGATGTAGGGGAGCGCGAACTGGATTTTCTTGTCGCGTGGCAGGTCCACGCCGGCGATTCGTGCCATCGGCTTAGCCCTGACGCTGTTTGTGTTTGGGATTCCGCTTGCAGATGACCCGGACCACACCCCGGCGCTTGATCACCTTGCAGTGCTCGCAGATCGGCTTGACGCTCGTTCTCACCTTCAAAAGACCGTCTCC
>DATEGY010000167.1:0-13607 GCA_035279865.1 Gemmatimonadales bacterium | reverse complement strand
ACCTTCCCGGTGGACGTCTTGATGAAGTCCGCGCCGGCCGCCATGGCCACCCGCGAGGCCCGCGCCACGTTGGTCAGAGTCGCCAGCTCCCCTGTACCGAGAATGACCTTCATGTGCGCGCCCCCGCAGGCTTCGCGGAAGCGCCAGACTTCGTCGTAGAGCCGCTGCCACTCGCCGGTCAGCACGTGCCCGCGGGTGATCACGACGTCGATCTCCTTCGCTCCCGCCTCGACGGATGCCTTGACCTCCTGGACCCGCTGCTCGAGGGGCGACAATCCGGCCGGGAACCCCGTGGAGACCGCGGCGACCGGAATGCCCGATCCGGCGAGCGCCCGGACCGCTGCCGGCACCAGTGCATGGTAGACACACACGGCACCCACCTGGATGGGCAAATCGGCGGCCCCCAGGGCGTCGAGAAGGTCGCGGCGGATGGGCTCCCGGGCCTTCGCCGCCAGGCGGGCCACATTCCCCGCGGTGTCGTCCCCCGAGAGTGTGGTCAGATCGATGCAGGTGATGGCCCTGAGAAGCCAAGCGGCCTGCCATTCCTTCTTGACGGTCCGGCGCTTGGGAAGGGTGGCGGCCCGGCGCTCCACGGCGCTCCGATTCACCCGGATCGAGCTGACCAGCTCGAGATCGAGGGGCACTCCAGGGTTCCGGACCGGCTCGGCTGGGGGCTCCGAGGGGCGGTCCCCCCGGGAAATCCTGCCGGGGGGGTTGGTCGGACCTGGGCGTCCGGCTCCGTACTTGGAGTGATCGCGGGTCACCTTCATGCTGGCGGAGAATGGAGGCGACACGAGCAAAAGTCAAATGGGACAGGAGCTTGCGAGGCCGGGACCCGCTTCCTAGCTTGGGGCCGTGCCGACCCCACCGGACCGCGTCATCGTGGTGGCCGATGCGCACCTCGGCCAAGTCCCACCCGCCACGGCCGCCGCATTCCACCGGTTTCTCCTGGCAGTCCCCCAGCCCGCCGATCACCTCCTGATCAACGGCGATCTGTTCGATTTCTGGTTCGAGTACGGCGCGGTGATCCCCCGCAAGCACTTCGGGCACATCGCGGCCCTGCGGGACCTTCGCGCGAAGGGCGTGCGGATCACCCTGATGGGCGGCAATCACGACCGCTGGGGTGGACCATTTCTCACCGACGACCTGGGAGTCGAGTTTCATCCGGACCCGGTGGAAATGCGGCTCGCGGGACGGCCGACCTTCGTGGCCCATGGCGATGGCCTGACCGAACAGCACTGGAGTGGGGCGCTCACCCACCGCATTCTGAAACACCAGTGGACCATCTCGATCTTCCGCGCGCTGCACCCTGATCTCGGGTTCTGGATCGCGGACAAACTGTCGGGCACACTGGCGGATAACACGAAAGACCGCGCGGTCCTGGACCGCGCCGCGCTGGCGCAGGAGGCCTGGGCGGGAGCGTTGCTCGATCGGAGGCCCGATCTCTCGCTCGTCGTGCTGGCCCACACGCATCGCCCGAAACTCGTCACCCGGCCTGACGGGCGAGCGTACGTGAATCCCGGGGCCTTCCTGGATTGCGGGCGTTACGCGGTGGTCACCGAGAGGACGGTCGAGCTGAAGCAGTTTACAGACTGACGACTTCCACTTCCGTATCCCGCAGCCGGTCCCCCAGAAACGTCGCCCCGACCTTCCGGAACCTGGGCGCGTCGTCGGACACCACGAAGTGATGCGTGGGCGCGCGCGCCCCCCCCGCCTGCAGCGTCTTGGCCTCGAGCGCCTCCTGAACCGCTTTCGCCGTCTCCGCTCCACTGTCGATCAGCGCGACGCCGGCCCCCAGCACGCGGCCGATCACCGGCTTCAGCAACGGATAGTGCGTGCAGCCGAGCACCACGGCCTTGACGGACGAGGCGGCGAGGGGCGCGAGGTATTCCCGGGCGATCAGCTCCGTCGCGGGATGATCGAGCCACCCCTCTTCCACCAGAGGCACGAAGAGCGGACAGGCGACGCCCTCGACCGTGGCGGCAGAGTCGAGCGCCGCAAGGGCGCGCTGGTAGGCACCTGACGTGATCGTCCCGACGGTCCCGATCACCCCGAGCGTGCCACCGGGGGAGGCCGCGACGGCGGCCCGGGCGCCCGGCTCGATCACGCCGATGACGGGAACGGGAGAGATCTTCCGGAGATGGTCGAGCGCGTGGGCGGTGCTCGTGTTGCAGGCCACGACCACCATCTTCACGCCGCGTTCGAGCAGGAACTTGAGAATCTCGCTCGAGTACCGGCGCACGGTGTCGGCGGACTTGGGGCCGTACGGAACGCGCGCGGTATCACCGAAATAGATCACGGACTCCCGCGGCAGGCGCTCGAAGAGGGCGCGCGCCACCGTGAGTCCCCCAAGTCCTGAGTCGAACACGCCGAGGGGGGCGTCGTTCACCAGCGGCCGATCGGAACGGAGATGCCGACGCCCCGGGGGAAGGCCTGGAAATGCAGGTCCTTGGGGAAGTCCTGCAGATGGGCGGACACGAACGCCTCGGCGCCCGCAAAGAGATGATTGAAGATCCAGAGCACGGTCCAGTCCTGCACTTCCTGCCGCTTGCTGTGCAGACTCGGCGAGCCGGTGCGGGAAAAGTAGTCAGCTTCCTGCTGGGCCTTGAGGGTCATCATCATGGTGATGCCCTCCCAGGCCGCGAAGGCGGCGCCGGTGCCCTGGCGGTGCGTCACTGCCTGCCCCCATCCCGGAACAAGCAGCGAACGCCAGAGCGCGTTGACGGCCCGCACTTCGTGGAGCG
The DNA here is from genome assembly GCA_035279865.1 of Gemmatimonadales bacterium. GTDB lineage: Bacteria > Gemmatimonadota > Gemmatimonadetes > Gemmatimonadales > GWC2-71-9 > 40CM-2-70-7. The sequence goes on along the minus strand of DATEGY010000167.1, from coordinate 10,863 downwards.
TGTCCGGAGAGGCGGGGATGGCCCGGAGAGAGTCTTGGCCAGGCAAGATCCCGAGTGGCCAGGTCGCCAAGACGACAAGCAACACCAGACGTCTCATGAAGCCACCAACACTGGTAAGCACGCGGGCTCCACCGTAATGGTGCATTCACGGATGCCGGGTGTGCGGAGCTCCCCGTCCAGGTGCATCACGAGAGGTTCATCCGAGTGGATGGTGATGTGCCGCGCGCGGACCGATCGAACTTCACGCATCCTTCCGTGGGTTCCCTTCATCACTTTCGGCAGCGCCATCAGAAACCGGATCAGTCCCACCCGCCGAATCACGCAGACGTCGAAGGCGCCGTCCGCCGGGTCGGCGGCGGGCGCGAAGCGGTAGCTGCCGCCCGCTGTCGTTCCGTTGCACACCTCTACCATCATCACGGGACCCTGCTCGATCAACTCCCCCGCCCTGATCTCCAGGACCGGAGGGACGAAGCCCGCAAAGGCTTTGAGAACCGGCACCAGGTAAGACAGGAACCCCTTCAACCCCGGCATGCCGTCCCGGATCCGCACCACTTCGGGGCCGAACCCGAAACCGAGGGTGTTGACGAAGTACTCACTGCCCACGCGCCCCGCGTCGAACCGCCGCACCGTGGCACCCGCGATCCGCCGGGCCGCCTGCTCCGGGTCGTGGCGATAGACTCCCACCAGCTTCGCAAAGTCGTTTCCTGAGCCCGCCGGCACCACCCCGAGGGCGGCGCCACCGCGGGCGTGGAGGAGCCCGTTCGCCACTTCGTGGACGATCCCGTCGCCCCCCACCGCGATGACCCGCTCGGCTCCGGCGCGCGACAAATCCGCCGCGAGCGTGGCCCCATGCCCGGGGCCCGCGGTCTCGACTGCCTCCACCGACCAGCCTTCACCTTGAAATGCGCGCGCCACCCGGTCCTTCAGCCGACGGGCGGCGCCCCGGCCGGCGGCCGGGTTGATGACGAGATGCGCCTTAGGTGAGATAACCCTCGTCCCACGCCACCTCGAACTCCCATTTACACGAGGGACACTTGAGCCGCTTGGCCTTGCCGAGCCGGGCGCGTTCACCGCAGGACGGGCACACGCCGTACGGGTCGCCGAGGGAAGCACGGCCACCGGTCTTGGGCGCGCGGACCACGGTCCACTTGGGGTGCGGGCGGTTGACGATCTCGATCATCGCCTTGAGGATGCTCTTCGGCCTTCCCCCCACCTCGATCACGGCCTCGAGCTCACCTTCCTCGAGGACCCGGTACCACATTCCGCGGCGCAGCCTGACGCTGACGTCGTCGCGCAGCCGCGCCCACCGCGACCTCACGCCGAGCGCGCCACGTGTCATCGGGAAGCTCCGGTGGCGGATTTCGAGGCGGTGAAGTCCACCACACGCGACGTATACACGTAGAAATTTGGATCCACGTGGAACGCGTCCGGTGACGACAAATGCACCGCGGCCATTTGCAGCTGCGCGGCCGGGTGGATGAGCGTGTAGCTGCCATCCGAGAGCGTGACCCGGATGGGCATGTCGAACCGCGGGACGGCGTCGGCCCACCGGTAGGTGAGCGTCGAGTCCACGATCTTGTACTCGAACACAGGGATCATGGTCGTGCGCAGGTACTGGTCGAACACCTTGGAGAGATTGATCCCCGACTGCGTGCTGATGTAGTTCTCGATCTCTTGCGACGTGACGGTCTGATGATAGAACGTGTGCCCCAGGCCGCGCAGGATCTCCCGCCATTTGTCGTCGTCACTCACGATCTGGCGGATGGTGTGGAGCAGGTTGCCGCCCTTGTAGTACATGTCACTGGACCCGTCCCGGTTCACACCGTAGGGGCCGATGATGGGAGCGTCATTCCGTACCTGGAACCGCGTACCGATCACGTAATCCGCGCCGGCGTCCTTCCCCCGGAGGCACTCCACGAAGAGGTTCTCTGAGTAGTTGGCGAAGCTCTCGTGGATCCACATGTCCGCCTGGTCCTTCGCCGTGATGTTGTTCCCGAACCATTCGTGCGCGGACTCGTGAACGATGATGAAGTCCCAGTTCGATCCCTGCCCCGAGCGCGACAGGTCGATGCCGGTGCCGGTCGCCGCCGAGTAGTAGCCGTCCTTGTAGTGGTTCCCGTAGGCCACGGCGCTCTGATGCTCCATGCCGAGGTGCGGGGTCTCCACCAGCTGATAGCCGTCCTTGTACCAGGGGTACGGCCCGAACCAGTGCTCGAAACACTTCATCATGGTCACGGATTGCTGAAACTGGACCTTGGCGGTGTCGAGGTGATAGGCGAGGGGCCAGAAATTCATCGTCAGCTTGCCCGATTCGCCCGCGTAGTCCTGCTCGAAGTGAGCGTAGACCGCGGCATTCACGGCGACGTCATAGTTGTTGATCGGTTCGGTCACGAACCATTCGAACGTGGTCGTGTGGTCCTTATTGTGCGTGGTGCTGCGGAGCCGGCCGTTCGAGACATCCTGCAGCGGGTCGGGGACGGTGATGGCGATGCGCTGGCTGTCAGGCTCGTCGGCGAGGTAGTCCTTGTTGGGCCACCACACGCTCGCCCCCAGCCCTTCGCACGCCGTCGCGATCCAGTCGCGCCCCAGCGAATCCTTGGCGAAGACGAAGCCGCCGTCCCACGGCGCCCGGCGGGCCACGCGGACCTTGCCGTGGTAGAAGACCGCTACGGTTTTCACCGTGCCCACCGCCTGAACGGCGGTCAGGGTTACCAGGAAGGCGTTGCCGTCGCGGGTGTAGGTCAGCCGCTTCCCGTCCTGGAGCATGCTGTCGACCTGCAGGGGTTCCTGGAGGTCGATCTGCATCCTCGCAGCGGGCCCGGTGATCCGGTAGCTGATGCCGTTCCATCCCTTGATGGAGGAGTCGGACGGGCTGACCGCCACATGGAGATCGTAAAACGTCACGTCCCACCACGCCCGTTCGGGCGTGTTGGAGCCGCGGATGGTGTCGGCGTGGGTGAAGACCTCAGGTCGCTGGGCGCCGAGGTAGGCGGGGCCCGCGGCGGCGAGCGCTATGGTGAGGAGCACGTGCTGGCGCAAAAGACACCCTCCCAAGGGGTTCAGGTCAGGGGCGCGGGGCCACAGAATGGCACGTGGGCGCCTTCACGGCAAGATGGGGGCAAGTCGTTGGGGGGACGCGTGATCCCGGTCACGATCACGTGTGGAGGTTCGGCTAGTCCGGCGGGCGATGCGCTCCTACAGAAGCTTGCGGAGCAGCAGGTTTTCGTGGCCGAGAGGATGGTCCTTCAGCACCGCAACGACGGCAAACCCGTGCCGATTGTAGAAGGCGGGAGCCTGAAAGCTGAACGTCATAAGGATCATCTGCCGACAGCCGCGGCTCCGCGCTTCCTGCTCCGCAGCTTCGAGGAGTCTGGTCCCGAGACCCCGCCCGCGCCGCGAGTCCTCGACCCAGAATTGTCGGATGTCCGCGCACCCGCCCCACGTGCTGCCGGCGATGCCCGCCACGATGCGGTCCTGCTCATCCCGCACGAAGATGGCAAGCCACGCTCCGCCCGAGATGCCGGTCGCCGCCGAGTTGAACTCGTAGAGCCGGTCCTCGAGGTACTGCACGTCGCCCGGCGCCGGCTCGGCGCTCATAACGAGCTCCTCTGCGCCCGAGGGTCCGCCCATCAGGGCCGCTTCGGGTCCCGCGGCTGGCCCGGGGCCGGCCGAGAGGCGACCACCCGCCGCATGACCGTGCCGTCACTCAGCATCAGGGTCCCTTCGAGATGATCCTGGACCACGCGGAAATGCCACGTCGCATTAGGGATTTCGCATGCCACGGCGGGTTCCCGATCGGCCTGGTCGCAGGACAACGGACCCATGTCCACCGTATCCAGGCCCGCGACGCGGAAGCCATCAATCGTGAAACGATGCGGTCCGGCAGAATCGACCTGGTAAATGACGTGTTCGTCGTGGCACGCCGGGTGCGCGCCGACGCAATGGGAGTCTCCCACCCATCTCCCCAGGAGATTGGTGCCTCGTTGCCATGGCGTGAGGGCGAGCAGGACCCCCAGGCTCAAGATGATCATGACTTCCGCGAGGCCTTCGCACGCCGGTTGAAGTCCAGGCACAGCTTCACCCAGTAGTCCAGGGCACGTTTGGTCCTGACGGCGTCGGCACGCACGTGAACGAACCCGCGATACGCCCGCCCCCGCATGCGCATCGTTCGGGCGCCTTTGCGCGCCACAGCCGCGTCATGCCGCTCCGGGTCGATCCGGCACATCAGGCGACCATGGCCCACGGTGATGCACATCTTTCCGCTGACCATAAAGGCGATCCCGCCGAACATTTTCCGTTCGGTCACGCGCGGGCGCCGCCGGAGCGCTGCGCGCACCCGTTCGGCCAGGACGTGGTCGCGCGCCGCCGGTGACCCCTTCATTTCGGCGTCACCAGGCGGCGGGGGGGCGGCTCGAGGGGTTTGCTCCCGGCGATCAGTTGCTGGCGCAGCTCGCCGAGCACTCGCTCGCTGAAGTCGAGGCGCTCCTGCAGTTCCGTGATGCCGCTCGTCAGGGCGCCCAGGGAGTCGTCATCCGCGTGCCCCCCCCGAATCCGGGCCGCCACCGCACGGCCGATGGGGCCGAGTCCGAATACGGTGATCCCGAGCGTGGTGAGGAGCACCGTGGCTCCGTGCGTGGCGATCGAGAACACGAATTGCGCGAATTGATGCGTCCAGAAATCAGGACCCATCGGTCCTCCAGGATAAAGGCGCGTATCAGGCGGCAGTTAGGCGGATGCCCCGTAGCGACGCACCTGCACCAGCAACTCCCCGACGCCCGCACCGACGCCGATCACCAGCGTTCCCACCGACCAGAGCGCACCGGCCCGAACCAGAAACAGCACCAGTGAAAGCCCGAGGAACCCGTAGGCGGCCGCGGCGAGCGCCGTTCGCCGGTACGGCGGGCGTCTGGTCCTGAGCAAATGCGGAGTGGGATCCCGCGCGGCAGAGGTCTTCATTGCACTTGATGATACGCCGCGACGGCTCGCGGCGCTTGTTAGGGGCCCGCCGAACGGTGACAACCTCGAATGATCGAGATCCCCCTGATTGCGCCCAAGACCGCACCGGCGGCCATGAGGGAGTATCGCAGGTCTCGTGCAAACGGTTGTGAGGTCGCACCCTCCGCTGCGATGTAGATGCCGCCTACCAGCTCGTAGGAGATCAAGCCCGCGACCGCTCCTCCGGCCATCTCGAGAGCCACCACCAGCACGGGGCTCATGCGGCAATCGTGGGACGGGCGCACGAGTGCCAGCCCACTGCTCGTGGACTGGGCAGGCGTGGAGAACATCGCCGGATTGGTAGGAGTGAACGTCGGCGGGAGACGCTGGCCCTGCACCGCACACATCGGCGCCATCAGCACGAGCGTCGAGACAATACCGAGCTGCGACCATCTCATGCGGTGAGCCTAACGAACTCCTGGCAGGCGGTTCGGCGTCAGCCCGAGAACCCCGGTTTCATCGATTCGCGCGCGACAAGCCGCCTGAGGACACCAGTAACTCAGGGTGATCCAGCCGGCCCCGCGCAGTGACTTTGCTGCCCAGCCGCTCCCCGAATCAGTCAGTGTGAACGCGAACGTCCCCGGTACGTTCTCGGGCGTGCTCACAGCAGTCATCCCCAACGACGTCAGACGAACTTCGCACCCCCCGCAGGCGAATGCGACCTCAGTCCAGTGACACCCCGTGTCACAGCGCGCCCGCCACCCTTGAGCCGAGTGCTCCAGGACGAGCGAGAAGTGGTTGGCGACCCGAGCCGCTGCTGGAGTGGGCCGAGCGGTCCACCCCACCAGACTCAGCGCCGATGCCAGGGTCAGCATGAGATAGCGTGACATGATCGTCCTCCGTTTCAACGAACATACTGCGCAATCCGCGCGGTATGCCAGTGGCCTCAACCTGGCACTTCAGAGGAGTGGCGGGAGCGTGTAGGAATCGAACCTACCAAAGTCCTTGCGGACTCCAGCTGGTTTTGAAGACCAGTCGGACCACCAGACCCGATCCGCCCCCTAGTTCTGCCGCGCCCTTCCCTGCAAGCGAGCGAGCCGTCCCCGCGCATCCGCCACACTCACATCCAGCGTCCGCGGGGCCCCGGCGATGAACCGTGTGAATAGATCGATCGCTTCCGAGTCGAAACCGGCCTGCTCGTCCAGGACGGCGAGGAGGTAGTAGGGCTTGGCATAGTCCGAGTCCGCCGCGATCGACCGGTTCAGCTGCAGGGCGGCTTCCCGCGGATGGCCAGCACCGAGAAGCAACACCGCATAGTCGTAGCAGATCGGCCCGTCGGGAACCACGGCGGCGCGCCCCAGCTCCTGCAGGGCGGTCGCCGTATCGTGGTGCGTCAGGACGATGCGGCTCAAGGCGGCATGGGACATGGTGAAGTTGGAGTCGGCGATTAGGATCCCCTTGTTCAGGCCCAGGGCGGTCCCCAGCTCCCCGTTCACCTCTTCCAGCCGCGCCAGAGCATAGATCATCATGACTCCAGATTCGTCCGGGGAGATGGGGCTCTTCTTCTTCACGTGAGCCGACTCGACATTGTATCGGTCGAGCTCGTGCTCGGCCTGGTCCAACTCCCCCAGCATGATATAGGCCCGGGCCCGCTCGAGCCGCAGTCCATAGTGCCCCGGGTGCTCCCGCAGCGCCTGCCCGAACAACTCCACTGCCTCCGCAAATCGTCCGGTGGCGTAGCTGATCTTGCCGCGGAGGTCGAGGTCGTCGGTGCCATAGAGGCTCATCTGCCCCTGCGACTCGCGGCGCATCAGCTCATCGGCCACCGGGAAATCGAACCGAACGTAGAGCAGCGGATTGCGCAGGAGACCCTTGATCCTGAACGAATCCGGATCCTGCAGCTCTGGCGCCGAAATTTCGAATCCGCCGGGTGTGCGGAATGAACCTGGAGGAGGGGTATCCGGATCGAGCAGGCGGGCCGCCCAACGTCCGTACCAGGCGTCGCCGTTCGCAGGATCGAGCCGCGTGGCCCAGAAAAACGCGGCCGCCGCAACCTTCGGATGATCCATCATCTGGGAGATCCCCAGTGCCACGTACGCATCGGCACTGTTGGTGTCCTGACCCGGACCAAGCGCGGGCCGGGCCGGCCGCTGTGCCCCCAGGACCCCGGCCAGGACGAACCACGGCAACAGCCCCCGAATCATGACCCCGGTCTCACGCCGGGAGGTAATTCGGCCGGTGATACGCCAGCTGAAAACCGAGCCGGACCATGTTGTGATACGAGGGATTCGGCAGACCCGGAAGGTCCTGGCTGGTTTCCGTGACGAACCACTGACATCCCAGCCGTGCTCCATCCACCAGCCGCCGCGCCATCAGCGCCCCCTGCGCTCCCCGGCGCCGCGCGCGCTCGAGCGTACCGGCCACGCCCAGCCAGCCGACGGGCCCGTGCACGTACAGCGCCGCCGCCGCCACGGGTTCCCCGTCGTCCACGGCGAGGTAGTGGTGCCAGTTCGGCCTGCCCACCAGGGACGCGATCCAGGACTCCCGGGCCTCGGGCATCCCGAACGCGGTGCGGGTCACCCGGCCCACGGCGCATGCGTCCTTCACCCCCGCCTGCTCGATCCGGAGATCGGTCTGCACGACGGGAACGTCTCCCGCGGGACGGTACACCTTGCTCCAGCTGTCCCGGCGCACCAAGCCGTGCTCCTCCAGCCAGTCCGGCAACTCCTCGGGCTCGGCGGCCGGCGAGAGCTGCACGCCCCAGTGCTTCAGCCTGGTCGATTTGAACGGCGCGATACAGTCGTCGATCTCCTCGCGCGTCGCCGCCGGCAGGCCCGCCCCGATCACCCGGTTGAAGAGCAGGATGTCGATCGTCGGCACCTGGAGGATCCAGCCCCCCTCCCGGCGCTCCGACCATGCCCCCCACTCCCGGGGCGCGGCCGCCAGCATGTCCGCGAAGGCCTGGGCCTCCGTGAACTCGATCAGATCGGAGATCTCGGCGCTGATCGTCACCCGGCCGCCGCAATGACCTCGATCTCGACCCGCGCGTTCCGCGGCAGCCCCGCCGCCGCTACCGTCGACCGCGCGGGCTTGTGAGCGCCGAAATGCTTCGCATACACCTCGTTCATGGCCTGAAAGTCCGCCATGTCGGCGAGAAACACAGTGGTCTTCACGACTTTGTCGAGCCCCGAGCCCGCCGCCTTCAGTACCGCGGCGAGGTTCTTCATCACCTGCTCGGTCTGCTCGCCGACCGTCGTCCCCACGAGCTCCATCTTCTTGGGATCGAATCCCACCTGCCCCGCGGTGAATACGAACCCGTTCGCCCCCGTCACGATGATCGCCTGGCTGTACGGGCCGATGGCCCCGGGGGCCTGATCGGTCGCCACCACTTTGAGTGCCATGCTAGAAGAGTCCCTCGATGGTCCCGTCCGGATGCATCCGGATCTTCTGGGCCGCCGGCTCCTTGGAAAGGCCCGGCATCGTCATGATGTCCCCGGCGAGCGCCACGACGAACCCCGCCCCCGCCGACGGAAGAATGTCCCGAACTTGTAGAATGAACCCGCTCGGCGCCCCCAGCTTGGACGCGTCGTCGGAGAAACTGTACTGCGTCTTCGCCATGCAGACCGGCGTCTCCCCCAGCCCCAGCTTCGGCAACAACTCCATCGCCCGCTCGGCCGCCGGCGCGAACGCCACCCCTGCCGCCCCGTAGATCTCCTTCGCGATGGTTTCGATTTTCTCCCGGATCGGTTTTTTCTCGTCGTACAGCGGGTGGTAGTTCGACTTCTCCGTATCGAGAAGCTTGAGCAACGCGCGCGCAACCTCCTCGCCACCCGCCCCACCCTTCTCCCACACTTCACACCGTACGACCTCCACCCCCTCAGCGGCGCACGCCTTCTTCACCGCCGCAATCTCGGCATCGGTGTCCGTGATGAAGCGGTTCAGCGCCACCACCACCGGCAATCCATACTTTTTCACGTTCTTGACGTGCCGCTGGAGGTTGACGACCCCCTTCTCCACCGCCGCCACGTTCTCCGGACCCAGTGCATCCTTCTTCACGCCGCCATGCATCTTGAGCGCGCGGACGGTCGCCACCACCACCGCCGCGTCGGGCTTGAGGCCCGCCATGCGGCACTTGATGTCGAGGAATTTCTCGGCGCCGAGGTCCGCCCCGAAGCCGGCTTCGGTCAGCACCAGGTCCGCGAGCCGCAGCCCCAGCTGCGTCGCCATGACCGAATTGCAGCCATGGGCGATGTTGCCGAAGGGCCCGCAATGGACCAGCGCGGGGCCGCCTTCGAGCGTCTGCACGAGGTTGGGCTTCAGCGCGTCTTTGAGGAGGAGCTTCATCGCTCCCTGTGCCTTCAGGTCGGAGGCGCGCACGGCGGTCTTGTTCGCCGTGAGGCCGACGATGATACGGGCCAGCCGGGCCTCGAGATCCTCGATGCTCGTGGCCAGCGCCATGATCGCCATGACCTCGGAGCCCGGGATGATGACGAAGCGCTCTTCCCGCGCGGGGCCGCCGTTGATGCCGCCCAGCCCCACGATGATGGACCGGAGCGCGCGGTCGTTCATGTCGATGGTGCGGGGCCAGGTGATGCGGCGGGTGTCGAGTCCGGACGCATTGCCGTGGTGCAGGTGCGAGTCGAGCATCGCGGAGAGCAGGTTATGCGCGCTCGAGATGGCGTGGAAATCGCCGGTGAAGTGGAGGTTGATGTCCTCCATCGGCACCACCTGCGCGTAGCCGCCGCCCGCCGCGCCTCCCTTCACGCCGAATACCGGCCCCAGGGACGGCTCCCGGATGCACAGGATGGCGTCCTTCCCGATCTTGCGGAGCGCCTGCGTCAGCCCGACCGTGACCGTCGACTTCCCTTCTCCCGCAGGGGTCGGATTGATCCCGGTCACCAGCACCAGCTTCCCCCTGGGTTTCCGCCTGCTGATGGCGGACAGCGCGATCTTCGCCTTGTACTTCCCGTAGAGCTCCACTTCGTCGTCGGCGAGTCCCAGCTCACGGGCGATGTCGGCGACGGGACGCAGTTTGGCGGCTTGGGCAATGGCGATATCGGACGGAACCGTGGACAAGGGCGCTCCTCGAATCAGGGCGACGGGGTGACGCGGGCCCCGAAGACCCGCGTCGCGTTGGCGGTGAGCATGGGAACGAGAGCCTCGAGGGTGATCCCCCGGGCACGGGCCAGCGCCAGCGCGGTTTCCCGCACGAACGCGGGCTCGTTGCGGCCCCCCCGATGGGGCGCCGGCGCGAGGTACGGCGCGTCGGTTTCCACCAGCAGGCGGTCCGCGGGACACCCCGTCAGATACTCCGGGTGTCCCCAGCTCTTGAACGTGATCATCCCGCTGAAAGAAAAGTACGCGCCTGTTTCCATCCCCGCTGCAAACAGCCCGGGGCCGCTCGAGAACGAATGGAGAATGATGCCCGGGACCCGGGGCCCCCAGGCCCGCAGCAGCCGCGCGACGTCTGCGTCCGCCTCCCGGGCATGCACCACCACGGGTTTCCGGGCCTCCTCGGCCAGCGCGAAATGCCCCTCGAAGCTCTCGATCTGCCGGGCCCTGGGCGCGTGGTCATAGTGGTAGTCGAGTCCGGTCTCCCCGACCGCAACGACCTCGGGCGTTTCCAGGAGCGCGATCAGGTCGGCGCGCGAGGCCGACGACCAATCCGCGGCCTGGTGGGGATGGATGCCTGCGGTGGCGGAGAGTCCGGGTGTGGACCGGGCCAATTCCAGCGCGTCGCGGCTGGTGGACACCCGGTCCCCGATAACGACGACGTGGCCGACGCCGGCGGCGCGGGCGCGGGCCCGCACCGCGTCCCGGTCCCCGTCGAACGCCCCATCGCCGAGATGGCAGTGGGCGTCGACGAGCCCCGATCCAGCCCCATCGAAAGGCTGGGACGGGGCGAGCACCGTCAGCGCGCCGCGGAGG
>DATEGY010000166.1:0-2787 GCA_035279865.1 Gemmatimonadales bacterium | reverse complement strand
TCACTTGCCGAAAGGCGCTCGGTGTCGCCCGGCGTCAGCGGTCCAGGTCGGGGGCCGATCACGAATCCCACTAGCTCGGGTGCATAGACATTCGCACGGAAGCCAACGGGGGCGAAGCCCGGCGCCTGTGCGGTGATGACGGAGACGCCGGGTCTCCGGGGGTCCAGATGCATCCCCACGACCGTGTTCAGGACGGTGTCCCCGGCGTTGATCTGCACGACGGTCGTGTCCGATGACCGGATGCTGACCTGCGTGAGCGCCGGCCCCACGAGCTCGGCGCCGAATCTCGGGTCCCCGACATCCATGGTGACACCGCCGTTCGGGAGCCATTGCAGGGACAGCGTATCCGTCAGAACCACGCCGCTGTCCCGCACGCCGTCGGCGGTGGCGTACAGGGTCGTCGAGCCGGGGCGGGCGGCGGTGATCGTGACGGAATCGACGAAGGGAGTGAGGGTCGAGTCCTTCACCGCGAATTTGATCAGGTGTCCCGGCAGCGGGTGCCCTGTGGAGTCCTTCGCGACCGCCACCAGTCCGCCGCGGGCCCCCCCTCCTACGGTGACCTGAAGCGTGTCGGGGACCAGGACCACGGAGGCCACGTGCGGGTCGATGCGCACGGGGAACGAGTCCGACACCCCCCCGGCCGTCGCGAAGATCGTGGTCGAGCCGAGCGCCACCGGGGTGACGAGTCCGCCCTGATCCACGCGAGCCCTGGTGGTGTCGGCGCTCGTCCAGGTAATCGGAAAGCCCGAGGTCGTCGGCGCAACCTGGCCGGTGAGGGTCGCGGACAGCTTCAGCGAGCTGCCGATCGATACGGCGTTCGCGCCTCCCGGGGCCGTGATCGTCACTACGGTGACCTTGTCGGTGTGCGCGCGTACCGTGGCGGAATTGAAGGTCAAGTCGGCGCTCGCCGTGATGGACACGGTGCCTGCCTGACGGACGGAGACCGCTCCGCTGTCGTTCACCGTGGCGATGGTGGTATCGGAGCTGCGCCAACTGACGAAGCGGTCGATCGGGACGTTATTGCTGTCGCTCGGAATTGCGGTCAGATGGTCGGCTGCACCGAAATACGCGTCCGAAGCCGTGGGGCTCACGGCGAGGTGTGCCACGTTGGGGAGCACCTGCAGCACGGCGAATCCCGTGATCCCGCCCCAGGTGGCCCGGACCTTCGTGAGTCCGGGCCGGAGCTTCGAGACCGATCCGCTCGCGGAGATCGCCGCGATGGCGGTGTCGTCCACGCTCCAGGTTGGTTGCGTCGTGGGCGTATCGACCAGAACCTGGACGCCGGCCGAATCTCGGAGGACCAGCGTGAACTGGATCGGAAAGTGTGTGGAGGTCGTCACATGGGGCGGCTCGAGGGCCAGGTACGTCGGTTTCCTGGTTCCGCCGCCCCCACCTCCGCCGCCGGGACCTACCGGGGAGTCACTGCATCCGATCGCCGCCACCGCCGCCAGTGCGAACGCCACTGTGGTTTTCATACTGCCCAAACTACGCACTCCCAGTTGAAACGCACGGGCTCGCCGTTGTTGCACTCAGGAACAGCCCCGGTACCTTGGCATTCATGACCGAACGCCCTTCCTCCCTCGCCCGCGTCCTCGGCTTCAAAGACCTCGTCCTCATCGTCGTCGGCACCGTCATCGGCTCCGGGATTTTCCTGGTGCCGGGGAAGGTGCTCGTGGCGTCCGGTGGTACCGTGGGTGCGGCACTCTTGGTGTGGGTGGTCGGCGGCGTGCTGTCCTTGCTCGGGGCGCTGACCTACGGCGAGCTGGGCGCAGCCAGGCCCGGAGCCGGCGGCCTCTATACGTATCTGCGCGACGCCTTCGGCCCGGTCGTGGCCTTTCTGTACGGATGGACCGCGTTTCTCGTCATCGCGTCCGGGTCGGTGGCGACGCTCGCGCTCGCGGGGAGCGCCTATGCGTCGCAATTCGTCCAGCTCCCGCCGCTAGCCGCCAAAGGCGTCGCGCTGCTCCTCATCGCGCTCGTCGCCGTCATCAACGTCCGCGGGACGCGCGGGAGTGCCGACGTCCAGAACTGGAGTACCGGGATCAAGGTGGCTGCTCTGCTGGGGATCAGCAGTGGACTCCTGTTGACCGGGCACGGCTTCTCGAATGGCGGAGCGTTCTGGCCGGTGCACTGGAACGGGACTTTGATCTCCGGGATGGGAGTCGGGATGATCGGCGTGCTCTGGGCCTATGAAGGCTGGCAGTACGGGACGTTCTCGGCGGGGGAAACCGTCGACGCGCAACGCATCTTCCCGCGCGCGATCGGCCTGGGCACTGCGGCGCTGATCGGGATCTATCTCTTCGCCAACATCGGGTACGTGGCGGCCCTCGGTCCGGCCGGCGTCGCGGGATCGGACAAGGTGGCGGCCGAGGCGGTGGGGCAGGCCGCGGGGCCGTGGGCGGCGCAGCTTGTGGCGGCCGCCATTCTCGTGTCGGTGTTCTCCGCGATGAACGGGCTGACGATCACCACGCCCCGGATGTACTACCAGATGGCGCAGGACGGTTTGTTTTTCCGGAGGCTTGCGGAGGTGCATCCGCGCTTCGGGACGCCGGCGATGGCGGTGGTGGTGGGGAGTCTGTGGGCGATGGTGCTGGCGGTGTGGGGGACGTTCGAGTCCCTCCTCACGTACGTCGTCTTCGTAGGTTGGATTTTCTATGGCTTGGGAGCCTTATGCGTCATAGTAGAAAGGCGCCGGGAGCCGTCGGCCGTACGTTCCTTTCGCGTTCCGGGCTATCCGTGGACGCCCCTGGCGTTTGGGATTGCTGCAGCAGCGATCGTCGCGAATAC
>DATEGY010000165.1:0-3639 GCA_035279865.1 Gemmatimonadales bacterium | reverse complement strand
GGGGTTGCGCCGCACCGGGCCGCGTAGAACGAGACCTGGTTCTTGAACTCCACGTCGGTGCCGGCGCCCGCGAGCGCTTCCTGAATCAGCTGACACCCTTCGGTTTCGTTCCGGAGATCGAAGTCGGCCTTGGCGCCCCAGAAATCGGCGCGCGGCTTCGTGGGCGAGTCGGGGTAGTCCCGGCGCAGCCGCTGGACCGACTGAATGGCGGAGGCGGGATCGCCCTGGGTGTAGGCGAGCTGCGCGAGGCGCATGAGCGCGTTCGCGGCCCACGGCGACCAGCCGTACTCGACCACGACCCGCTGCAGGTTGGCGGTGACGGTCGGCGCGTCGGCGGCGAGCATGCCCTGCGTATAGAGGGCCTGGGGGTACGCCGAGTCCCGTGGCGACATCGTGGCCAGGAGCTTGCGCACAATGGCGCGGGCGGAGTCGACCTGCCCGGACTGCGCCAGATCAACGGCCGCTTTGAGGCGAGGATCGGACTGCCCAGCCAGACGGTTAGACGGGCAGACGACCAGGCAGATCGCCATAGCCGCAGCCCAGGATGCGCCTGCCCATCTGCCCGTCTTCCCGTCTCCGTTCACGCGGCCTCCTTCGCCTCTCGCGCCAACCCCAGGATCAGGTCGAGCACGATGCCGTAGTCATCGGTCAATTGAGTTCCCTTGAGCGCGCGGTCCGCGGCGAGGGCCCGGCGGATGGCCCGCGAGAGCTCCGGGGCGGTCCACAGCGGCGCCCATCTGGCCCAGCGGGCCGCCACGTCCTTGTACCCGGCCGAGAGACCGGCGGGCCGGGACGCGATCAAACGCTGCAGAATCGTGTACTCGAGCCGTCCGGGGGCGGTTCCGCGGTCCAGTTCGGCCCGCGCGGCCGCCAGTCCCACGAGCCCGGTCCCCAGCGTGCTGACGAGCTTGACCGCGCTCATCCCCGACTGTGCCAGTACGGCCCCGAGGGTACGCGCGGCGTCACCCGCACGCCGTTCGAGCGCCGCCGTGATCAGGGCGTCGAGGGTCTCGCCCCGCCGCACGCCCACGAGGGCGGTGACGTCCGCCTCCACGACGGTGCGATCTCCGGCGGCGGCGGCCAGTTTGTCGAGCTCCTGGGAGATTGAGGCCAGATCGTGCCCGGTGGCCTGCCCGAGCAGGAGGGCGGCGGGCTGGTCGATCTTGAGACCGATCTGCCCGGCCCGGTGCGCGATCCACCGGGTGACGCGATCGGGGGGAAGCCGGTCGATGGCGACGGTGGTCGCGTGCGCGGTGAGGCCGGCGTCGGGAGCCTCGTCGCCACCCTGGATCAGGATCAGGGTCGTGGTGGGGTTGGGGCGGGCCAGGTAGCGCACTAGCTCATCCCGCGCTTTCGATTTGGCGCGCATCCCTTCCACCGACCTCAGGATGACGACGCGGCGGTCGGCCATCATGGGGGGCGTATCCACCAGGGCACGCAGGGCCGCCGGGTCCAGGTCGGGCGCGGAGCGCGCGTCGAGGTTGAAATCCCGGAGCGAAGGCTCAACGGCGCGGTCGAGCAGCACGCGCACCGCCTCCTCCTTCAGGATCTCTTCCTCGCCGTGGAGATAATAGACGGCATCGAGCGTTCCGGGCTTCCCTCCCGCCAGGAGCGCATTGAAGCTCAACGTCGCCATCGGGCGGAAAATACCGCCCGCGTGAAGGGGATGAAAGGCTAGCGGTGGGTCGAAACGGGCTCGACCAGGGCCGAGCCGTAGGGGACCGGATTGCCTACCGCGGTGATGGCGCGCGGGTCCTGGAAGGTGACGAACGGCACGCCGGCCTGCGCCACGGGCTTGGGGAAGGGCACCGGCGGGAGCGCGTGGGCCACGAGGGGAGCGGGCCGGTGCGCGAGCTGCAAGGCGACGAGCGCGATGCCGACGGCTGCCAGGAGGGCTGCGGCGGCCCCCATCCGGGGCGAAATCCGCGGACCCGCGAGGGTCAACGCCTCCCGGCGGAGCCGGGCGTCCAGGCGCGCGCGGAACTGCTCGGACGGCGTAAGGGTGCCCACTCCCTGAAGCGCCAACACCCCGCGGCGCACCGCGGTGTCGTACGAGCGGCACGTCTCGCACTGGGCGAGATGACGCTCGAAACGCCTCCGGTCGCGCGGGGTGGTGACCACGCCATCGCGAAAATCCGTATAGCGATCGAGAAACTCAGCGCACTCCATCGTCGGCACCTATACCTCCTGTGCCGTCCGCTGGTTCCGCATTTCGCCGCTCAATCGAGCTGCGGGCCGATCAGATGCGCAAACGTGTTCCGGGCCCGGTTGAGCCGGCTTTTCACCGTGCCCAGGTTGCAGCCGGTGATCTCGGCGATTTCCTGATAGCTCCGGCCCTCGAGCTCCCGCAGCACGAACACGGCCCGATGATGCTCGGGCAGCTCCTTCACGCAGCTGTCGACGGCGTCCTTCAAGTAGCGTTTGCGGTACAGGTCGTCGGGACGCGCGGTCGTGTCTTCGAACTGCAACGGCCGGTGATCGGCGTCCCAGTTCTTCTTGATGGTCTGAAACAACACCAGCGGATTCCGGGAGCGGTTCCGCAGCTCGTTCTTCGCCAGGTTCGAGGCGATGGTGTAGATCCAGGTCGAAAACTTCTTGGTCTGGTCGAAGCGATGGATATGCCGGAACACCCGGATGAACACCTCCTGCACCAGGTCTTCCGCCCGCTCGCGATCGCCGATGGTCCGGTTCACGAAATTCAGGAGCCGGATCTGATACCGGTCGACCAGGGTACCGAACGCCTGCGGATCGCCGGCGAGGTGCCGGGACACGACGTGCCCGTCATCGAGCTCGTGCAGCTTCTCCCGCTCGATGGCGCGGTCTGTAGCGACCGGTGTCGTTTTCCGCTTGAGGATTGCCCGCATCGTGAACTCCCAGGTTTCGGACAGAAAATTAGGGGAACGCTGGCCTGGATCCTCCTCTCAAGCTTGAGGCAGGAAGTGTACCACCCGTGTACCTTCATTAACTTTTGATTAAAGAAGACGTTACAGACCCGCTACGGCCGCACGTCCTCCCCGGTGGACATCAGAAAGACTACAGTCCGAACACGAACCCGGCTACCAGCAGGATGGCCGCCACCGTCTTGGCGTCGCAGATCTCCCCATCTCGAATGGCCGTCAGCACTTGCGAGAGGGGCCGCGGGGCCAGCTCGATGAACTCGTCGGCCTCCCGCGCCGCTTCCCCGGGCGTCAGGTCCCGGGCCCAGAAGAGATGAATGCGCTCATCGGTGAACCCCGGCGTGGTCCAGATGGGGATCAAGGGCTCGATTCGAGCGGCGCGCATTCCGGTCTCCTCGAGCAGCTCCCGGCGGGCACAGTCGATGGGCGCCTCTCCTTGGCCCAGCCGCCCCGCGGGAATCTCCCAAAGCGTTCCTCCGGTCGCGTAGCGGTACTGCTTGATGAGCAGAATCGTGGGATCGGCTGCATCCGGGTCGGACAGCACAGGCACCACCGCCGACGCCCCGGGGTGGCGGATCATCTCCAGCTCGCCGGTGGACCCGTCCGGGTACCGCACCGTGTCCACATCCAGATCGATCACCCTGCCGGTGTGCACCCGCCTCGTGGCGATCTGCATCCTGGGCCTCTCTATCGATAGAAGAGCCACGCCACCGGGACCTTCCATCCCTCGGCGGCGACGTAG
>DATEGY010000164.1:0-7888 GCA_035279865.1 Gemmatimonadales bacterium | reverse complement strand
GTCCCGCGACCCCCATTGGCGTTTGAAGCGATGGGTGCCCGAGTCGGGAGTACATCGACCGAAGTTGAAGAGCGTCACCCCCTGCTCCACGCAGCGCTCGAGAAACCCCCAGTAGAGGGCCATGTTCGGCGCGATCGTCTGGTGTGCGCGCAGGGACGACGCCCAGGTGATCTCGAATTCGTTCCCCCACCGGAATCCGCACCCGCCTGCGACCGGCTCGCCCTTGAGCCGGGCGCATCCAAACCAGACGTCGGGGAACTCGGCCTGGATCTCCTCGAACAGGCGCCGCGATTGGACCGGTGTCCCGAGGTCGCGCATGTGGTGGGCGAAAACGCGATAAAAGCCGTCGAGCTGGTCGGCGCCGAAGTGTACCGTCACCCCCTCCTTCTGGGGGCGGCGGATCTGACTGCGGACCTTGGCCGGAAGACCATCCCAGAGGTGCTTGGGATCTCCCGGCGGAAGATCGAGCACGACGGTGATCTTGCGGTGCGATACCGGAAGATCGAGGGGCAGCTGCACGCGGCTCCGCAGCTCCAGCAACTTGACCCGGGCCCGGTCGGCGCGCGCGACGGCATCGCTCGCGAGGGCCTGCACGGTCTCGGCATCGCCGAGCGGACCGCCGTAATTGACGAACGGCATGGACACGAGGAAGCGGCCGAACACCAGACTGCGAACACTCGTCAACGGCAGAACGCCGCGGAGCTCGCCGCCGCGCTCAGCGCCAAGGAACGTGCATTCGTGGCCCAGGGCCCGTTCCATGACCCGTTTCCAGCCCCAGCGGTGGAAGTGGGTGCCGCCGGCGCTGCGTGCCACCAGCGCATCCCAGTCCGCGGCAGCTCCGGTGAAGGGCGCGACCGTGACGTCGGGGGACGAGGTCACGACGCGGCGAGGGACGCGGAGCGGGAGTAGCGGTCGGCGATGGCGGTGAAACGGAATTCAGTCAGCAGGCGTTCGAGTCGCGGCAGCGTCCGCGTCAAACCCGTGTAGTGCCTGAGTCGGGAGGAGAGCGGTGCCTCCTGGCGGGGCTGGTCCGGGTCGATCTCCCAGGGATGCATGTAGAACGTCCCCGGCACGCCGCGGGCGTCGAAGTGACGGAAGGCCTGCTGCACCAGTGCATACGGGAAGATGCGGAAGTAGGCCCCTCCGCCCGCGGGAAGATTCAGGCCGAGCCGGCGCAGCGTCGCTGGAGGGAACTCATCCAGGTTTCCGGCCGCCCGTTCCAGCACGAACGGTTCCCGGCCCGCGGACGCGTACCCGTAGCCGCCGGGACGGTGGATGGGAAAGAGGCTCGAGTCGTAGCGGTACCCTTCCTCCACGAGGATGTCGAACGCCCATTCGCGCCCGGGCACGATGGAGAAGGAAGGCGCCCGAAAACCGAGCACCGGCGCACCGGAAAGGTCCTCGAGGCACGCCTTGGAGCGGTGTACCGAGCTCCGGAACTCCTCCGGCGTCTGCTGGGTGACCCGGACATGATCCCACCCGTGGCTCGCGATCTCGTGCCCCGCCCCGGCAATCCGCTTGATCATCTTCGGATGCCGCTCGGCTACCCACCCCAGGGTAAAGAAGGTTCCCCGCGCATCATGCCGCGCCAGCAGGTCGAGGATGCCGTAGACGGACCCCTCGACCCGCGACGGCAGACGCTCCCACAGCTCCCGCGAGACACTGCCCTCGAACGCGGAAACCTGGAAATATTCCTCGACGTCGACGCTGAAATAGTGGGTAGTCATCAGCCCCTAAGGTAGCAAAAAAAGAGCCCGGCTCTCTAGGCCGGGCTCTCTCAGGCGTCGGACTGCCGCGGATCTAGGCCGTCAGGCCGCGGGCGTCTCGGCCGCCTGTTTGCGGCGCCGGCGCAGCGCACCGCCGCCCATGCCCGCCAGGCCCGTCCCGAGGAGGACCATCGTGACCGGCTCGGGCGTCACGTTCCCGCCGCCGCCGTTGTTCCGGCCGATGCAGGGCGGATAGTCGCCGTACCCGCCGGTGTCGCACTTGAGCGATCCGGCGATCGGTACCTGCGTGGAATGCCAGCGGAGCTGGGTGCTGGTCAGGTCGAACTGGGCGTTGTTCGCGAAGTTGAAATCAAACTGGACGAAGGGCACGCCCGGGAAGGAATTGCAGGTGGACCAGTGCAGCGAGTTCTTGCCACCCGGGTTGGTGCAGCCCGTGATGCCGTTGTTCCCGCTCGTGCCGAGGGCCAGCTCGGTATTCTGGCCGCCGAGGGTCTTGATGTCGGTGGCGCCGCCGGTGGTCCAGGAGCTCGAGATGTTCGAGCTGTGGCCGTTCTGCATGTAGTTGACGCTGTAGCTCGAAACCGCGCCGGTGAACTTGTAGAGCGCGTTCGAGTGGTAGAGCCCGATGGAGGTGATAGTGTTCACGGAACCCAGAGTGCCCTGGAGGTTCCACACCTGCATCGTCAGGTGACCCGCGACGGACTGGAGCCGCACGCTGGCGCAGACCTGGATTGCTCCGGTGACGCAGTAGTTGTCGAAGTTGAGGGAGCCGGGGCCGCCTGCACTTGCCACTGCCGGCGCCGCCAGCAACCCGCTCACGAGTCCCATCGCCAACATGCGGTGCTTCGTCATGGACCCACCCGTATGGTGTGTGGTGAGGACTGGAGTCCCACTTTCCCACGGGTACGGATTTGCAGGTTCCGGGCCGCGACTGGCGCGACTCCCGTGAAACATTTTAAGCTGTTCAATTCAAATGACTTACACATCATTTTTCCACAAGGATTTCCACCCAATGGCGCGCCTGGTGCGACTGCCAGCCACAAACTGTTGCGCAAGCGCTTCAAGATAATGACCACACCAGGCGGCCCCTTAGCGCAGCCCACCCCGGAGTGCCTTGATCCCGGCTACAAGATAGGCCAGCCCGAAGAGTGCCCCCAGGAGGGCCGTCTTCACCATCGCCTTCTTGAGACCGAGCATGACTTCGGCCTGCGCCCCCGATTTGAGGGCGATCGGGATGTCCGTCAGGAAGGTGACGAGCATCCACCCCACGGCCACGGCGAGCAGGAGGAGAACCACGCCCATGCCGATGACGGTCCGGCGCCGCCCCCGGGCGTAGGCAGCCCCCAGGATGGCGGCGAGGCCCAGTGTGGGCAGCGGCAGGCCTGCGAACACGGATGCCACGGTTCCAAATTCCCACTCCGGTCCCGAACCCCAGGGCACGAATGCGAGAACGAAATCTCCCAGACCCACCACGGCCAGGAGCCCCCCGAGCCACGCCAGTGCCTGCCACGCCCGCTCCGGATTGGCGGCAAGCGCACCCATCCCCTTGCCCCGCTCCTCTATCAAGACTTTCGGTGAGGTCATCGTGGTCCCCGAGGACGCTAGAATTGGTCGGCCGGGGCGCGCGGCTTGAGCAGCCAGCGACCCGGAATGGACGAAGGAAACAGAATGCCCCTGAAGTGCAGCCGGGCGCCCACCGTGTCCCGCTTCATGGACACGGAATCGATGGCGGTGCTGTCCAGATGCAATTCCAGCGTGTCGATCAGCGAAGCGGTGGTGTCCTTGACGTGAACGATGCGCCCGGCCGGGCCCGTGGCCGTATCGAGGATGACCAGCCGGCCTGAGAACGTCACCAGCGCGGCGTCCGCCACCCCGCCGTTCGCCGTCTTGGCCTGGCCCACGGTGAGGGTCGTGATTGGTGTGGTGGCCCCGAAGGTCAACTGGAATACCGAGACCGCCCGCAACACCCGCTGGCCGCCAAGGGTATCCACGGTCCCCAGGACCCGGTCGCTGTCGCCCACTCCGACCACCGTCGTCGGCTTGATCTGCGTCACGCGGATGGCACCGCTCGCGTCCGCGAAGCTGTTGGTGCTGTCACCGAACGTATTCGCGTCGGCGAGCGCCACGCCCACGAGGAACACCTTGGTCCGCAACGGGAGGGCCCGCGCGGCGGCGGGCGTGACGGCCGGGAAACCGATCCCGATCTGGAAGTAGGGTGTGCTCCCGGGCGTCGCCGATACGACGGAATCGATTTGAACCACCCGCATCGAATCGTGCGGAATGGTGAGCGTGTCCACCGCCACCCGGTAGCTGCCCACGGTCACCGGTCCGAATTTCAGGTTAACCGGATTACCGCCGACCAGCGCCCCGGCATCGGACGTCACCAGCGCCACCGTGTCCACGGTCCCCTTCGCGATGAGGCGCACCTTCGCCCCCGCCAGCGCCGTATCCCCCGGCGCCGCACCATCGAAGACGCCGTTTCCATTCCGGTCGAGATAGATGAACCCGGAAACCTGCGCCTGGCCCGGGATGGTCAGGATCCGGTCGGCCCCTGCGTTGCTGCACGCGGCCCCCAGCACCCCGGCCAGGAGAATGCGCGTCCGCGCCCAGTGGCGCCCCATCCCCCGGGCGCTCACCAGTTCACCCGCAATCCCACCCGCAGGAACCGCCCCGACGAGCTGCGAATGAGCATCTGACCGAAGTTGGGGTTGGCCTTGAGGGGCACCCTGGTGACCGCCCCCGCGGCCGTCGTGGACCGCGAGGGGTCGACAAGATAGAGGGCCTGATCCACCAGCCCCACGTCGGACTCGAGCAGGTTCAAGAGGTCCACCGTCAGGCTCAATGGGTATCCCCCGACGTTGACCGTCGGGACCTCCAGCCGCAAGTCGAGCGCGCTCACTCCCGCCGTCCGGCACGAGTTCCGCTGGGCAAATTGACCCACCTGTGAGCGGAGGCAGGCGTTCTTTCCGATCACGGCCGCCATCCCGCTCACCGTGTCGTCGACGAATGCGGGATCATTGGACGCGCCGTCCGCGTTCGCGTCGACGCCGGGCCGGAATCCGGGCGTGAACGGATAGCCCGACTGATACCGGAAGACCGCCATCAGGTGGGTGCCGTGGAGCCGCCGCAGCGTGAGGTCGGTCGCCAGCGTGAGCCGGCTGGGTACGTCGTAATCCGAAGTCCCCTTGGCCCAGTCGCGCCCACCGAGCCCGGCCGGAAACGGGGACAGCTGTCCGGCGGGGTCACCCGCGGACAGCCATCCGGAGAGCCAGTTGTCGGTCGTCTGCGAGTAAGTGTAGCTCGCGATGAGCTTCACATCGCCCAGCGAGCGCTCCACCCCCACGGTCAGACCGTAGTAATCCGAGAATCCGTCCGGATTGAGCGCGGAGACGAGATCAAACCCGCCGAACCGCCGGTTCGACCCGGGCTGCGCCCCGAGCAATCCCCCGGACTGCACGAGCGTCCCGTACACCGGCCGGCCATACTGGTCTGAACCGGAAGGTCCCGGCAGCAGGTTCAAGTCGGTGCGGCGTTCGAGAAAATCGGTGTGCCGGTAGACGCCGTCGAGATGCAGCTCGAAGCCGGCGCCCAGGGCGCCGGTGATGTCGGCCGCGAAGCGGCGGGTACGCGGAACCTCGAAGTTGGGGCCGAGGAGCGTCAGCCGCTGCCCGATCACGGGCGCGTGCACGGAATCGGGGGCATTGGGCCATGCCGTCAGGGGACCGAATCCCCGCCGGACATTGACGCTCCCCTGCGCCCCATCCTCCGCGACCATCGCGCCCAGCACCGCAGGATCGAGCGTGGCGGAGAACGATCCTCCCTCGACGCTCACCAGCCATTGGTGCCGGTCACCCACATCCCACGTGGCACCCACGCGCGGAGAGAACTTGGTGAGCTTGGTCCGCCCGGGATTGGTGGACAGACTCGTCGAATCCTGCCACACCTGGTTCACCCCGATGTCCGTTTCCGGAAACTTTTCGATGTCGTAGCGGGCACCGACCAGCACGTCGAATCCCGGCGCCGCGTTCCAGGTGTCCTGGAGAAAGCCCCCGAACTGAGGCGCGGACACCTGCGCCTGCGGCAGACTCCCCACCGCCTGCACGAACTCGCCCTGCCGGGCCGCCAGCTCCGCAGGGCCTCCGAACCAGAATGCGCCGCCCTGGCCGTACGCCGACGTGACCTGATACGACGGCGCCGTCACCTCGGCGCCGAGCTTCAGCCGGTGCGGCCCCGTCCGCCACTGGAGCGACTCCCGGACCAGAATGGCGGTGCGCTGGAATTGGCCGATCAGCCCCGGTGCCGTGCCGAATGCCGCCCCCGTTCCCGGCACCCAGGTCCCGATGGGTCCCGTGGAGGTGTCCGTGCGGCTGTTGACTTGAACGCCGGCCCGAAGCTCGGAAGACCACGCGGGGCTGATGGTGGACGCGAGCACGACGCTCGCCGCAAAACTCGATTGCCGGAGATTCGATCCGATGCTGGGAATCGCCCCCGCGCCCAGATCGGCGTTGGTCAGCTTGTCGTTGCCGTAGTAGGCGCTGACCCCGAGCGCGTTGTCGTCCGTCAGCTGCCAATCGAACCGGCCGAAGAGCGAGACACGCTGCGTCGTCGCCAGGCGGGTCCTGGCATAGGGGGAAAGGTCGGTGGCGAACGAGTCGCGCGCGATGTTCACGAGGCTGTCGTTCGACCACGCCGCCGGGAGCGGCGCCTGAATCCGCTGGGCCTCGACGCCGAGCAGAAAATGCGCCGTATCCGGTATAATCGGGCCGGTGATGTACATGCCACCGCGAATGCTGCTGTTCGAGATGCCGTCGGTCGCGAAGAACTTGGACGAGGAGAGCGCGCTGCCGGTGTAGTCGACGAAACTCCGGACCTGGGGCGTCGCGGTTCCCTGCCGGCTGAACCCGGAGAGCGCTCCGCCGGCGAACCCCGTCCACTCGACATCAGGACCGCCATCCACCTGCTGCACGTCGACGAACGCGCCGCGCGGGAACGCGCTCCCCGGATCGGCCGGAAATCCCTGATGGCGAATGGGCGCCACCGGCAGGCCGTCGATCTCGAGTCCCGAGAAGGAGGCCGGGAGTCCTTCACCGGCCAGGGTCGCTTCACGATTGGTCGACAGAGCGGCCACGCCGGGCAGCGTGCGATCGTTCTCCGGCAGGTCCGACACGGTGAAGGGCGCCAGCCACCGTCCGCTCGCCGTGGAAATCCCCTGGTACACGCCGGCGCCGAAATAGCTGGTGTCGACGGATTTCACGGGCGGGGGCGCCGGGGCGAGCAGGAGCGTCACGTCCAGCACCACGCCGGGGCGGACCGGGACGCCCAGCATTCGCCGGGGCCGGGACCCCAGGGCCTCGGCAAAGACTTCGTATTCGCCGGCGGGGAGGAGGCTGAAGCGGAACCGGCCACCCCGCGCGACCAGGGCGACCCGCTGCACCCCGGAGGCACGGTCGCTGACGATGACGTCGGCTCCGTCCAGCGGCTGGCCGAGGCTGTCCGACACCGTTCCGGAGAGCTCGCCTGCGGTGATGCTCTGCGCGGCGGACGTGGCCGCCAGTGCGGGCAGCCCCAGGGCCAGCGCGATTCCTACCGCCACCGCTCGTGCGTTCATCATCCCCGCTTCTATATAAGGAGGCCGGCCCCAGAAGCGGTGATAAGTTAAGGGGTCGACGCACCCACTACCAGAAGGAGTCCCGCGTGTCATTGCGGAGGATTGCCGCACTCCCCCGCCCATTGCGCTTCGCGCTGGGATTGACGGTCGGCGCCATCCTGTATGCCACCCTGCAACCCGCGGATGTGGTGGAGCGGGTGCCGCCCTGGTGGTGCATCGCCTGCGGCGACCGGGGCCGGGCCGATTTCATCCTGAACGTCATCCTGTTCCTGCCGTTCGGATGCGCGATCGGCCTGGCGGGAGCCCGCTGGCGCACGGCCCTCTGGTCCGGCCTGTTCCTCTCCACCTGCATCGAGCTGACCCAGACTTTCGTACCCGGACGGGATACGTCGCTGGGAGACGTGATTTCCAATTCCGCAGGCGCCGTCCTGGGGTTCTTCATCGCGGGCGTGATCGTGGCCGCCGCCCGCCGCCATCAGTCTCCCGCCCTCCCCACGGCCCTGGCGACCGCCCTGGCGCTCGTCATGGTCGCGGGAACCGGGGTGGCACTCCG
>DATEGY010000163.1:0-6048 GCA_035279865.1 Gemmatimonadales bacterium | reverse complement strand
GTCGGCGGGGCGGCGGCCCAGTGCCTCGATGACCCAGGCGCGATTCCACAAGTCGGCATCCTGGGCCAGCTGGTTCGCGAGCCATGCGGTGGGCTCGTCGAACGCGAGGCGCTTCAGCACGGCGTTCCCGTCGTCGAAGATCACCATAGTCGGGGCGCTCGTGAGGGGAATCGACACCTTCTGCTCGCGCGCCTCGAGCCAGACCCGCTGGACCACATCGCCGGTCGCCGTGCCCACGCGGATGGTGACGGGCATCCGGAACGCCTGCGGGACCGTGTACTTGAGCCCGGTACTGTCGGCCTTCAGAGAGTCCTGCTGGGTCTGCTTGATGTCGAGCGTGAGGGTGTGGCTCCCCCCGGCGGTGTCGGAGGTCGCGGTGACGGTGAGCTGCGGATATCCCGCCTGATAGACCCACTCGCTCCAGAACCAGTCGAGGTTTTCCCCGGTGGTGGCGAGCACGGCCTGCCGGAGGTCGTCGGAGGTGGCGCCGCTCAGCGCGTGGGTGGCGAGATACGTGTGAATCGAAGCCCAGAACCGCCGTTCTCCCAGGTAGTGCTTCAGCATCTCCAGCACCAGTGCACCCTTGGGATAGATGTTGTTCGATCCCGACGACGCGAGCGGCATGGAGCGGTCGCTCTCGATGCCGAGGTACTGCCGGTACTCGTCGAGGTAGTAATCCTGCTCGGCGTGCGCGCCCACGCGGGTGCCCCAGTACTGACCGGGCATGAACTCCGCGAAGCCCTCGTTGAGCCACATGTTGGCCCAGTTGTTCGTCGTCACATAGTCGCCGAACCACTGATGCGCGAGCTCGTGGGGGATCAGGATGTAGGAGTACCAGGGGCGGTCCGCGTACGCCCGGGCGTCGGGAAGCCAGTCCACCAGCGTCGTGGCGCTGACGTTCTCCATGCCGCCGAAGAAATCCGCCACCGTGGTCTGCGCGTACTTGGCCCACGGGTACTTCACACCCGTCAGCTGGGAGTAGACGCCGATCATGTCCGGCGTCTCATGGAAGAGCCGCCAGGCGTTCGCACTGTCCGCGTGGTAGGTGTAATAGTCGACCGGGATGCCTTCCCACGAGTCGTGGATCTTCGCGAGCGGAGCCACGACCAGCGAGACCAGATACGTGGCCGAGGGGCGGTCCTGGTTCCAGGTCAACGTGTGGGTTGAGCCTTGTTTCACATCCGACACCAGCCGCCCATTCGACACCGCCATGTCATTCCGATCGACCGTGGCGACGAGCTCCCAGGTCATCTTGTCGTTCGGGAAATCGTAGGTGGGGAACCAGTAGTGGTTGTCATGGTCCTCCCCCTGACTCCAGATCTGACGCGGCCGGTGCGGCATACCGTCCGTCGTGATGAAGGTCAGTCCCGAGCCGTTCTTGATCTTGCCGCGGTACGTCACGGTGAACACCAGGGTATCGCCGAATCCCGCCGCCTTCGGCGGGAACACCACCAGCGAGTCTCCGTGCCGGCTCGTCTTCAGGGCGTGTCCCGCGCGGTCCACGACGCTCGTGTTTTCCAGGAGGGCCCCTTCGTCCAGGATGAGCGAATCGAAGGCGGGCCGGAGCGCGACGAGCGTGGTGACGACGGAGCCGTTGAACGACGTCGAGTCCCAGTTGAAGCCCGACACCGTGATGCGCTGGTTAATCAGGTCGTAGTCGTGAGAGCGCGTGTAATGGTCGTTCGCCATCAGCTCCGCGTTCGACTGCGCCGACAGGGCGGGAGCCGCCAGGAGGGAGGCGCTCACGAGAAAGCGGGCGATCCGCATGGATTCCTCAGGGGTTGTGTTGTGACGGCGGGACGGACGGAATATACTCACGTATGGAACGACGGAAGCTTGGCACCAGTGGCCTCACCGTCTCGGCGCAGGGGCTGGGATGCATGGGGATGTCGGACTTCTACTCCGGCCGGGACGACGCGGAATCCCTCGCGACGATGGACCGGGCGCTCGAGCTGGGGATCGACTTCCTCGACACCGCGGACGTCTACGGCCCCCACACCAATGAGGAGCTGGTCGGCCGAGCCTTGAAGGGGCGGCGGAGCCGGGTGGTGCTGGCCACGAAGTTCGGCAACGTGCGTGACGCCAAGGGTGGTTGGATCGGCGTCAACGGAACGCCCGAGTACGTGCGCGCCGCCTGTGACGCATCCCTTCGGCGGCTCGGCGTCGACCACATCGACCTCTACTACCAGCACCGCGTCGACCGGAATACGCCCATCGAAGACACCGTCGGTGCCATGGCGGACCTCGTGCGGGCGGGGAAGGTCCGCTACCTGGGGCTCTCCGAGGCGGCGCCGGCCACGGTGCGCCGGGCCTGCCGGGTGCACCCCATCGCGGCGCTGCAGACCGAGTATTCGCTCTGGTCCCGTGACCCGGAGGACGGGCTGCTCGCTACCTGCCGGGAGCTGGGCGTCGGGTTTGTGGCGTACAGCCCCCTGGGCCGGGGATTCTTGACCGGGCGATTCACGAAGTTTGAAGACCTGCCGGAAGACGACTACCGCCGCCGGCACCCGCGCTTCCAGGGAGAGAACTTCGAGAAGAACCTCGAGCTGGTGCGCCGCGTCGAAGCGATCGCGACGGCGAAAGGGTGCACACCGGCCCAGCTGGCACTCGCATGGGTGCTCGCGCAGGGCGACACCATCGTGCCGATTCCCGGCACCAAGCGCCGCACGTATCTCGAGGAAAACGCGGGCGCGATGAACGTTCGCCTCTCCCGGCAGGAGCTCGACCAGATCATCCAGGCGGCGCCGGCGGCACGCGTGTCCGGAGCGCGCTACGCCGAAGCGGCTCTGCGGAACGTCAATCTGTGATTCCGCGCCTCGACCGCGCCCTCTTCTCGGACTTGAACGGCGACCTCGAGAGCAAGCCGCTCGAGCGGTCCGAGACCATTCCCTCCGCGTGGTACGTGGACCCGAGGTTCCATGCGCTCGACCGCGAAGCGGTACTCGGCGCCACCTGGCAGCACGTGGGCCACACCAGTCAGGTCCCGAACACCGGCGACCACCTGATCTCCACCGTCGCCGGTAACCCGGTCATCGTGGTGCGCGGCACGGACGGCGACCTCCGCGGCTTCTTCAACGTGTGCCGTCACCGCGGCGGGCCACTCGCCCTGAAGGACGGGAACTGCGAGATGCTCCAGTGCGGCTATCACGGCTGGACCTATCAGCTGGACGGGATGCTTCGGGGCGTGCCGCACTTCAACCGGGTGGAGCTCTTCGACAAGAAGGACTACGGGCTCATTCCGGTGCGGCTCGATACCTGGGAAGGGTTGATCTTCGTCAATCTGGCCGAGCACCCGCGCCCGGTCGCCGACTTCTTCCGGGGGGCGAAGGAGCGGATTCTGCCCACCGACTTGGGCGCGCTGAAATTCGGCCACCGAGCCGACTACGAGGTGCGGTGCAACTGGAAAGTGTACGTCGACAACTTCCTCGAGGGCTACCACGTTCCGTACGTGCATCCGGAGCTGGTGAAGCTCTACGACTATCAGAGCTACGTGACCGAAACGTACGACTGGTACTCCCTCCAGGTGGGCCCGCTGTCGGGGAACGACAACGTCTACGGAGTGACCAAGGGCGAGGCCCTGTACTACTGCGTCTTCCCGAACTTCATGCTCAACATCCTGCCGGGGCGCCTCCAGACCAACGTGGTGATCCCCGTCGCCCCGGACCGGTGTCGAGTGGAATTCCGGTACTACTACACGAACGTCGAGGGACGAGAGGCGAGGAACCTCATCGCCGCCGACCACGACTATTCGGACAAAGTGCAGCAGGAAGACATCGAGATCTGCGAGCGCGTGCAGGACGGCCTGTCGTCCCGCGCCTACGACCGGGGCCGCTTTTCCGTCACCTTCGAGTCGGGCGTGCACCATTTCCAGCAACTGTTGAAGGGCGCCTACCGGGACTGGCTGCAAGCCGGGTGAACGGTCTCCCGCGACCCTTCGTCCTGCTCGAGGGCGGGAGCGGGGGCGCCAGGCACCTCGCCTGGGGGGCCCGGAGCCGCCGCCGGCTCACCTGGGAGGAACCCGCTGACCCCGCGGTGCTCGTCCCCCCCGGCGACGTACCCCTGTACGGCACGGTGGCATACGAGTTCGGGCTCCCGCCCGGCGTGCCGCGCCGGGCTCCATCGGTTCCGCAGCCCCTCGTGGATCTGTTCGAACCAGAGAATCTCCTGATCACGGACCAGACCGGGCGAGCGGTCATGGTTTACGGACCGGACGCCGCCAGGCTGATTGGCTGGCAGGATTCGCTCGAGACCGGGTCCGGCCTGAATCCGGCCTCCGGCACTCCGTGGCGGTCGTTTACGCAGCCGGGGTTCGAGAGCACCGTCCGCTGCGCCCAGGAGCACATCGCGGCCGGCGATATCTATCAAGCCAACCTCTCGGTGGCGGAGCGCTGGCCCCTGACCACCGACCCCTGGGAGGCGTATCTCCGCCTCCGGGCGATCAATCCATCGCCCTGGATGGGCTATGCCGACTTCGGCGACTGGCAGCTGGTCTGCGGCTCCCCCGAGCTCCTCGTCGAACGCTCGGCCGCGGGCCGCCTGCGGACCCGGCCGATCGCGGGCACGAGGAGAAAGACCGGAAACGCGGAGGCGGACCGCGCGATGCGTGAAGAGCTCCAGCTCGACGAAAAGGAACGGGCGGAGCATCTGATGCTGGTGGACCTGGCCCGGAACGACATCGGCAGGCTGGCGAGGTACGGGACCGTTGCAGTCGCGGAACGCGAGGTGGTGGAGGAGTACTCCCACGTCTTTCATCTCGTGTCCGAGGTCCGTGGCGTGGAGCGTTCCGGCGTGGATCAGCGGGCCGTGGTGGCGAGCCTTTTTCCGGGCGGCACGATCACCGGCTGTCCGAAGATCCGGGCGATGGAAATCATCGGTGAGCTGGAGCCTGTCGCCCGGGGAGCCTATACCGGCGCGCTGGGTTGGATCGGGGGCCATGACCTCCAGCTCAACATCGTGATCCGGTCCGCGGTGGTGTCCCATGGCCAGGTGGTGGTCCAGGCGGGAGCCGGCATCGTGGCGGATTCGATCCCCGAGCGGGAGTGGAAGGAATCGCTGCGTAAGGCTGCCGCAGTGCGCGCGGCGTTCGGGCGCGAAGGATGAGCGTCCTGATCGAGACGATGCGGGTGCGTCGCGGGCGGATTCCGCTCTTTCATCATCACGCGGCCCGGTTCGCGGCCTCGCTGAGTGCCCTGGGGCTTCCCCAGAGTCTCTCGCTTGAAGACGCCGCGCGCGAAGCCGACAGCGTGCAGGAGGGCGTCGTGCGCGTCGAGGCGGGGAGCGCAGGGATGCAGGTGACGTCCCGCTCCCACGACAGTCCGCGGCCCATCAGTGTGCGCACCCTCCCGGGGTTCCGGCCTTATCCCCACAAGACCACCGACCGGGAGCAGTTTACCAGGGCGGGCCGGGAAGCCCAGGCCTCCGGGGCTGACGATGCACTTCTGCTGAGCGATGGAGGAGAGCCTGCCGAGGGGACGACGTGGAGTCTGTTCTGGTGGGATGCGCGGGGGCTTCATACGCCGGCACTCGCCCTGGGCGTCCTGCCCGGGGTGGCGCGGGCCCGCTTTGCGGAGATGGGGGCGCTCAGCGAGGGAACGTGCCCGGTGGATCTTCTCGCGCTCCGCGGCTGCTTTGCGGCGAACGCGGTGCGCGGCGTCATTCCGATCCGCGAAATCAACGGTGCGCTCGTCCGGGCGGACGAGCGCACCGTACGACTCGCGGCACGCTTTTGGCCTGTACTCTAGTGCCTTAGCTAACGGCGGTTCGACATCAGCGACACGACCTCAGGCGGAGCGCCGGGTCCGAAGAGATCCTTCAGGGGCACGGTGATGATCTGCGGTTGAGGACCCCAACCGCCGTCCTGCCCGTCGCGTCCCGGTTGTCCGTCGGCGCCCGCGTTCCCGGCGGGGCCGTCGGAGCACTTGTTCCCGCGCGCGTCGGTCACACCCTTGCCGCCTGCTCCCCCTCTCCCGCCCACGCCGCCCTTACCTCCCGGACCACCCTGTCCTCCCGGTGCCCGTGCCGCCACGATCCCCGCGAGGTACGGATTTT
>DATEGY010000162.1:0-5506 GCA_035279865.1 Gemmatimonadales bacterium | reverse complement strand
CTTCTGCGAGCGCATTTTCGGTCCGGTGAAGGACTGGGAGTGCCACTGCGGCAAGTACAAGCGGATCCGCTATCGCGGCGTGATCTGCGACCGCTGCGGCGTGGAAGTGACGCTGTCCAAGGTCCGGCGCGAGCGCATGGGGCACATCGAGCTGTCCGTGCCGGTGGCGCACATCTGGTTCTTCAAGACGCTGCCGTCGCCGATGGGCAACCTCCTCGACATGACCCTGCGTGACCTCGAGCGGGTGATCTACTACACGAACTACGTGGTGATCGACCCGGGCGAGCAGGAAGTGCAGGAGCGCGAGCTCCTGGACGAGGACCGCTTCCTCGAGCTCCGGGCCAAGGCCAAGGGTGAGGGGGATGCCGCGTTCCGCGCCGACATCGGCGCGCCCGCGGTGCGGTCGCTGCTCGAGCGGATCAACGTGGACAAGCTCTCGGACGAGCTCCGGGAGTCGGTGGCCAACGAGACCAGCCAGCATCGCAAGAAGCAGATGCTCAAGCGGCTCAAAATCGTGGACGCGGTCCGGAACTCCGGCAACGCGGGCGAACTGCGCAACAACCCGGGCTGGATGATCCTGGACGTGATCCCGGTGCTCCCGCCCGACCTGCGGCCCCTCGTGCCGCTGGACGGCGGGCGCTTCGCCACGTCCGACCTGAACGACCTCTACCGGCGCGTGATCAACCGGAACAACCGGCTGCAGAAGCTGATCCTGCACCGGGCGCCCGAGGTCATTCTCCGGAATGAAAAGCGGATGCTCCAGGAGGCGGTGGACGCGCTGTTCGACAACGGCCGCCGCTCCAAGGCGATTCGCGGCCGCGGCAAGCGTCCGCTCAAGTCGCTCTCCGACATGCTGAAGGGCAAGCAGGGCCGCTTCCGGCAGAACCTGCTCGGCAAGCGCGTGGACTACTCGGGCCGTTCGGTGATCGTCGTGGGTCCGGAGCTCCGCCTGCACCAGTGCGGTCTGCCCAAGGCGATGGCGGTGGAGCTCTTCAAGCCGTTCATCATCCACAAGCTGGTGGAGAAGGGCATCGCGGAGACCGTCAAGCGGGCCAAGAAGATCGTGGAGAAGGAGAGCCCCGAGGTCTACGAGATCCTGGAAGAGATCATCCAGGACCACCCGGTGCTCCTGAACCGCGCCCCCACCCTCCACCGTCTCGGCATCCAGGCGTTCGAGCCGGTGCTGGTGGAAGGGAAGGCGATCCGGATTCACCCGCTGGTCTGCGCGGCGTTCAACGCGGACTTCGACGGCGACCAGATGGCCGTGCACGTGCCGCTCTCGTTCGAGAGCCAGCTCGAGGCGCGGCTGTTGATGATTTCGTCCAACAACGTGCTCAAGCCGTCCGACGGCCGGCCGGTGGCGGAGCCCAGCCAGGACATGGTGCTGGGCTGCTACTTCCTCACCAAGGAACCGGTGGACTTCGAGCAGGCGCGCGCGACGGCACCGCACATCGGGAACGCCGCCGAGCTCGAGATGGGACTCGCCACCAAGCGGCTGAACTTCCACTCGCCGGTGCATTTCCACGTCGACGGCAAGTGGGTCGCGACCACGGCGGGCCGGGTCATCTTCAACAGCATTCTCCCGTCGGCGCTGATCGCGACGCTCGGGTATCAGAACAAGGTGATGCGGAAGAAAGACCTCTCCGAGCTGGTGTTCGAGAGCTATCGCCGCGCGGGGCTCGCCCCGACGGTGCAGTTCCTGGACTCGCTCAAGGAGTTCGGCTTCCGGTACGCCACCCAGGGCGGCGTTTCGATCGGGATCGCGGATTTGGAAATCCCGGGCGAGAAGCTCCCGCTGCTCCACGACGCGGAAGCGCGGGTGGAGCGGTTCCAGCGCGCCTACGCCACCGGACAGATCACGTTCGGCGAGCGGTACAACAAGGTCATCGACGCCTGGACCCACGCGAACAACGACATCGCCGAGGCCATGGTCGCGACGATGCGGAAGTCGAAGGGCGGCTTCAACCCGGTGTTCATGATGTTCGACTCCGGAAGCCGTGGTTCACGCGACCAGATCCGGCAGCTGGCGGGCATGCGCGGCCTGATGGCCAAGCCGCAGAAGAAGCTCACCGGCGGCATCGGGGAAATCATCGAGAGCCCCATCAAGTCGAACTTCCGTGAGGGGCTGTCAGTGCTCGAGTACTTCATCTCGACCCACGGCGCCCGCAAAGGCCTGGCGGATACGGCGCTGAAGACGGCCGACGCCGGGTACCTGACCCGGCGGCTGGTGGACGTGGCGCAGGACGTCACGATCACTGAAGAGGATTGCGGCACCATCCTCGGCCTCGAGATGACCGCGTTGAAAGAGGGCGAAGACATCATCGAGCCGCTCCGCGAGCGCATCGTGGGCTCCGTGCCGGCCGACGACGTCTTCGATCCGCATGAGCTGGACGAGCACGGCGACCAGAAGCTCCTGGTGGCCGCGGGCGGGCTGATCACGGAGGAGATCTCGGAAGCCATCGAGGACGCCGGGATCGAGCAGGTCAAGATCCGCTCGGTGCTCACCTGCGAAGCCCGCCGGGGCGTCTGCCGGATGTGCTACGGCCGGAACCTGGCCACCATGGACATGGTGGACCTGGGCGAGGCGGTCGGCATCCTGGCGGCGCAGTCCATCGGCGAGCCGGGCACGCAGCTGACCTTGCGGACCTTCCACATCGGCGGCACCGCGGCGCGGATCGCGGAGCAGACGGTGCGGAAGACCAAGGTCGAAGGCGTGATCGAATACGGCGACCGCCTGGCGTTCGTCGTGACGCCGGAGAACCTCAAGGTGGTGACGAGCTACGAGGGCGAGCTGGTCCTCAAGGCCGCCGCCCACGCCGATCAGAAGCTGTCCGTGCACTCGCGGTTCCACGTGCCCCTGGGCGCCACGCTGGTGGCCGAGGACGGCGCGAAGGTCGCGAAGGACGGCGTGCTGTTCACGTGGGATCCGTACACGAACCCGATCATGACGGATGTGGCGGGCATCGTGCGGTTCGTGGACATCGTCGAAGACGAGACGGTCCGCGAGGAGCTGGACGAAATCACCGGCCGGCGCCAGCGGGTCATCATCGAAGACCGCGAGAAGAAGCTCCACCCGCACATCGAGGTGGTGCAGAAGGGGAAGGGCGACAAGGAGAAGCGGCTCCGCGACTTCGTCATTCCGGAAGGCGCGCAGCTGACCATCGAGGACGGCACCGAGGTGTACGCCGGCCAGACGCTGGCCAAGGTGTCCCGCGAGGCGTACAAGACGCGCGACATCACCGGCGGCCTGCCGCGGGTGGCCGAGCTGTTCGAAGCGCGGCGGCCCAAGGATCCGGCCACGATCTCCGAAGTCGACGGCACCGTCCGCTTCGGCGGGATCAAGCGCGGCAAGCGCGAGATCTTCATTCACGCCGAGGAGGGCGAGCCGCAGCTGTACGAGGTGCCCGCCGGGAAGCACTTGCGTGTGCACGAGGGTGACCGCGTGCGCGCCGGCGACCGGCTCACCGAGGGTCCGGTGAATCCGCACGACATTCTGCGGATCAAGGGGCCGCGGGCGGTGCAGGAGTATCTCCTGAACGAGGTCCAGGAGGTCTACCGGCTCCAGGGGGTGAAGATCAACGACAAGCACATCGGCGTGATCGTGCGCCAGATGCTGCAGAAGGTGAAGACGCTGGAGCCCGGCGACACGGAATTCCTGGAAGGGGAGAACGTGGACAAGCTGGTCTTCAAGGATCAGAACGAGCGGGTGACGAAGAAGGGCGGCACGCCGGCGACGGCCGAGCCGCTGCTCCTCGGCATCACGAAGGCATCGCTGACGACGCAGTCGTTCATTTCGGCGGCGTCGTTCCAGGAGACCACCCGGGTGCTCACCGACGCGGCCATTCGCGGCGCGAAGGACGATCTGCTCGGGTTGAAGGAGAACATCATCATCGGGCACCTGATCCCGGCCGGGTCCGGCATCTACCGGTACCAGGAAGTGGAGATCGAGCCGCCCGAGGGCTTCGAGCCGCCTACGCCGCCGCAGGAAATGGCGCCGGGGACGGTGCCGAGTCCCTTCCCGGAGGAAGCGGAAGTCGAGTAACCGGGGTGGGGCGGAAAGCGAAACGGGGCGTCCGAAAGGGCGCCCCGTTCTTACTTCTACACGGCGGCTATCTGGAGACCGTGCTTCCGATGAAGCCTCCGATGACCGCGCCGAGGGTTGCCCCGATGAGCCCGCCGATCAGGGCGCGGGGGGCGCAGTAGCTGAACGTGGTGGGGTGACCGTTGTCCCCCTGGGCGCACCAGTCGTATCCCACGCCGAGGCCACCGAGGCCGAGGATCCCGGCCCCGAGCTTCGCGCCGTCCCAGGCATGATCCCCCGGATTGAGCCGGCCCGGCGTGGAATCGCGTGCTTGGGCGAACGAGGCGGTGAAGCGGGGGGTCGGGGGCGATAGCCGCTGAGCCGCGGCCGGAGCGGCCGACGAGATCGCGACAAGGAGCAGGGCAGGAAGTCTCACGTCGAAATCCTACCCCCCAAAGGACAAACTGAGCAACCCGTCCGAGTGCCTCGGCGACGGGGTCGGGGTTGACCCAAGTCCAAGTCCCCCCTTAGCTTTCAAGTCTATTTCCCGACTTTTTTGGAGCCCGATCCAGAACGTATGCCGACGATCAATCAGCTGGTCCGCCACGGCCGCAAGACCGTGGAAGGGAAGGAAAAGGCGCCCGCACTGCGCGGGAACCCGCAGAAGCGTGGTGTCTGCACCCGCGTCTACACCACCACCCCCAAGAAGCCGAACTCGGCTCTGCGGAAGGTGGCGCGTGTCCGTCTGACGAACGGGTTCGAAGTGACGGCGTACATCCCGGGTGAGGGGCACAATTTACAGGAACACTCCATCGTGATGATCCGCGGCGGCCGCGTGAAGGATCTGCCGGGCGTCCGGTATCACATCATCCGCGGCACGCTGGACTCGGCGGGGGTGACCGACCGGAAGCAGTCGCGCTCCAAGTACGGTGCCAAGCGTCCGAAGGAAGGTGGCAAGTGAGCCGCCGGAAGAAAGCCGTCCGCCGCCCCGTGCCGCCCGATCCGCGGTACGACTCGCAGACGGTGTCCAAGTTCCTGAACAACCTGATGGGCGAAGGCAAGAAGTCGATTGCCGAGCGGGTGTTCTACAACGCGATGGACCTGATCGAGCAGCGCACCGGGCAGCCCGGCGTGAACGTGTTCAAGCAGGCGCTGTCCAACGCCAAGCCGGCGCTCGAGGTGAAGTCCCGCCGGGTCGGCGGCGCGACGTATCAGGTGCCGGTGGAAGTGCGGCCCGAGCGGCGGACCGCCCTGGCCATGCGCTGGCTCATCACCTACAGCCGGTCGCGCCGCGAGAAGGACATGTCGGAGCGGCTGGCCGCGGAGATGATTCTCGCCTCGAAGGGTGAGGGCGAGACGATCAAGAAGAAGGAAGACACGCACAAGATGGCCGAGGCCAATCGGGCCTTCGCGCATTACCGCTGGTAGTCGGTAGCACACATACGCAGCCCATCCAGGGACGCTCACGCGTCCCGGATGTGAGCG
>DATEGY010000161.1:0-6583 GCA_035279865.1 Gemmatimonadales bacterium | reverse complement strand
GTCCCCGGGAGTTCGACGGCGCGCGCGCCTTCACCTACCTCGAGGCGCAGATGAAGTTCGGGCCGCGCATTCCCAACACGGCGGGCCATGACAGTTGCGGAGACTGGATCGAGGCCCAGCTCCGGAAGACCGCCGACACCGTGATCGTTCAGTCGTTCACGGTGACCAACAAGAAAGGCGAGCACCTCCGGCTGAAGAACTACCTGGCCCGCTTCCGCCCGCGCGCGGCAGACCGGGTGCTCTACCTCGCGCACTGGGACACCCGGCCCATCGCCGACCAGGACGCCAATTTGGGGAACCAGCGCAAGCCGGTGCCGGGAGCCAACGACGGCGCCTCAGGCGTCGCGGTGCTCCTGGGAATCGCCGACGCCTTGAAGGAGCGGCCCCCCGCCGTGGGCGTGGATCTCCTGTTCGTCGACGGAGAAGACTACGGCAACTTCGACACGTCCACGCTCGACTCGTCCTTCTCCGACGTGCTGATGGGATCCCGGTACTTCGCCAAGCACCTGCCCGATCCCAAGTACACGCCGATGATGGCGGTGCTCTTCGACATGATCGGCGCCAAGAACCTCGCCATTCCGGTGGAGCAATATTCCCAGGCCTTCGCCCCCGAAGTCGTCGACCGGGTCTGGCGCGTGGCCGACTCGCTGGGGTACGGCAAGACCTTCCTCAAGCAGCCGGGACCGTCCCTGATCGACGATCACACCATGCTGCAGCACGCAGGCATCCACACCATCGACGTAGTGGACTTCGACGGCTATCACGCCTTCTGGCACACCGTCGAGGACACGATCGACAAGGTCTCCGCTGAATCGCTCCAGATGGTGGGGGATGTCGCGGTGGCGCTGGTGCGATGAGGGACGCAGACGGCGGATAGCAGTCCGCGCCGTTGCCTGAGGAGGTCCGTTCGTCACGGAACGGACTGCCTTCTGCCAGACTGCGTTGTTTCGGTTGGGCCTGCGGTTTTCCGGTGACGCACCTGAGTACGCCCGCCGTAGATTCGCGCGCATGGACGACAAACGCGCCGCCTATCTCCTCGGACTCCTCCTCCTCGGCGGCGCTGGTACGCGCTTCGCGCTGGCGCCGCGCCCGGCCCCGAACGGCCTGACGGCCCGGGCCCCCGGAGACGTGTCCTTCGTTCCGGCCAGCGATTCTCCTCCCGCGTCTCCGCGGGAGGTCGCGCATCAGGCCCTCCGGCTCTCCCGCCCGCTGCAACCCGGTGAGCGGATCGACGTCAATCAGGCCACCTCGTTGGAGCTGACCCGCCTGCCGCGTGTGGGGCCGGCACTCGCGCAGCGCATCGTTCAGTGGCGGACCGAGCATGGACCGTTTCACTCGTTGGCGGCGCTCGACTCGGTGCCCGGAGTGGGGCCCAAGCTGTTGGAGGGCTTGCGGAACGCGATCACGTTCTCAGGGGAGGTGCCTTCGGCGCCTTGACACACCCACCCCCCAAACTATGTTAGTTGCTTCAATCACAACGAGTTGCATACGGCTGTCCCGGCGGCAACCACCGAAAAACTGGGGGACATCCTCCTTCGGGAGGGGCTGATCTCCCCCGATCAGCTCAAGAAGGCCCTGGCCGAGCAGCGGGCCAGCGGGATGCGCCTGGGCTACACCCTGGTGAAGCTCGGTTTCGTCGAGGAAACCGAGATCACCAAGATGCTGGCACGCCAGTACCGGATGCCGGCGGTGGACCTCTCCCGGTTTGAGGTGGATCCCAAGATCCTGAAGCTCATCCCCGGGGACATCGCGGCCAAGCACACCGTCCTGCCGCTGAAGCGGGAAGGGCGGACCCTGACGATCGCCATCGGTGACCCGAACAACGTCACCGCGATCGAGGACATCAAGTTCATCACCCGCTGCGACATCTTCCCGGTCATCGCGGGCGAGTACACGCTCCGGAACGCCATCGACAAGTACTACCAGCAGTCGGACGCCCAGCTGCAGAACCTCCTCAAGAGCGTCGAGGCGGAAGAGGACCTCGAAGTGGTGGAGGAGCAGTCGGACGAGGACGTCAAGAAAGAGGACCTCGCCGACGACGCGCCGGTGGTGAAGCTCATCAACGGCATCCTGGCGGACGCCGTGACGCGCGGGGCCTCCGACATTCACATCGAGTGCTTCGAGCATGAGCTGCGGGTGCGGTACCGCGTGGACGGCGCCCTGCAGGAGGTCATGAAGCCGCCCATCAAATGGCGGGCCGCGCTGATCTCCCGCGTGAAGATCATGGCCGCGTTGAACATCGCGGAGCGGCGGGTACCCCAGGACGGGCGCATCAAGCTCAAGATGGGTGCCCGGGTGATCGACTACCGGGTCTCGACCCTGCCGGTGCTGTTCGGCGAAAAGATCGTGCTCCGGATTCTCGACAAGGGGAACCTGACGCTCGATCTCGCCAAGTTCGGCTTCGAGCCCAAGGCCGAAGCCGACCTCATGAAAGCGATCTTGAACCCCTACGGCATGGTGCTGGTGACGGGGCCCACGGGGTCGGGCAAGACGACGACCCTGTACTCGGCGTTGTCCAAGATCAATACGATCGACGTGAACATCATGACCGCGGAAGATCCCGTCGAGTACAACCTGATGGGGATCAACCAGGTCCTGGTGCGGAACGAAGTGGGGATGACGTTCGCCGCGGCGCTGAAGGCGTTCCTGCGGCAGGACCCGAACATCATCATGGTCGGCGAGATCCGGGATCTCGAAACGGGGTCCATCGGCATCAAAGCCGCGCTCACCGGCCACCTGGTGTTGTCCACCCTGCACACCAACGACGCGCCGTCCACCATCACCCGCATGGTGGACATGGGCATCGAGCCCTTCAACGTCGCGAGCGCGGTCAATCTGATCGTGGCCCAGCGGCTGGTGCGGCGGATCTGCAAGGATTGCAAGCAGGAGCACAACTACACCGACGAGGAGATGCACGCGTTCGGGATCACCCGCGACCAGGGCCCGTTCTTCAAGGGCGCCGGGTGCGACACGTGCAACGGCACGGGCTACAAGGGACGGCAGGGCCTGTACGAAGTGATGGCGTTGTCGTCCCCGTTGCGCCGGGGCATCCTGAAGGGCGCCTCCACCGAGGAATTGCGCGAAATCGCCGTGAGCGAGGGCATGCTCACCCTCCGGATGGACGGCATGGTGAAGGTCAAGAAGGGCATCACCACGCTCGAGGAAATCGTGAAGGAAACGGCGGCCGCATGAAGGAGACTGCCACATGCCGGTGAATCTGCGCGCACTACTGGAGGAGATGATCGAGAAGGACGCCTCCGACCTCCACATCGTGGCCGGGGAATGCCCCAAAATCCGGGTCGACGGCGACATCGTCAGCGCGTCCGGCACCGAGGTCCTGACGCCCAAGGACACGCTGTCGCTCGCGTATTCCGTGCTCACGGAGAATCAAAAGAAGCGGTTCGAGACGGAGAACGAGCTGGACTTCTCGTTCGGGATCCAGAACCTGGCCCGCTTCCGCGGCAACTGCTTCAAGCAGCGCGGGTGCGTCTCGCTCGTCATCCGGCAGATCCCGTTCAACGTGAAGACCTTCGACGATCTGGGGCTGCCGCCCATCATCGCCAAGCTCACGGAAAAGCCGCGTGGGCTCGTGCTCGTGACGGGCCCCACGGGGTCCGGTAAGAGCACCACCCTGGCCGCGATGATCGACAAGATCAACAAGGAAATGAAGGGCCACATCATCACGGTGGAGGACCCGATCGAGTTCATCCACCGCCACCAGTCCTGCATCGTCAATCAGCGTGAGGTCGGCACCGATACCAACAGCTTCCAGGCCGCGCTGAAGTACGCGCTGCGGCAGGACCCCGACGTGGTGCTGGTGGGCGAAATGCGGGACCTGGACACCATCCAGGCGGCGCTGACGATCGCCGAGACCGGACACCTGGCCTTTGCCACCCTGCACACCAACTCGGCGGCGGAGAGCATCAACCGTATCATCGACGTCTTCCCCTCGCACCAGCAGTCTCAGATCCGCGCCCAGCTGGCGTTCGTGCTCGAGGGCGTGCTGACCCAGACCCTCCTGCAGCGGGCCAAGGGACGCGGCCGCATCATGGCCGCCGAGATCATGGTATGCACCCCCGCCATCCGGGCGCTGATTCGCGACGACAAGGTCCACCAGATCGAGTCGTCCATGCAGGCGGGGAAGAAATTCGGCATGCAGACGTTGAACGACGCGCTCTACCAGCTGTACATGGCCCGGGAAGTGACCAAGGACGAGTGTCTGAGGGTGAGCGGTAACCCGAACGAGTTCCTGCGCCAGATCGGCGAACCCGCGATGGACGAGAAGGAGCCCGGCCCCCCGGTCGGGGCTCAGGCGGGCGGGGCGAAGGTCGCGGCGCGGCGGTAGACGACTAGAGGAGGCGGCAGATGCCGGTTTTCGAATACACAGCGCGGACGCTGAAGGGCGAGCTGGTCCGGGACAAGATCGACCTCCCGACCAAGGACGACGTCATCGCCCACATCCGCAAGAACAAGATGATCCTGGTGCAGGTGGTCCAGGCGGCGAAGTCGGTGAGCTTCAAGTTTGGCGGGGGAGTGAAGACCCGCGACGTCGTGATCTTCACCCGGCAGTTCGCCACCATGATCAACTCGGGCCTGCCCCTGGTCCAGGCGCTCGACATCCTGGCCCAGCAGACCGAGAACAAGTCCCTGGCGGACATCACCCGGCAG
Source organism: Gemmatimonadales bacterium (assembly GCA_035279865.1). GTDB lineage: Bacteria > Gemmatimonadota > Gemmatimonadetes > Gemmatimonadales > GWC2-71-9 > 40CM-2-70-7. The sequence goes on along the minus strand of DATEGY010000161.1, from coordinate 1,915 downwards.
GTGGTGTACGACGTCGAGTCCGGCCACACGCTGGCGGACGCGCTCCGCAAGCACCCCAAGGGCTTCACCGACCTCTACGTCAACATGGTGGCCGCCGGTGAGGCGGGCGGTATTCTCGACACCATTCTGCTCCGCCTGGCCCAGTTCCTGGAAAAGAACGACGCCATCGTGCGGAAAGTCAAAGGCGCGATGATCTATCCCGCCGTGATCTTCTCGGTCGCCGCCATCGCGGTGGCCGTGCTCTTGATCTTCGTGATTCCGACCTTCCAGAACATGTTCGCGTCCGTGAACCTCCAGCTGCCCCTGCCGACCCGGATCGTGATCGGGATGAGCCAGATCCTGATCCACTACTGGTGGGCGATCATCGGCGTCATAGGATTCGCGGTCTTCGGCATCAACCGGTATTACAAGAGCGCCCACGGCAAGCTCAAGATCGACACCTTGATGCTCTCCGCCCCGGTGCTGGGGGATCTGCTCCGCAAGTCGGCGGTCTCCCGCTTCACCCGAACCCTCGGGACCCTGATCTCCTCGGGCGTGTCCATTCTGGACGGCCTCGAGATCACGGCGCGCACCGCGGGCAACATGGTCATCCACAACGCCGTGATGGAATCCCGCGCGTCCATCGCAGGCGGCGAAACTATCTCGGCGCCACTCCAGAAATCGAAGGTCTTCCCGCCCATGGTGATCTCGATGATCGCCGTCGGCGAGCAAACCGGCGGTCTGGACGAAATGCTTTCGAAGATCGCGGACTTCTATGACGAAGAAGTGGACGCCGCGGTCTCGGCACTGCTCTCCCTGATGGAACCGATCATGATCGTCGTCCTCGGCGTCATCGTCGGCGGCATGGTGGTCGCCATGTACCTGCCGATTTTCGACATGGTGAACGCGGTTCAGGGCTGACGCCGTACTGCAGGAAAACGGGGAAGTCGGAAGGCGGAACGCGGAACCTGACGAGGGGTTCCGCGTTTCCACTTCCGGGCTCCGCGTTCATGGGAACTCCCGGCTCGCTTCCCCCGCCGTATTGCATTCTGCGAAAATACCCCCATACTATCGTGCTATCAGATTGGGCTAAAATGACTTAAGCCGTCGGAGGGATCAGGTGCGCTGGTTCGGCGTAAAGAGAGCGGAGGCGACAGTCCCGTCCCCGCAGACCCTTCTACGGGCGGTCTACGCCGGCCGGATCTCCCTGGCGGTCGCCATCTACGTGACGGCCGCCGCCCGGGTGGCGGTGGCCCAGCCGCTGCAGGTGCTGGTCGTTTCGTTCGTTCTCATCGCCGCCATCCTCTTCACCGCCTGGTCGTACTGGCGGAGCCATTTCCGGGCCATCCCCCCCTCGGAGACGTTCCTCTACCTGCAGGCGATCTTCGACGCGGCGCTGATCACCACCGTGGTCCACATGACGGGAGGCGCGGACTCCGACTTCGCGACGCTCTACGTCCCCCTGATCGCTGTGATCGCAGTGCTGATGCCCCCGCAATCCACGGCCCTCGTCACCACCCTGGTCGGCCTCGTCTACTTCGCCGACATCTTCTTCGGCCACCGCGGGGCCCCTATCGCCCCTGGCCTGTTCATCCAGCTCGGCGTCTTCGCGGCGGTGGCCGCGGTCACGGCATACTTCGCCTCCCGCGTGAAGGTGATGGGTGCGGAGCGGGAGGCTCTGGCCGGCGAGCTCCAGCAGGTCCGTCTCGAAGCCGACGACGTCCTCCGGAACCTCCGCACCGGGGTGATGACGGTCGACGCGTCCGGCAAGCTCCTCTACTCCAATCCCGCCGCCGAAGCGCTCCTGGGGTTCAGCGCCGACGAGTGGCGGGATAAGCCCATCATGCCGGAGCTGGCCCGCCTGGCCCCGGAATTCTGGGCCGCAATCATCGCCACCGCACGCCGCGGGGTGCGCCTGATGCGGGTGGAGGCGAGC
>DATEGY010000160.1:0-3725 GCA_035279865.1 Gemmatimonadales bacterium | reverse complement strand
CTGCGAATCCCGAAGGGCGAGGGTGAACCCACTCCGAACCGGTCGAACATCGAAACCTCCGAGTAGAGGGTCAACTCGATGGTACCGGTGGGGCGTTGCCCCCTCGTGGGGGGCCAATGACAAAGGGGTGAAAGCGGGGTGAGCGCTAGGTAGCGTCCCGGGGGAGGGTGACGGTGAAGGTGGTGCCCCGCCCCGGCCGGCTCTGCACTTCGATCGTACCGCCGTGCGCCTCGGCGATCCAGCGACAGATGGCGAGCCCCAATCCCGCCCCGGCTCGTTCTCCCGTCCGCGTCCGGGCGATGTCGGCGCGGTAAAAACGGTCGAAGATGTGCGGGAGATCTCCCGGCGCGATTCCGATGCCGGTGTCCGAAACCGCCAGCGTCACGCGGTGGGCCTCCTGCGCGAGCGTGATCCGCACGCGCCCGCCCGCCGGCGTGTACTTCACGGCATTGGTGAGGAGATTGAGCACCAGCTGCCGCATTCGCGTGCGGTCCACGGCCAGCATCACGGGTTCCGCGGGGACCTCCACCTCGATCCGCACCTCTCCGGGTTCCGCCAGGAGCTCGCCGGTCTCCTGCACTTCGTGCACCAGGCCCCGCAGGTCGACCGTCTCCCGCGCCAGCGGGGCGCGCCCTTCATCCGCCCGTGCCAGCGTCAGGAGCGCGTCCACCAGCTCGGTCATCCGGTTCACTTCCTGGAGCGTCTCTTCCAGGACGACGAGGGTTTCCTGGGGCAGGTTCGGCGTGGTCACGGCCCGCTCGACCCCCGCCCGCAGCACGGTCAGCGGCGTCTTGAGCTCGTGGCTCGCGTCGGCGGTGAAGCGCCGGAGCGCCACGAAACTCCGCTCCAGGCGTCCCATCATGTCGTTCAGGGTCTCCGCGAGCCGTCCGAATTCGTCCCGCACCATGGGCTGCGCCAGGCGCCGGTGGAGGGACCGGCCATCGGAGATCTCCTCGACTTCGGTGATGATCTGATCCACGGGCTCGAGCGCGCGCCGGGCGATCCACGAGCCCAGGAGCCAGGCCACCAGCAGGCTGAAGGGGAACACCAGAGCGATGGGCGTGAGGAATTCCTGGACGCCCAGCTCCGTGGGTCCCACGTCGGCGGCGGCGAGCACCGCACCGAATCTCGGGCCGCCCGCGGCGGGCCGCACCACATACCGGATCGTGGGACCGTCGGGCGCGAGGCGGGCGGTGCGGACCGACCGGTTGGCCGTATCGGTCCGGGCGAGCTCCTGCAGCTGCTGCAGGACCGGGAAGCCGGCCGCCCGGACATCGGCCGAGACAAACAGGACTCCGGTAGAGTCCGCCGCGGTAATGATGAGGAATCCGGGAACCGGCTCGAGGGTCGCCGCGACCTGGGGAATCAGCTCCATCCCGCCGGTGGCGCTCCGCTGGAGCAGCAGGCCGCCCGATCCATAGATCTCCGACAGAATGCCGCTGGTCTGGTCGGCCTCGGTCCGGACGCGCTGATCGAGCTCCTGATAGGACGCGCTGCGCCGCTCGAGGTAGAGAATGCCGGCGAAGGCCGCGAGGGTCAGGGCCACCGCCGAGGCATACCAGGCGGTCAGCCGTCCCCGGATGGTCTGCACCTTACGTCTTCACCACGTAGCCGACGCCGCGGACGGTGTGAATGAGTTTCGGCTCGCGCCCCTGATCAATTTTCTTCCGCAGCCGGGTGATCACGACGTCCACGATGTTGGTGCCCGGGTCGAAGTGATAGTCCCACGCATACTCAGTGATGAGGGTCCGGGACATCACCCGCCCCTGGTGGCGCACGAGGTACTCGAGCACCGAGTATTCCTTGGGCGTCAGCTCGATCGGCTTGCCCGCCCGCTTCACCTCCCGCGCGCCGGTGTCGAGCACCAGGTCGGCGATCTTCAGCGACGGGGAAGCGATTTCCTTGGGCCGCCGCCCGAGCGCCTCGACCCGCGCCAGAAGCTCCTCCAGGGCGAACGGCTTCGTGACGTAGTCGTCCGCGCCCGCCCGCAACGCCTGCACCTTGTGGTCCACGGCGTCCTGCGCCGTGAGCACGAGCACGGGGACGGACAACCCCCGATCCCGAAGGGTCCGGAGGACCTCGGGACCGGTCAATTTCGGGAGCCGGAGATCAAGCACGATCAAGTCGTAATGACCGCTCGAGCCCAGCCGCAGGCCCTCTTCGCCGTCCGCCACCAGGTCGGTCTGATAGCCCGCCTCGGCCAGTCCGCGTTTCACGTACTGGCCCACGGTCTTGTCGTCCTCCACCACGAGAACCCTCATCCGACGGGCAGGAAGAATTTGAAGGTCGACCCTACACCGATCTGGCTCTCCACCTCGATCCGCCCGCGGTGATCGGCGATGATCCCGTAACAGATGGAGAGCCCCAGCCCCGTGCCCCGCCCCTGCGGCTTCGTGGTGAAGAAGGGCTCGAAAATCTTGGACAGCTCTTCTTTCTTGATGCCCACGCCCCGATCGATGAACTCGATCAGAAGCTCGTCTCCCCGCTCGGGGTTCATCCCCGACCGGACCGTCAGGGTGCCCCGCGAGTTCATGGCGTCCATCGCGTTGAGCAGGAGGGCCATGAAGCTCTGGATCAGCCGCTCGGGGTCGGCGGGGATGGTCGGGAGGCCGGTCGTGAACTCCTTGGTCACGACCATCCGCTTGAAGCGCTCATGGTGTTTGAGCAGGAAGAGCGTCTGCTCGATCACGTCGTTGATGTCGACGACCCGCTTTTCTCCCGTCCGGGGACGCGAGAAGTCGAGCAGGCGGTCGATGATGCGCCGGCAGCGCTGGACTTCCTTGTCGATGATCTCGAGGTACTCGTCCCCGCGCGTGGAGCCGTCGTCCCGGAGCTTCAACGCCTCGGCGCAGGCCAGGATGGTGGCGAGCGGGTTGTTGATCTCGTGCATCACGCCGGCGGCGAGCTGTCCGATGGCCGCCAGTTTCTCGGTCTGCGCCAGCCGGTGCTGGGCCTCCCGCCACTCGGTCACGTCCTCGCCGATGGTGATGACGTGGGTGATCTGGTCGTCGCCGAGGCGCATCGGGATCTTGGTGATCCGGTAGTACCGCGCGTCGCGTGTGGCCTGCGACTCCATTTCCACCTGCTGGATCTCTCCGGTGGCGAACACCCGCTCGAACTCCCGCTTCAACAGCTCGCGCGGCTGCCGGTCCAGGACGTCGAACACCAGCCGCCCCACGGCATCTTCCCGTGCGACACCCTGCGTCCCGCTCTCCCGCTTGCGGTTCCACGCGCGAATCGTGTAGTCCGAGTCGATGACGTAAAGCCCCACCGGCAGCGAGTCGATGATGCGAGCGGCGAAGTTCCGCTGTGCCTCGAGCTCGCGGGTCCGCGCGGCCACTTCGGACGCGAGATCCTGCGACAGCTCGGTCGCGGCCAGGAGCGGAGCGAGAATACCGGCCACCACGCTGAGGATGGCGTGCGCCATGTGCTCCGTGGGCCCCGTGGGCACCACCGCTTCGAGGGCACCGAAGGGGACTTCGTCGTGCAGGAGAGGCAGCCGGACCAGGGTGCCCAGGCCACGGGCGGTACGGGTGGGCCCACCCTTGATCCAGTTTTCGACGGGGTTGCTCTCGCGCTCGCCCGGCAGGAGCTCCGTGGAACCCGGGCTCGGGGCGTAGGACACGCCGTCGGGGCCCCGCAGCCACAGGCGGCACACCTGGATGCCGAGCCGGGACTTCAGGGCATTGAGGACCGACGCGAGCGTGTCGCCGGCTTCCTGTCCG
>DATEGY010000159.1:0-15443 GCA_035279865.1 Gemmatimonadales bacterium | reverse complement strand
TTCCCGCGATGGGCCACGGCGGCGAGCGCTATCTGCCGTACATCCTGACGCTCTTCTTCTTCATCATGTTCTGCAACTTTTTCGGACTGGTTCCGTGGGGCTCGACGGCCACCGGCAACGTCGCTGTCACTGCCGGCCTGGCCCTGATCTCGTTCGCGGTGATCGAAGTCTCGGGGATGATTGCGCTCGGCGCGAAGGGCTACCTCAAGACCATCGTGATGGTGCCCCCCGGCATGACGGGGTTCGGGGCCGTGGCGATGGCGCTCATCCTGACCCCGATCGAGATCATCGGGAAGCTGGTCAAGCCGTTCGCGCTCTGCCTCCGGCTCTTCGCGAACATGACGGGCGGCCACTTCGTGATCCTCTCGCTCATGGGTCTGATCTTCATCTTCGGAAGCTGGCTGGTCGCCGGGGGATCGGTGGCCCTGATTCTCTTCATGATGTGCCTGGAGCTCCTGGTGGCGCTCCTCCAGGCCTACATCTTTGCGTTGTTGACGTCGGTATTCATCGGCATGATGCTCCACGAGCACTAAAGACCAGGCGGTTAGGCGGTTAGACGGTTAGTTCAACACCAATGAACGGGGACTGAAATGGTACACATGCTGCTTCAGGTTCAAGACGCTCAGACCGCGATTGACGTGGCCAAGAGCACCAACGCCCTTCTCGGTGCCGGCATCGGGCTCGGCCTCGCGGCCATCGGCGCCGGCATCGGCGTCGGCCTGATCGGCTCGCGGGCCACCGAGGCGATCGCCCGGCAGCCCCAGGCTTCGGGTGATATCCGCGGCGCCATGATTCTGACCGCGGCGCTCGTCGAAGGCGTGGCGCTCGTCGCCTGCGTGTTCGCCCTGCTCTTCAAGCTGATCAAGTAGCCCGATGCTGGCGCTGCTCGTACTCCAGGAGGCAGCCGAACAGACTGCCACGCCCTTCGATATCAACAAGGGCGTGATCTTCTGGACGGTCATCATCTTCGGCATTCTCTTGGTCATCCTTTGGCGTCTCGGGTGGCCCGAAATCCTCAAGATGGTCGAGGAGCGGGAGCACCGGATCCAGAAGCAGCTGGACGAGGCCGAGAAGGCCCGGACCGAGGCGCAGAAGCTTCTGGAGGAGCACAAGAAGCTGGTGGCCGACGGTAAGGCGCAGGCGCAGGAGATCCTGTCCACCGCCAAGTCCGCTGCCGGCAAGGAGCGGGAAGCCCTGCTGGCCAAGACGCGCGAGGAACAGGAGCTGATGCTCGAGCGGGCGCGCCAGGATATCACCGCCGAGAAGGAGAAGGCGATCCAGGCGCTGCGGCGTGAGGCGGTGGAGCTGTCCATCGCCGCGGCGTCCAAGCTGATCGAGAAGAACCTGTCGACCGAATCGAACCGGAAGCTCGTGTCCGACTACCTCGCCGGGATCGAGAAGGGCAAGTGAAGAGCACCACCGTCGCGCGGAACTACGCGGAGGCACTCTTTGCCGCCGCGAGCGCCAAGCGTCAAACCGAGCGCTTCGGCGAGCTGATGGACGCCGTGGCGGGCGCCGTGTCGGCCGACCAGCGGATCGCCGTGGTCCTCGAGTCCCCCCGGGTGGCCAAGGGCGTGAAGTCCCAGCTGCTCAAGGACGCCCTGGAAGACGCGGCACCGCGGGAGTTCGTGAACTTCCTGCAGGCCGTGGTGCGCCGCGGCCGGCAGGGGCTCCTCACCGAAATCTCGGCCGAGTATCAGACGCTGCTCGACGTCTCACTCAACCGGGTGCACGCCGGCGTCACGCTGTCGGAAGAGCCCGAAACGTCGCTCCAGAACGACATCGTGAAGCGTCTGGAGAAGGCGTTGGGGAAAGACGTCCGGGCCCATTTCCGATCCGACGAGCAGATCCTAGGCGGTGTGGTGGTGAAGGTCGGCGACCGGGTATACGACGGCTCTCTCCGACGCCGCCTCATGGTCCTCAAGCGGAAGATGCTGACCGGCGACTAGGGTGTACCTGACCCCGGGCGCAAGCCCGGGGTAGACATAAACGACGTCAGCGTGCGGCCCCAGGGTGATCCCCGGGGCCGTTCTGCTTCCACGTGACCGCTGCGTGATGAGGTACCCGCAACCTCCTGGCGAACCCCAACCTTGGAGGCTGTATGCGGTGCATCACGGTGGTGGCGCTTGGGTTGTTTCTCTGCGGTGCGGCAACCGGCGCGGCCGCGCAGGGTGTGGCGGTGGAGGGTGGTGTCGGTCTAGCGGGGGGAGCCTCCGCCTTTCAGATCGGAATCCGCGCCACGAGTGCCAAGCCGCGGGGCGTGGGAGTGGATTTCGCCCTCGCGACGTATCCCGACGCCATCTCCAACGGGGCCCTCGCGCTCCTCTCGGACCTGGCCCTCGAGTATCGGGCGCCCCTCGGCGACGCCGCGACGGCATCGATCCGGGCCGGCGGGTCCGCGCTCCTGGCGAGCGGCGGCGGACTCACCGCCTCGGCGGGTGGAGTCAATGCGGGCGCTGGCGTCCTGTTGCGCCTGGGTGAGAACACCGGTTTCCGCATCGACTACACGTGGCGGACGTTTTTCGCGAGCGGCGGGTCGGCCTCCCTTTCGAGCCTCACGTTCGGCATCCACATCGGCCATTGATGCCGGCGGTGAGTGAGGGCCCGGAATAGTGTGATTCCGGGCCCTCTCCCCGAGTCAGCGATATCGCAGCCCGATGCTCACGCTCGGCCGCAAGAGCATGCGCCGCTCGAATGGCGGGCTCACGTCCCCTGCGTCGAACAGTGAAGGTGCAAGAGACACTCCGGCCTGCAGGTCACCCAGGAATCGCCCCGCGACGGGCCACTCGTAGACCGCGGTCACGTGGCCACCCACCCGCAGGCGCGTGTCGCCATCCGTGATGGCCCACGCGATGAAATCCCCTCCGCCCCCGAGCCGAAGTGCTCCGCCATCTCCGACGCCAATCAGGCGCACCGTCATTTCCGGTGAGGCGGAGTAGAAGCGCACGGCTTTGGTGTCGATGAACACGCCGCCGGGTATCTCCACGGCGAGCCCCGGAGATCCATAGCTGAGTCCGAGGTCGCCCCGGACCGGGCCCCAGTCGTGTCCCACCGTCAAGCCCACGATGGTGGGCCGATACGGGTGAACGGATCCCGGCGTCGTGTCAGCCGTCGAGACGGCCCCACCGAAGTGCCTGGCGACGCCGATGGATAAGCCCACGCTCCACTGGGCATTGAGGGCGGCCGGCAGGGCAAGAAGGGCGGCGAGCGCGAGTGGTCGCATCATTGCATCTCCAGGTCGATCCAGCCTTTGGTGATGTTGTGATCAGCCTTGATGAACCAGTTGAAGCCGGGGTAATACTGCCCGACCACGGCATCCTGCACGGCGTTCCCGACGGGATCGTCGTTCGAGTTGATGAACGACGCGATGGCCGAGAGCAGGTCCTGTCCGACGCTCGCGTAGTGGAAGATCTTGTTGAGTCTCGAGACCGTCGAATCCCGCCCACCGGTGAGCAAGGCGTACGCCGTGTCGATCGAAACCAACATGGCGTGGACCCGATCGGTATCCATGCGGAGCTCGCAGGCCTGGTCGTCGTCCTCGACCAGGAACACCCGTATGCCCTGCTTCGGGTGCTGCGCCTTGTACGTGTTCAGCTGGTCCTGACTGAACAGGAGCACGTCCCCCCACCAATCGTCGGTGTTCTGGTCGTAGTAATACGGGCCGCCGGCATGCTCGCCCGCACACTGGTAATCGGTCAGCTCATCCGTAGCGCCCATCTGCCCGAGGATGTGGACTTCAAACTCGGGGTCGCCTTTCAACCAACCTTCAAACTGGCCTGCATCCGGGATGTGGGCGGCCTTCATGTACAGCCCCATCGGGGGTGACTGGAGCGGGGGCCCTCCGCCATCCCCGCACGTCGCCGGCGTGCACTGCACGCGGGCGGCGGGGGCATCGAAGTCCGTCTCCACCGGTACGAGGGCGAGGACGGGAGTCTCCGGCGGATGCTGAGCGTCGAGCACGTACCGGCGTCCCTTCGTGTCGAAGGCGACGGGCGCGTCATGGTCGGCGATGGCGGTGGCAACCAGAACGTTCTCATCCGCTTGCCACCGGGCGAGATGCTCCTTCACCGGCATGTAGAACTCGAGAGGCTGAGCCTGCGCCGCCTGCGCCAGGACGGCGTCGTCCGAGTCGCCGTTCGCCTGCGCGATGGAGTGCAGTGCCCGCCAGTTGGCGACGGCGAGGAACCGCTGGAACTCGAGCTTGTGCTCCCGGATGGGCGAGTGCTCGATCTGGGCCCAGACGTACGCCCGGAATCCTGCATTGCCGAGGGCCAGCGCCACCCGCTGCGCCAGCCACTCATTGCGGGCGGGAGTGGCTCCCGGCTGACTGTGCGACGAATCTCTCCGGGCTCCCGAAAACGTCGGCCCGGTCGGCTGGGTCTCGCCGCAACCGATGGCGATTCCCGCGATCGCCGTCGCGATCATCACCAGCGGCATGAAATACCGAATGCGCATACGCGCCTCCTGAGTGCGTGAAGTAGGGAGGCGAGTATGAGGGAAGGAGCGTCGAACACCGGTACCGGAACACCGCACTCCGGTACCGATTTACGGCGATTCGACGAGGCTCGCGATGCGGCGGAACAGACGCCGCACCAGGAGGGCGGTGAGGAGCAGGGGGGGCAGGAGCACGACCCACGTCGCGGACAGCACGATCACCCGCAGGTCCCCCTGCAGGTTCAGGTGCTCGGCCAGAATGAGGGGGAGCCCCACGACGGCGATCGCGGCGGCATAGAGGGGTGTCAGCACCGCCCAGCGGCGGCCGAGAGTGAGGAGCCTGCGCAGCGCCGGAGGCGAGGGGGGAACGGCGGCGACGGGAGCCGGCGTGAGGTGCTCGGCCACATGCGTCCCGCTCTGAGGCCTTCTGGCCGGGTCCTTCTCGAGGCACTGGTCCACCAGGGCCGCGATCAGGGACGACGTCTTCGGTGCCACACTGGCGAGCGAGGGCGCCGCATCGGTCACGTGCTGCGACATCACGACGTAGGGGTCTTCAGCGTCGAAGGGGAGCCTCCCGGACGCGGCGTAGTAGCCGACGACGCCGAGGGAGTAGAGATCGGACCGGGCGTCCAGGGCCAGGCCGCGGGCCTGCTCGGGGCTCATGAATTCCGGCGTGCCGAGGACGGTGCGGGACCCGGAGATGGGGCCGGCGCCGAAACGGGCGATGCCGAAATCGGTGACGTACGAGGAGCCGGTGGATCGGTCGATCAGAATGTTGTCAGGCTTCACGTCGCGGTGGACCACGCCCTGGTCGTGCGCATGGGCCAGGGCGAGCGCGGTTTCGCGGATGACCCGGGCGGTGGCGTCGGGCGGCAGGGGACCGCGGGTGCGCACGCGATGGCCCAGGGTGTAGCCCGGCACATACGCCATGACGAAGAAGACGATGTCGCCGACTTCACCGACGGAAAAAATGGGAACGATGTGCGGGTGCGACAGCCGTGCGGCGATCCGTGCTTCCCGCAGGAACCGGGCGCGGTGCACGGGGCTGTGCGAGCGTTCCGGTGGGAGGAGCTTGATCGCCACGGGTCGTGCAAGCCGGACGTCGCGGGCGAGATAGACCAGCCCCATCCCGCCACGTCCCAACGGCCGCTCGACTTCGTAGCGACCTCGCAACGTTCGGCGGACTACGGAGAGAAATTCTTCGGTCAGCGGTCGAACCCTCGGACGGCGGAAAGCTTTCAAGTGAGCGAAGCCGCCTATACCCGAGCGGACGGAGCGAGGTTCCGCTAACTTTTTTCATGCTCCCTTTCCTGATTGCGGTCACCGCGGCCATCCCTGTCGTCCCCCCGGATTCTCAGACTCTGTACTGGCAACAGCGGGTTCAGTACACGATCGATGCTTCGCTCGATGAGGCGACCGGTGTGCTCACGGCGCACGAACGGATCGTCTACGTGAATGAGTCGCCCGACACGCTGCACGATTTTTTCGTGCACGACTATCTCAACGCGTTCCGGCCTGGATCCCGCTGGGCCGCGTACGACTCGGCGTCGGGCGTCGTGCGGTATCAGCATATGGCGGATCCGGACTACGCGTTCGAGCGGATCACCAAGGCCACCGTGATGGGAGAGACCGGCGCGCCGGGCTATCCCTACGCGCCTGATTCGACGATCGCGCACTGGACCCTGCCGCATCCGCTCCCCCCGGGCGGGCAGATGACGGTCGAGATCGACTGGCAGGCCCGGACGTCGACCTTGCCGCGCCGCCAGGGCCGCGATCCCAAGACCCGCCGCTACGACTTCGCCCAGTGGTATCCCAAGGTGGTGGTCTACGACGAATACGGCTGGGAGGATCACCCGCTGTATCCTCCCGGCGAGTTCTACGGTGAGTTCGGAACGTTCGACGTCACACTCGATCTGCCCTCGGACCAGGTCGTGGGTGCCACCGGCGTGCCGGTCTGCGGAGATCCGGGGTGGGAGGCGGCCCGCGCGAATTCGGGCGAGGCGGTGGACTATCAGCGCGACTACTATGCCGGCGCCCCGCACGACTGCCCCGCGGCCGCCGCCGGGCGCAAGTCGGTCCGCTTCCTGGCCAAGGACGTCCACCACTTCGCCTTTACGCTCAACCCGCACTACGTCTACGAGCAGGGGAAGTTCAAGGACGTCGTGGTGCACGTGCTCTACCAGCCGCAGGACAAGGTGACCTGGGGGAATGGGATCGCTGTGAAGCGCACCGAGACTGCGCTCCAATGGCTCGACTCGACCTACGGGAAATACCAGTGGCCCCAGCTCACCAACGTGCATCGCATCGAAGGGGGCGGGACCGAGTTCCCGATGATGATCATGGATGGCGGACCGGATCAGGGTCTGATTCTCCATGAAGGCGGGCACATGTACACCATGGGGCAGCTCGCCAACAACGAGTGGCGCGAAGGCTATCTCGACGAAGGCTTCACCAGCTTCCAGACGGGCTGGTACTACGAGACGCATGGCGGGAGGCCGAGCTACGACGGGCTGGATGGCCTGTTCCTGCCGCTCGATCTGGACGGCTGGAGCCAGCCGGTGTCGATGGTGAGCGAGCGGTATCGCGACTTCAACACGTACAACCTCATGATCTACAACCGCGGCCAGTTTTTCTACGAGGAGCTGCGCTACATCGTGGGGGACGCCACGATGCACAAGATCCTGAGAACGTACTTCGACCGCTGGAAGCTCAAGCATGTGAACGAAGCCCGCTTCCGCGAAGTCTGCGAAGAGGTCTCCGGGCAGGACCTGGGCTGGTTCTTCGGGCAGTGGCTGCACGGCGTGCCGATCTTCGACTACAAGCTGGCGCACGTACAACGGACGCAGCTTCCCGGCGGCAAATGGCGCACGGAAGTCACCATCCAGCGTCTGGGCGACGGGTGGCTGCCGGTCGAGATCGGCGACGCCGACACCATCTATGCCCGCGCCACCGGTCAACCCGAGGTCGAGCGCGTCGAGTTCGTGAGCGCCCACAAGCCGGGCCGCCTGAAGCTGGACCCGCGGCTCCGCACCCACGACTGGAACTACCTCAACAACTACGAACCCAAGTTCCTGGACGGCCGGAAGGCCACCAAGGTGGTGTTCGACGATCCCACGCGGACCGTTACCCGCAGAGACTCCCTGGTGCAGGCCTTCCGGCCCACGGTCTGGTACAACGATCTGGGTGGCCTCGTCGTGGGCCTGCACTCGAACCAGAACTATGCGGGCCTCTTCGAACGGGGGACCGGCAACCTCGTGCGTGAGACGAGGGGGGCGGCGACGAAACCCTGGGGCTTCGAATTCACGCTCGCCAATCCGGTAGGACTCCAGAGCAGGCGGCAGACCACCACGATCTCCGGCTGGGACGTCGAAGGCCGGGCGGGTGCGCTGCTCCACTGGGACCGCACGCTGGAGAAGGGTCCCTTCCAGCCCTTCCTGAACCCCGGGTCCAATCCGCACGCCGGGTTCGACATCGAGTGGATGTCCACCACGGACGTCGGCTATCTCGACCGCCGGATGTGGGACGACGCGGGGACGATCGAGCTGGGCCCCTGGTATACGAACGTCTTCCGTCGGGGGCGCACCATCTGGACCACCGACCTGGGCGTGAAGGGGGGCATCGTCTACCGCTTCCCCGGACCCGGCGTCATCGCCGAGAACCGCTACGACGTGAATACCTATGCGCGCCTCACGGGGGCGGCGAGTGTCCGTACGCCGTTCGCGGCGGGCACCAGCCTCGGCCTCCGGTTGTTTGGCGGGGCGTACGTCAGCGCCGACCGGCCTCCCCTGCAGCGCCGGATCTACGTCGGCGGGGCCGATCCATATGAGACCTTCACCGACCCGCTGCAGCGCTCCCGCGGGGCCTGGTTCGTGCGGCCCGGCTTCTACTATCAGTCTCCCGGGGACGGCAACCTGCGCGGGTTCTCCCAGGCCCTGGGGGGCCGCTGGGCGGTCACCGGCAACATCGAGCTCACGCACAGTCTGGTGACCCGGCGGAACGGAGTTCTGAGGAACGCCACCTTCGAAGGGTTCTTCGACGGCGGAGTGGTGGACACGACGGCGGTGATCTCGGCCAACCGCACGAGCGCCATGACGACCCTGTGGGACGCCGGGGTGGGGCTGGTCTTTCAGTCCGCCATCAGGCAGCTGGCGTGGACCACGCGGTTCGAGGTGCCGTTCGTGGTGAACCGGTACGACCGCGCCGCGGATGTGCGGCCCACCATCGGGAGCACGAAGTTCCGCTGGTCGGTATCCCTGGCGCCGAGCTTCTAACCCTGGACAAGCCGGAACGGCGGGCCTTCTTCCGCGAGACCTTCGCGAAGCTGGCCCGAGAGGTGACCGCGCGAACTGAGCGCCGGGTCGCCGCGACGCGTTACTTTCGTCCTCCCGGGGCGGGGCCGGAGCTGGCGTTCCTCGCCGCGTGCACGCGGTGCGGCGCGTGCATCGACGTCTGCCCCGTCCATGCGATCACCAAGCTCCCGCCGGGCGAGGGATTGGCGGCGGGAACGCCGGCGCTCGAGCCGTCGCGGCGCGCGTGCGTGGCGTGTGCCGACATGCCGTGCGCGGCGGCCTGTCCCACGACCGCGCTGCAGATTCCGGCGGACGGTTGGGCCGGCATTCATCTGGGCCGGTTGTCGCTCGATCCGGAGCGGTGCATCACCTTTCACGGCAGTGCGTGCGGGGTCTGCGCTCGGGCCTGCCCGGTGGGTGAGCGGGCCCTGGCTCTGGATGCGGGTGGGCATCCGGTGCTGAAGCCCGAGGGGTGTGTGGGGTGCGGGCTCTGCGTCACCGCGTGCGTGACCTATCCTTCTTCACTGGCTTTGCGTTTGCCTGAGGAGCTGTCGTGAGCGACGTGCCGTACCGTGTGGAGAAGCCCTGGGGGCATGAGCTGATCTGGGCCCGGACCGACCGTTACGTCGGGAAGGTCCTGCACATCGAGCCCGGTCAGGTGCTGTCTCTCCAATACCACAAGAAGAAGGACGAGACCATTCACGTGCTCACGGGCGAGATCATTCTCCGTACCAAGCCGGGGGACGCGCTGGTGGAGCGGCGCATGAAGCCCGGAGAATCGTTCCATATCGAACCGCCGCTGATCCACCAGTTCGAGGCGGTGGTGGCCACCGACCTGCTCGAAGTCTCCACGCCCGAAATCGATGACGTGGTCCGGCTCCAGGACCGCTACGGGCGCGCCTGATGAAAGTCATCGT
Organism: Gemmatimonadales bacterium; assembly: GCA_035279865.1. Taxonomy (GTDB): domain Bacteria; phylum Gemmatimonadota; class Gemmatimonadetes; order Gemmatimonadales; family GWC2-71-9; genus 40CM-2-70-7. The sequence continues at coordinate 5,803 of DATEGY010000159.1, read as the reverse complement.
CCCGCTCGCGGGCAAAGGCACCCGGCTCCTGCCCCTCACCAAGATCGTTCCCAAGCCGCTCGTGGAGGTCGCGGGCCGGCCGGTGATGGACTACGTGATGGACTTGATCAAGCAGGCGGGCCTGGACGTCGATGAGCTGATCGTGATCACCGGCCATCTGAAAGCGTCGGTCGAGAAGTACATCGTCGAGCAGTACGACGTCCGGGCGAGATTCGTCGAGCAAAAGACGCTGGATGGGACGGCGGGAGCGATCAACCTCGCCCGGCCCTGGGTCGACGGCCCCGTGCTCATCATCTTCGTCGACACGCTCTTCGACGCCGACCTCTCGCTGATCAAGCGGACCGACGCCGACGGGATCATCTGGGCGAAAGAGGTGGAGGACTACCAGCGGTTCGGGGTGGTGGTGCATGACGCTCAGGGCTTCATGACGAAGATCGTCGAGAAGCCCGACACGCCCGTGTCCAAGCTCGCGAACATCGGCCTCTACTACATCCGCGACTGGAAGACGCTCTTCGACGGGATCGCGCAGGTGCTCGCGAGTCCCGCCAACAAGGGCGAGTTCTACCTCACCGACGCGTTTCAGTACATGGTGGACCGGGGCAAAAAGATCCTGACCGCCGAGGTGCAGGGGTGGTACGACTGCGGGAAGGTGGACACGCTGCTCGAAACCAATGCGCACGTGCTGAAAACCGGCCGGGCGCGGAAGCCGGCGATTCCGGCAGGGGTCACCATCAAGGAGCCGGTCTACATCGAAGACGGCGTGACGCTCCGGGACTCGACCATCGGCCCCAACGTATCGCTGGGCGCGGGGAGCACGGTCGAGCGTTCGACGCTCGAGAACAGCATTCTGGGGCGCCGGGTCAGGGTCTCAGATTGTACGGTGTCGGGCTCGGTGGTGGGGAACGACCAGGTGCTCCATCACTCGCAATTGATGGGGATGGTGGCGTCTGGTGGCGAAGTGGCGAAAGCGCGCTAAGTACTCGGCAGCGCCTTGAGCGGCGGGCCCCTCCGTCCGCTGTGTGCGCCGCCTGGGCCGCCGGTCATCCAGCCGCGGGGCGCACACACGCGGACTCCGGGACCCGTCGCTCGCTGCGCTGGCTACTGAAATTTGGCGATGGCTTTGCGCAAGTCGCCGATCTCGAACGGCTTCTGCAGGAACCCATCCGCCCGATTCTCGATCCCCTTTACCACCTCATGATCCGGCGAATAGCCTGAGGACACGAGCACTTTGATCCCCGGCTGCGTGGCCTTGAGCAGCTCGAGGATCCCCGCGCCACCTCCCGGCAGCACCAGATCGAGAATCACGAGATTGACGGGGGGGCGCGCGCCCTGGAGCGCGACCAGGGCCGTCGGGCCATCCTCGGCCTCGAGCACCTGATGGCCGAAGCGGGTGAGGGCCCGCTTCAGGGATGACCGCACGATGGCTTCGTCGTCCACCACCAGAATGACCATGCCCGTCGCCGGCGGGAGGGTGGCGGCCGGCGTGGGGCGCACGGGCTCGGGCTCGGGAGCGGTGCTGCGGGGGATCAGGAGATCGACCGTGGTTCCGCGGCCCAGCGCGCTGGAGATCCGGACCGACCCCCGGTGGTCGCGCAGCACGCCGTAGACGGCGGCGAGGCCGAGCCCGGCGGCCTGGTGCATGGGCTTGGTGCTGAAGAAGGGCTCGAGGACCCGTTCGACGGTGGCCGTATCCATTCCGGCGCCCGTGTCATTCACGGAAATCCGCACGTACGACCCGGGGGCGGCTTCCGGCCACCGGGGGTCCCGTTCGATGGTCTCGCGCCCCGCCGTGATGGCGACGCGGCCGGAGGGCTGGTCCCGCATGGCGTCGCGCGCATTGAGCACCAGCTGATAGATCGCGTGGGCGAGCTGGTCGGGGTCGGCCTGGACCGGCGGCAGTCCCGGATCGGCTTCGACCGTGATCTGCACCGATTCGGGGAGGGCGGCACGCGCGAGGAGCGTCACGCGGTCCAGGATCTCCCTGGTCGGGATGGGCCGGAGGAGCAGCTCTCCCGCCTTGGTAAACCGCAGGAGCTCCTTGGTGAGATCGCGCCCGCGCCGGGCCGCCGCGAGGATTTCGTCCACCGCCTGAATCCCCGCTTCGTTCGATTCGGTGCGGAGCAGCGAGGCGTGGGTCATCACGCCGCCCAGGAGGTTGTTGAACTGGTGGGCGATGCCGCCGGCAAAGCGGGCCAGCCCGTCCAGGCGTTCGTTCTGCACCTGCCGCCGCTCCAGCGCCCGCCGTTCGGTGCGGTCGTGGAGGATGACCTGCACCAGCGGCCCACCCGGCGTATCGACCCTGGCGAGCGTGACTTCGAGCTCGAGCTCCGACCCGTCAGCCTTCCGGATGCGTTCGACGTGACTGGCCGATCCCTCCGTGGCCGCCTGCAGGGGCGCCAGAAGCCAGCCGTCCCCCCGTCCGGGCGCGAGCAGGTGTGCGAGGAGCTTGCCGCGGACCTCCTCGAGGGGCCGGCCGAGGAGGGTGAGGAGCCTCGGGTTTGCGTCGTGGACGCGGCCATCCGGATCGAGGGCGGCGATGGGGTCGCCGGCGCCGACGAAGAGCGCACGGAACCGGGCCTCGGATTCTGCGACGTAGCGGCGTTCCTGGTCCGCGATGCGGGAGCCGATGATGCTCGCGATGCCGGAGCTGAACAGGATGATCAGGGCGCCTTCGTCCACAAACGGTGCGGGCAAGGCGCTGTCCGGAATCATCATGAGGGTGACGTACTCGATCAGAAAGGCGGAGGCGGCGAAGGACGCCTGCCAGCGCCATGACCAGGGAATGAAGAGCGAGACGCCGAGCACGATGGCGGGAAGCATGCCGGCGACTTCCCAGATCCGGGCGGGGAAGATCAGACCGCTGACACAGCCGGCGAGCGCCAGGGACAATCCGAGCGTCAGGGCCAGGATGCGCAGGGTGCGGAGGGACCGGTTGGGCGTCGCGACCCACGCGATGAGGATGGCCAAAAGCAGCGTGGCGACCCGGATGGCGAAGAGCCGGGCGTAGGCCGGGGGGGCGACCGACAGGGACAGGAATTGCCGCAGGACCAGGGCAATGGCCACCACCACCGCGATGGCCCGGATGGGGCGGGAATAGGCGTGCGGGGGGCTGCTCACGGCGCCATAGTAGGGCGCTTTGTGAGGAAGTGCCAGACGCCCTTGCCTCCGCCTGGGAACTAATGTTAGTTACTCACCGTTCAGTTAGTAATGGTCCCCGACAGGAAGAGCCCCATGAAGCCCCGCTGGCAGCGCCGCAAGGAAGCCCGTCCGGAAGAGATCGTGAATGCCGCCCTCGCGACGTTTGCGGAACATGGCTTCGCGGCTGCCCGTCTCGACGACGTGGCGGCGCGGGCCGGGGTCACCAAGGGCACCATCTATCTCTACTTCAAGAACAAGGAAGACCTCTTCCAGGCGGTGGTCCGCCAGACCGTCATTCCCAAACTGGACCGCGCCGAGCAGGAGGTGCGGGAATGGCCGGGAAGCACCGCGGAGCTTCTGCGCCACATGGTCCGCGGGTGGTGGACGTCGGTCGGGAAGACGCCCCTGGCAGGCGTGGTGAAGCTGATCGTCGCCGAGGCGACGAACTTTCCGGACGTCACGCGGTTTTATCACAAGGAAGTGATTCGCCGCGGCCATCGCCTCTTCGAGCAGGTTCTCCAGCGCGGGGTCGACTCCGGCGAATTCCGGCCGGTCGACGTCCCGCTGACCGTCCGGTTGGTCACCGCGCCCATGCTGATGGCGGTCGTGCACAGCCAGTCCCTGTACCGGTGCGTTCGGGAGACCATCGACTGGGACCGGTACGTGGAAATGCATCTCGAAATGCTCTTGCGGGGACTCTCCCCCGCGCCGATTGGGGAATTGCATCATGCGTAATCGCTGGATCGTGCCCGTCCTAGCCTCGGTGCTCATGGCCGCGCGGAGCAGTGCCCAGACCACCACCGAGATCTTCAAGACGACGCTTCCGTTGCACGTGACGTTCGCGGATGCCGTGAAGTTGGCGACCGGTCAGGCAACGCCCGTTCAGCTGTCCAGCCTCGCCACGGACGAAGCCCGCGCGCGGGTGCGGCAGTCCCGGGCGGCGTACCTGCCCGCCCTGACGGCGGGCGGCTCCTGGGTCAACCGGGACTACGACCTCGACGCACTCGGGCTCCCATTTCCGAAGCCCGCGCCCGGCCAGCCGGGGCTCCGGCTGCCCACCGTCGCGCCACCGTTCACGGCCTATGACGCACGGCTGACGTTCACCCAGACGCTCCTCGACTTCTCGAGCATCAAGCGCATCCACGCGAGTGAGGCCCAGGTGCAGAGCACGCTCGCGGTGGGCGATGCGACGATCGAAAGTGCAGCCCAGATCGCGGCCCTCGCGTACCTCCGCGCCGCCCGCGCCCAGGCATCCGTCTCGGCACGGCAGGCGGACTCCGCGATTGCGGCGGAAGTACTGTCCCTCGCGCAAGCGCAGCTTTCGGCCGGCGTGTCCGGGACTCTGGATGTGACACGGGCCAAGACGCAGGTAGCGGTAGCCGCGGGAGCCTTGGTGGTGGCCCGGAATCAGTTTGACCAGGCTCGCATCGGCCTGGCCCGGGCCCTCGGGGTGGATCCGGTCACGACCGTCATCACGCTCGACGACACGCTCAGCTCCGCCCTGGGAGCGGCGAATGTGCCGGCCGGACAGGACGACGCCGTCAACCAGGCGTTGAGCTCGCGGCCCGAGTTGAAGGCCGAAGAGGCCCGGGGCACTGCGGCACAGGTCTCCAGGTCCGCGATCCGGAGCGAGATCCTGCCGCGGGTCGGCTTCGAGGCGGACTACGGGCAGAGCGGTCTCACCCTGGGCGATTCCCGCAGCACCAGGCAGTTCGCGGTGGCCGTGAGCATTCCCCTGCTCGACGGATTCCGCCGGGAAGGCCGCGCCGCCGAGCAGGACGCGGTGATTCAGGAGTCGCAGGTGCGCCAACACGACCTCCGGCAGCAGATCGCCGCCGATGTCGCCGGCGCGCTCCTCGACCTCCACTCGGCCGCGGCGCAGGAAGCCATCGCCGCGCAGCAGCTGGCGCTGGCGACGGACGAGCTGTCACAGGCGGAGAGGCGCTTCAAGGCAGGGGTCGCAGGCAACATCGAAGTGATCGATGCCCAGTCTTCGATGGTGAAGGCGCGGGATGCCGTGATCGACGCGCGGTACAGCGCGGCGGCGGCGCGGGTGGCACTCGCCCGGGCGGCGGGTGCGGCACGGACGCTTCATTAAAAGGGATCGACGAATGGCAACGACTGTAGAACGGAACTCGACGTCCACGACCGACGAGGAAGCCCCCCTGGGGGGCGCTTCCATCACTCCCGCGCCCGAAAAGCCGGCCGGAGGGCGCAAGCGGATCGTCCTCATCGTGGTCGGCCTGGGTCTGGCCTTCATGCTCTTCACGGGCGCGAAGCGGTTCATCTTCAACCTCAGCCATGTGACCTCGGACAACGCGCAGGTGGACGGCCACGTGGTCCCGATCCTGCCCAAGGTGGGCGGGTTCGTCGCGAGTGTACGGGTCCAGGACAACACGCCGGTGAAGGCCGGGGACGTCCTGGTCTCCCTGGACGACCGGGACTACCGGGCGCGCCTCCAGCAGACTGAAGCCGACCTCGCCGTGGCCCTCGCGAGCGTCTCATCCCCCGCCCGGGTGGGACAGGCGGAAGCGCAGGTAAACCAGGCGCAGTCGAACGCGCAGAAGGCCCACTCGGACCTGGACCGGATCCAGCCGCTCGCCGCCCAGGGCATCGTCTCCTCACAGCAGCTCGACGCCGCGGAAGCGGCGGCCCGCTCGGCGGA
>DATEGY010000158.1:0-14830 GCA_035279865.1 Gemmatimonadales bacterium | reverse complement strand
AGGAGGTGCTCCTCGCGCAGAAGATCAAGCAGTCCGACGAGGAGGCCCTGGACAAGCTGGTGCGGTCGAACCTCCGCTTTGTGGTCTCGGTCGCCAAGAAGTATCAGAATCAGGGTGTCTCGCTCGCCGACCTGATCAACGAGGGCAACCTCGGCCTGATCCGCGCGGCCCACAAGTTCGACGAGACCAAGGGCATCAAATTCATCTCCTACGCGGTCTGGTGGATCCGCCAGGCCATCCTTCAGGCGCTGGCCGAGCAGTCACGCATCGTCCGCGTGCCCCTGAACCGGGCCGGGACGCTGCACCGGATCGGCAAGCGGTCGTCGGCGCTGCTCCAGGAGCTGGGCCGCGAGCCGACGGTCGAAGAAATCGCGGAAGGGATGGACATCTCGGAGGAAGAAGTCGCCAAGACCATGTCCATTTCGCAGGCGCACCTCTCCCTCGACGCGCCCCTCACCCCCGGGGAAGACAACAAGCTGCTGGATTACCTGCCCGACACGCAGAATCCCGGCCCCGACGACGAGATCTTCGAGCACGCCCTCACCGAATCCGTGGAGAAGGTGCTGGGCACCCTGAAAGACCGGGAGGCGCTGATCCTCCGGCTGTATTTCGGCCTGGAGACCCCGGAGCCCCTCACCCTCGAGGAGATCGGCGCGCGCCTGGGGATCACCCGGGAGCGGGTGCGACAAATCAAGGAAAAGGCGCTCGCGAGGCTCCGGCATGTGTCGAGGGCCAGGGCACTGGACTCGTTCCTCTTCTAGCACCGTTCGTTCGGAGAAAGCCCCGCCCGATTGGGTGGGGCTTTCTATTTATATTCCGGCCCATGGCATCTCAGGCATCCTTTGACATTTCCACCGGCGCCGACCTTCAGGAGGTCGACAACGCCGTGAATCAGGCCACCAAGGAAGTCTTACAGCGATACGACTTTAAGGGCTCCAAGTCCTCCATCACGTTCGACCGGACCAAAGGTCTCCTCACCCTGGTGGCGGACGACGACTTCAAGATGAAAGCCCTCTTCGACGTCCTGCAGGGGAAAATGATCAAGCGCGGAGTCCCGGTGAAAAACCTGCAGCTGGGGGAGATCGTGCCGACGACGGGCGACACCGTCCGGCGCGAGATCGCCCTCACCCAGGGCATACCACAGGAAAAGGCCAAGGCCATCATCAAGGCCATCAAGGACAAGAAATTCAAGAAGGTCCAGGCATCCATTCAGGGGGAGGAGATCCGGGTGCAGTCCCCCTCCAAGGACGAGCTGCAGGAAGTCATGGCCTTCTTGCGGACGCAAGACTTCGGGATCGAGCTGAAGTACGGGAACTACCGCGGATGAAGCTGGGCGTGATTTCCCTGGGGTGCGACAAGGCGACGGTCGATTCCGAGCGCCTGGTCGGGGACCTGGTGGGGCATGGGGCCGTGATCACCCAGGATCTGCCGCATTCGGACGTGATCCTGGTCAACACCTGCGGCTTCATCGACGCCGCCAAGCAGGAGTCCATCAACGCAATCCTCGGCGCCGCCCGTCTGAAGCAGGACGGGGAAGTGAAGGCCGTGGTCGCCGTGGGGTGTCTGGTCCAGCGCTACAAGGCTGAGCTGGCCGCCGAGATGCCCGAGGTGGATCTGTTCCTCGGATTCTCCGACCTCCATCATCTCGTGCCCGAGCTCGCGCAACGCGGGCTCATCGCCGACCCGGTCACCGGTCATCCCGGCGTGCGCCAGTTCCTGGGTGATCAGCCGCACGTCCGCTATCTCAAGATCTCCGAAGGCTGTGACCACACCTGCGCGTTCTGCGCCATTCCGCTGATGCGCGGGAAGCACCGCTCGGAGCCCGTGGAGCGCCTGGTCCGCGAAGCGCAGGCCCTCGAGGCCCAGGGGGCGGTCGAGATCAACCTCGTGGCGCAGGACCTCGGACACTTCGGCCGTGATCTGGGATTGGGAGGGCCACGGCTGCCCGAGCTGCTGGAGACACTCCTGCGCGAGACGTCGGTGCCGTGGTACCGGCTGCTCTACGTGTATTCCGCCGGACTCTCCGAGCGGCTGGTCCGCGTGATCGCCGACAACCCCCGCATCGTCCCGTACGTCGACATGCCCATCCAGCATGCCAATGACCAGATGCTGGAAAAGATGCGGCGCCCCGAGCGTAAGCGGACCATCGTCGAGAAGCTGGGGTGGCTGCGCGCCGCCGTGCCAGACCTCGCGGTGCGTACGACGTGCCTGGTGGGCTTCCCGGGAGAGACCGACGAGCAGTTCCGGGAGCTGGTGGAGTTCATCGAGGAAGCGCAGTTCGACCGGATGGGCGCGTTCACGTATTCGCCCCAGGAAGGCACCCGGGCCGTGCAGTATCCCGACGACGTTCCCGAGGAAGTGAAACGGGAGCGACTCGAGGAGCTGATGGAGGTCCAGCGCGCCGTGTCCGGCGACCGCCTCGCCCGCTTCGTGGGCCGTGAGGTAGACCTCTTGATCGACCGGGTGGCCGACCCCCTCGGGGACGAAGGCGGCGCGACGCATGTCGGACGGGTGCCCTGGCAGGCCGACGACGTCGACGGTGTCACCTACGTGGCTTCGGGGGGCTGGGCCCGCCCCGGGACCATGATTCGGGCGCGCGTGACTGAGAGCGAAGATTACGATTTCCGGGCGGTCGCGCTGACGTGAGGCGGGTCCGGCGCCTCCTCACCGCGTCCGTGGCGCTCCTCGGCGCCGCCGCCTGCAATCCTCACGGTCCCGCGCTCCCCCCGCCGGGGACCGAACCCGAGCTCCGCGTCGGTATCGCCGATGGTCTGAAGCACATCACGCTGGGTGGCGACGCCCGGGTCCTCGTCACCGACGACGCCAACGGCACGGCCGTCGCGGCGATCCCGGCCGGGACCGCCTGGTCCATCATTCCCGATTCCGGGGCGCTGGTGCTGATCGCGCCCGACGGCACCCGCACCGGCCACCATCTGGGCATTTCCGCCGTCAGCGCCACGGCCGATCACTTCGTGGCCGCCGACGGCAGGCGCTACCGCGGCCGGGTCAACGTGATCCGGACCGGCACCGGATTGCAGCTCATCAACCGGGTGGGGCTCGAGAGCTACGTCGCCGCCGTCGTCGGACCGGAGTTGGGCCCCAGGCGGGAGGACGAGATCCCGGCGCTCGATGCGCAGGCCATCGTGTCCCGGACCTTCGCCCTCAAGAACCGGGGCCGCTGGGAAGCGCAGGGGTTCGACGTCACCGACGATACCCGGGACCAGGTCTACGGGGGTGTGGCGGCGGAGACCCAGCAGGCCTGGGGCGCGGTACGGCGCACCGCGGGCCGCGTGGTGATGTACCACGGAGACCTGATCGAGGCCTTCTTCCACTCGACCTGCGGTTTCCGGACCGCGGATCCCACCGAGGCCTTCCGGAACGGCACGTCCCGTCCGTACCTCCGTCCGGTTTCCGACGCGTCGGGGGGCGGGCACTACTACTGCGACATTTCACCCCGGTTCCGCTGGCGCGAGGAATGGGATGGCGCCACGCTGCGCACTATATTGGCGCGAAGCATTCCGGATCTGCCCAGGATCGTGAACCTCGAGGTCTCGAAGACCTCGCCGTCGGGACGCGTTGCCGAGCTGCGGATCGTGTTTCCCCACGGAGACGCCCGAATCGCCGAGCCGGACGTCCGCAGTGTGCTGCGTCCCGCGTCGGGAGCGCTGTTGCAGAGCGCCGCGTTCCAGCTGTTCGTCACCACCGATTCGGGGCAGGTCACGCGCCTCGTCGCGGCGGGCGCCGGCTCCGGACACGGCGTGGGGTTCTGCCAGTGGGGCGCCATCGGGCGCGCCCGTGCGGGGCAGGGGTATCAGGAGATCATCACGACGTACTTTCCGGGAACCGAAATTGAAAAACTCTGCTGAGAGACACGTTGTTAGGCGGTTAGTTGTTAGGCGGTTAGTGGCGTTGATAGCGATGGGGATCTCGCTAACCGCCTATCCGACTAACCGACTAACCGCCCAGGGTGTCCTCGACCAGTTCTCCTACGACAACCTTCAGCCGACCGGGCTCCGGGTCGAGCTGGGTGCCCTCGGCGCCAGCCGGCTCCGGGGCGCCATGGTGGGTGCGCTGCGGTTCGACGCCGGGAACATCGCCCCGCGGGTGCGGGTCCTCCTGGGCCTGTCCTACTTCCGCTCGGACTTCAGCCAGTCGGCGTTGAACGACTTCGCCGGCAAGATCCGCGCGCTGGTGAATGACCCGGACTCGAACTTCACCGTCAACGTCGGGCAGATCCGGTGGTCCGATCTGACGGGGGACCTGGATCTGCAGTACGCCTTCCCCCAGAGCCAGACCCTGACGACGTTTCTAGGGGCCGGCGTCGGTGTCCATCTGCGTCACGGCTCCGGCACGGCCATCGACGGCACCTTCGTGCAGGACGCGCTCGACGGCCTCTTTCCCGCAGCCAACGTGACGATCGGCGTGGAAGCCCGGCTGACGGCCCAGATGGCACTTTCGGCCGAAGCCCGCGGAGTGGTGTCGCAGGGGTTGTCGACGGCTTCGTTGTCGGTGGGGCTCATGTACCGGTTTCACGGGCGGGGAGGAGCGGCGCATTGAACGATCCGGTCCGGGTAGCCGTCATCGGTGCGGGGGGGATCGCCCAGGTCGCCCACCTGCCGGTCCTGCGCAAGCTGCCCGGCGTGGAAATCGCCGCTATCTGTGACAACGACCTCTCGAAGGCGCAGGCGCTGGCCTCCCGGTTCGAAGTCCGGAACACCTACGACGACATCGAAGAGGTTCTGAAGTACGCCGAGGCCGATGCAGTCGTGCTCTGCACGCCCAATCACCTGCATGAAATCCATGCGGTCGCGGCCCTCTCCGCCGGCGTCCACGTCCTCTGTGAGCGGCCGCTCGCGCTCAATACCGAAGGCGTGGAGGTCGTCCTCCAGGCCGCCGAGCGGTACGGCAAGCGGATCATGGTGGGCATGAATCACCGGTTCCGCACGGATGTACAGGCGGTCCGCAACTTCGTGAACGGCGGTGAGCTGGGAACGGTCGACGCGATCCGCGGCGGCTGGTACACTTTCCAGCCCTCACGGCAGCTCCTCGGCTGGCGCCTGCACCGGCAGGAGGCGGGCGGCGGTGCCGTCCTCGATCTGGGGATGCCCTTGATCGACCTGGGGCTCTGGCTCACCGGATGGCCGATCCCCAAACGCGTCTCGGCGCACGTGCTGGGCCGCGCCTCCGGCGCGGTGGAGGACCTCGGGTCGGCCCTGATCGTCTGCGAGAACGGCACCGCCATTTCCGTGGACGTCAGCTGGCGCCACATGGGTGCGGGCGAGCGCTTCTGGTTCGACGTCGTCGGGAAGAAGGGCGCGGCATCCCTCCAGCCCCTGCGCGTCTTCCGGGACGTGCACGGGACGCCGACGGACGTCACGCCGACCGGCGCGAGCTCGCGGGAGACCCTCTTCCAGCAGTCCTACCGGGCCGAGTGGACGTATTTCCTGGCGGTGCTGCGCGGCGACGTGAACGCGCCTCCTCCCAAGGACCAGCTGGCGCTGCAGCGCGTCATGGACGCCCTCTACCGGTCCGCCGAAGAGGGACGGGACGTGCTCTTGTGAGCCGGCTCCGGGTCGCCCTGCTCGTCTTGCTGGGCGCCGTCCTCCTGCTGCTGTCGTATCCTCCATTCCGCATTCCGATTATGAGTTTCGTCGTGCTTGCCCCCGCGGTCCTGCTCCTGCGCGAGCTGGCCTCGCGCGGCGACCCCCGACTGGCCTTCAAGTGGGGGTGGTGGTACGGGTTCGTGAGCCAGGGCGTCGTGCTCTACTGGCTGGTCGTGGCGCTCTGGCATTTCACGCCGCTCTCCGGTCTCGGCTATCTCGTGACTATTGTGATGATGGGCGTGTTCACCGGCGGTGTGTTCTGGCTTCTTACCAGACTCCGTCTCGCGGCGCCCCGGGTGCCCCTGTGGGTGACCCTGCCCATCGTGTGGACCACGCTCGAATGGGCGGTCGGGCACGCGGGCGACGTCGCGTTCCCGTGGCTCGGGATCGGCACATCCCTCACCGATGCCCCGGTGCTCGTGCAGTGGGCGGACCTCGCGGGCGCGCGGGGGATCGGCGTGTGGTTGATGTGGTGCTCGGTGCTCCTGGTGGAGGCGGCGCTGTCCGTCCGCGGCCAGGTGCGGTCGGCGGCCTGGCGTGCCGCGCCGGTCCTCGCGTCCATCGCCCTCGCCTGGGCATACGGCGCGAACCGGATGTCCACGTTGCGGCTCCGGCCGGCCGGCGTGGTCGGGCTGGTGCAGCCGAACATCGGCTATCACGACAAGTGGGATCCCGCCGAGTTCCAGCGGGAAGTAGATCTCCTGATGAACCTGTCGCGGCGGGTGCGGGCGCAGGCGCGCCCCGATGTGATCGCCTGGCCTGAAGCGGCCTTGCCGGGGTTCCTGCAGCAGGAGCCGGGGTGGGATTCGCTCTTGAGCCGATTCGCCCGGGAGAGTCACACCGCGCTGGTGATCGGCGGGCTCTACTACACGGGGATCGTGACGTCCGACCCGAGCTCGTACCAGATGTACAACGCCGCGTTCTACATGGACTCGGGCGGTCACTGGGGGCTCTATCCCGTCTACGAAAAACGGTATCTCGTGCCCGTGGTCGAACGGACCCCGTTCGTCCCCGTGAGCTGGTTCAAGGCGATTCCCGGCATCGCGAACTGGTCCGGGCGGTTCCGGCCGGGGACCAAACTCCCGCTCTATCCCACGCCGGTGGGGAAGGCCGGGGTCATCGTGTGCTACGAATCGGCGTTCGAGGACCTGACACGGGCGTACCGCGCGGAAGGCGCGAACGTCATCTTCAACATCACGAACGACGCCTGGTACGGGGAGACGACGGCGCCCTACCAGCACGCGGCACACCTCATCATGCGGGCCATCGAAACCCGGATGGGGATCGCCCGGGCGGCGAATGACGGCGTGTCGGAGTTCGTCGACCCGCTGGGCCGGGTATCGGATGCGACCGTCCTGGGGACCGAGGATGCGGTGGCGGGCCGGCTGGTGACGAGTGACGTCGTGCCACTGTACGTAAGGTGGGGTGACTGGGTGGGGACTGGAACAGCCCTGGCGACGTTGGGGCTGCTGATCTTCGGGATAGTCGCTAAGTCGCAAAAGCGCTAAGACGCTAAGTCACTGAGCCACTTGGCCGCTTAGCGATATAGCATACTAGATTCGTCCCAGCAGACTCCCCAGGAGTATCAGCAGCACCACGAGCGTGATGACCTGATACTTCCGGTCCCGCTCCATCACGAACCCCAGCAGCGACAGGGCCACGCGTGCCACGGGCGTGGCGATCAGCAAGACCAGGCCCAGCTGGGTGAGGGCCCGCGCCTGCAGGTGGACCGCCCCGCGGATGATCCCGGCCAGGGACGAGAGTTCTTGAGGCTCACCCCGGAACATGCCGTAGTTCACCGGCGCGCCCCCCTGGCCCACGAGGTAGAGCACGCCACCGAGCCCGGTCACGAGGGCCGCCGTCAAGACGCCGTAGCGCAGGAGTGACCCGACGGCGAGCTGAACCCGGTGGTCGTCCCAGCGGGCCATCAGATGGTCCCCTGGATGGCGCGGTACACCATCTCCAGTGCGAGTGCGACGACCACGAGGCTGAACACCAGGCGGAGGTGCTTGGGGTGTGACTTGGTCAGGATTCTGGCGCCGAGGAGCGCGCCGGCCAGCACGCCCAGCATGACGGGGAAGGACAGCACGGGATCGATGTAGCCTCGCCGCAGATAGACACCCGCGCTCGCGGCCGCCGTCACCCCGATCATGAAGTTGCTGGTCGTGGTGGAGACCTTGAACGGCAGGCGCATCGCATGGTCCATGGCGAGCACCTTCACGGCACCCGACCCGATGCCCAGGAGTCCGGAGAGAATCCCGGCCACGAACATCAGTCCGAAGCCCGTCGCCACCCGCTGGACGCCGTAGGGCTGGAGCCCGTCCGGGGTGGGGTAAGTGCCGTTCAGGTGCAGGGAGCGCGCCAGAGGATCCGACAGATCCTCGGTGATGTGCTCCACGCGGGGGCGGGCGGACAACCAGGCCGAGTACAGGAGCACCCCCGCGAAGACGACGGCGATGGCGCCGGTGGAAATGAGGCCCGCGATGAACGCCCCGCCGAGGGCGCCGACGGTGGTGGCGATTTCCAGGAACATCCCGATGCGGATGTTGGTGTAGCCCTCGCGCACATAGGCCGCCGCGGCGCCCGAGCTGGTGGCGATGACACTGATGAGCGACGCGCCGATAGCGTACTGGAGATTGACGCCGAACCCGATGGCGAGCAGGGGCACGATCACCATCCCGCCCCCCAGTCCCGTCAGCGATCCCAGCAACCCCGCGAGAAACGACCCGCTGAAGACGAGCCCTGCGAAGGCCGTCGCGCTCACCCGTCCCCGCGCGCCGCGGCCGGCTCGAAGACCTTCCCGGCCACGAAGAGCCGAAAGAGTTCGCCGTCCAGCTGCCCCTGGGACACCTCCTGCTTCATGATGTCCAGCGCCCGCTCCGCGGGGACCGCGCGCTTGTAGGGGCGGTCCTGCGCCGTGAGCGCGTCGAAGATGTCCGAGATGGTCATCATCCGGGTCTGAATCGGGATCGCCTCACCCTGGATCTTTCTCGGGTAGCCCCGGCCGTCGAGCTTCTCGTGATGGCCGTAGGCGATGTCCGGGATCCGCTTCAGCTCGCGGGTCCACGGAATCTCCTTGAGGAAGTTGAATGTGTGCGTGACGTGGCTCTCGATCTCGAGGCGCTCGGCTTCGTCCAGGGAGCCCTTCGGGATGGTCAGGTACCGGACTTCGTCCGGCGTGAGCAGCGGCTGCGCCGCGCCCGCGAGGTCGGTGTAGGTCCGCCGCGCGAACTCCGACAAGTCGTGCTTGCTCTGCTCGGCCAGAAGGGAGGGTTCGTTGGACTGGAGCACCACTTCGAGGAACCGGTCCAGGTCTCCCAGGGTCTTCCGCTGCTCCTCGTCCAGCTTCTCCTGGAACGATCCGTACCCTTTCTTGCCGTGCTCTTCCAGGAATTCCGCCCGTCGCTGCCAGAAATCCCGTTCCAGGGACCGGCGAACGAACGCGTGCCGCTGGCGGATCAGGTTCAGATCGGGCGGATAGAGCTTCTTGGCCTTGACCAGCACCTGCTCCCGGACCCCGACCTTGCCGAAGTCATGCAGGAGCCCCGCATAGCGGATCTCCCGGATCTGCTCACGGGTGAAGCGGACGGGCTTGTAGGGGCCGTCTCCGGTGCGGTCGACCACCGAGGCCAGGCTCACGGTGTAGTCCGCGACCCGGCCCGAGTGACCGAAGGTGGTGGGATCCCGCTGTTCGATCGCCTGGACCGAGGCGCGGACAAACCCCTCGAACAGCCGCTCGATCTCCTGGTAGAGCCGGCTGTTCTCGATGGCCACCGCGGCCTGCCCGGCGAGGGCGGTGACGAGCTCCACGGTGCGGCGGGAGTAGGGGACGACCTCGCGTTCCACGTCCGCGGCGGTGCCCAGGACGGCGTCCAGATCCCGCTTCCGGTTGATGAGCTGGAGGACGCCGATGCGCTGGTCCCGGTGATCCTTCATCGGGATCACGAGCATCGACTTGGACCGGTATCCGTACCGCTCGTCGAACGACCGATTGATGGAGTACTCGACGTCGGGGGGCAGGTAGTAGGCGTCGTCGATGACCAGCGGGTCACCCGTGACCGCGGTGTAGCCCGCCAGGCTGGACCGGTCCATCGGAATGGTGAATTCGACGAACGGCGCTTCGGGCTTGGAGAACGTCTGGGCCAGCGAGAAGCGGAGACGGGGGGTGCCCGAATCCGCTGCCTCGACCAGATACAGGGACCCGGCATCCGACTGGGTGATGCGGCGGGCCTGGGTCAGAATCAGCTCGAGCAGGGTCTTGAGATCGCGCTCGGTCCCCAGCGCGGCACCGATGCGGGTCAGCTCGCCGATCTCCTGGGCGCGCTGCTCGGCCTGCGCCATGGCCCGGGCGGTCTCCGCCCGCGCGGCGGCCTCCCGGAGGCCGCTGCGTACCGCGATCAGGAGCTGCCGGGGCCCGATGGGGTGCCGGACGAACGCCGCGAGCAGCTCCGTGGCGAAGGGCTCGGGGACGTCCAACTCCCCTTCGCGTCCCAGCGCGATGATGGCGCCTCCGGCGTCCACGAACGCCCGCTGGGCGTCGAGGGGAAAAATCGACCGGGATCCGGCGTCGAGCAGGAATACCGTCGGCCGGTCGTCCGGTTCGAGCATCGAGGGGCCGGCGATGGGGCGGGCTTCGATCTGCGCCGCGGTGAGCGCGTCGAGCACAGGCGCCGGTGACCACCCCGCGGGATAGAGGAGGACGTAGCGCGCGCTCACGGCTTGGTCGAGTCCTTCGGCGGGTCGGTTTTCGCCGGCCCGGCCGGCAACGGTGTCACGCCGGTCAGGATCCGGTAGGGGCGCCGGGACACCGCGTCCGCAAAGTGATTCAGCTGCCGGGCCACCTCGGCCAGGTTGGCGGCGGTCGCCCGGAAGTCATTCCGGTTCTCGGACGCTACGGTCCGGACATCCCGCGTGAGGGAGTCGAGCTCGAGCAGCAGTCGGTTGGACGAGGCGAGGGTGGTCGTGACCGAGTCGGCGATCCCCGGGGGAATGTGCCGGGTGACCGAGTCGATCCGGGCCATGCTGGCCGCCACGCTCTGCACGGTCGTCAGGAGGCCCGGTTGCATGTCCTGGATGGTGGTGCTCGTCAGCGCCAGCGTGTGCTGAACCCCGGTCAGGGTCCGCTCCGTCTGCAGGAGGACCTGGTGCATGTCGCTCGACAGGTTGGTCACGACCACCTTCAGCGAGTCGAGCGCCGAAGAGGGCCGGTCCGAATTGATGGTGTCTCCGGCGCCGAGCATCCGGGCCCCGCCGTGCGTCGAGTCGGGCAGGATGAGGACGAGCTCAGACGCCGAGGAGATCTGCGACACCGAGGCGATGGATGCCCTGGTACCCAGCGGCAGCAGGAGCTTGGACCCGTTCTCGAACTCCTGCGCGAGTGAGAGTCGCGCGATGAACGACACCCGCCGGCTCGTGGGATCCACCCGGGGCACGATCGACTGCACGCGGCCGATCTCGAGACCCTCCACCAGGACGCGGGTATCGGTGTTGATGCCCTCCGCGTTGGCCACGCGTACGAACAACGCGTAGCGCCGCTGTCCCCACCCGCTGGTCGCGAGCAGAGCGCCGATCACCAGGCCAACGGCGACGACGATGAGCAGGCCGACGATGAAGTCCTGACGGTTGGTTTCCACGGTTCCTCGAGATCCTCTACGCGGGCTCGAGCTCGAGCGCACCCTGCCGGTCCAGCCGGTAGATCCGCTCCACCCGGTTGTGCAGGGCCGGGGGCAGCTCCTGGGACGTGATCAGGGCCGACCGGCGGGCTCCCTGCGCTTCCTCGCCGCCCCGCGCGAGGGTCAGGAGGTCCCCGGCCACACGGGACGACAGGCCGTCGAAGGGCTGTTCCAGCACCACGAGTGCGGGGTCGAACGCGAGGGCACGGACCATGGCGGTCCGACGCCGCTCTTCTTCGTTCGCCTGCGCCGGCCGCAATCCGCCGATGCGGCCGATGCGGCCGGCCGCCATCATGACATCCACGCGCCCCTCCACCTCCCGGGACGCTGCGGTACTCCCGAAGCGCAGGGGAAGGGCCACGTTGTCCCGGAGTGAAAGATTCTGCAGCAGGCCGTCGCCGGCTGGAAGGTAGCCCACCCGGCGGCGGAAGGCCAAGCGTTCATGGCCAGGCAGCGTCGACAGGTCGGTGCCCAAAACGTGCACGCGTCCGGCGCGCGGATCTTCCAGCCCCAACGCCAGCGTTCCGAGCAGTTCGAGCCCGGAGTCCGCTTCGCCCAGCACCACCACGGTCTCCCCCGGCTCCACCGTCAGGGAGAAGGGCGTGGCGGCGCGCGGCGACAGCAGCACCTGGTCGAAGACCAGGGGGAGGGGGAGGGGGAGGGGGTCGGGCATCAGCCGAACAGGGCGGCGCCGAGGAAGATGCCGACGATGGAAGACACCGTGGCGCGGCTCGCCGCGATCGGGATTTCCGTCGGACCGCGGCGCACGGCCAGGCCGTAGAAGCTCGGGACGAGACCGACCACGATGCCGAAGGCCAGCGCCTTGGCGACGGTGAGCCAGACGTCCCGCAGAGTGAGGGCCTGGAGGACGACATCCATGTAGCGGCCCGCCGCCATGCCGTTGAACGTCGCGGCGAGGAGACCGCCGGCGACGGCCACGACGTCGAACAGCACCATCAGGATGAAGACGCTCACCAGTCCGCCCACGAAGCGGGGGACGACGAGGTACTGGCGTGGATCGATTCCCATTGCCTCGAGGGCCCGCACTTCTCCCATCACCTGATTGGTGGCGAGCTCGGCGGCGATCGCGGTCCCCGACCGTCCCGCGACCGCCAGCGCCGTCACGAGCGGACCCAGCTCCCGGACGATCACCACCACGAGGAGCGTGCCCAGCCATTCGGTCTTGCCGATGGATCCGAGCTCACGGGCGGCCTGCGAGATCACGAGGAAGCTCAGAATGCTGGAGAGGAGGACGATCAGAGCGACGGCGTGGACGGCGGTGAAGCGGATCTGGTTCATGGTCACGCGGAACGCCACGGCCCGGCCCGCGACGGGCAGGGTGATCAGCGCCCGGATGGCGCCAAAGCCGAAGCGCGCCAGCGCTCCCAGTTGGGAGAGCCGGCGCGCCACGAGACTGCCGAGACGGCCGATGACGTTCACCGGCCTGGTCAACCCTGCTGGATTTTCTTCAGCCCTTCCTGGGCCTCGGTGTAGTCAGGGAACGCCGCGATGGCCTGCTTGTACATCTCCACCGCCTTGTCCTTGTTCCCGCGATCCTGGTAGAGCAGGGCGCGGGAGTAGAACGTCAGCGCCGCGGTCGGGACCTGGCGGCTCATCCGCTGGGTAGCCACGTCCTTGGGGAGGGGCGGGAGACTGGCGTCCTTCATCAGGCGCTGGGCCACGTCCGCGATGACTCCGAACAGCTTGTCCTGAGACGCGGTCGCCGCTTCGGTCTTCATGATCTCGGTGGTTTCGACGTTGATCAGCCGGATGTCCACCCGCCACGTCCCCATGTTGTCGATGAACGTACCGGTCACGGCGTACTTCGCGCCGACGATCTTGCCGACCTTGGCCGCGGTCTGGGGATCCACACGCCCCGACGCGCCCAAGCCCTGCTCGTCGGTGAGCCGCTGGATTTCCTCACGCTCCACGACGCGCCAGCCGTCGTTCGCCTTGAGCTCGGAGATGAGCATCCCTGCGAAGCCGCGCTGCAGGCCGGTGAGATCGGCGGGGTCCTTCATGCCCATCGATCCGCCGTTCTCGAACTGGAACACGGCGACGCCCGGACGCGAATCCGGCGTCGCGGCCTGTTGCGCGATCGCCGGCCCCGCGAGACCGATCAGGGCGAGCAGGGCCACCATCGAACGCGAACGCATAGAGTGCTCCTCGGGTCCAAGACCCCTGTGGGTACTCACAACGTCAGCTGCAAGCCTTCTTGGGCGGCGAGCACTTCGCCCGCCCAGCCCAGCTGCTTCGCTTCCTTGCGCGCGGCGGCGAGCACGTCGTCCATCGCGCCATCCGAGTGTTCCGGTTCGTGGTGGAAGAGCACGAGCCGCTTCACGCCCGCTTCCGCCGCGAGGGCCACCGCCTCGGTGTAGCTCGAGTGCCCCCACCCGGCGTGCGCCTTCAGCTCGTCGGGCGTGTACATCGCATCGTGGATCAGCACGTCCACGCCCTTGAGAAACAGGACGAGCTCTTTCCGCCAGCCGGGCCCGGTCTCGTAGGTCCCGCCCGTTCCCAGCTCGTTGTCCGTCACGTACGCCAGGCTCGGTCCGCCCACCGCGGGGGTCAGTCGGTACCCCAGCGTCGTGCCGGGGTGCCGCAGGCGCATGGAACGCACCTTGAACTCGCCGACCGGGAACTCCCCGGCCACGACGTGCTCCACCGAGAGTCGTGCCGACAGCGCGTCCAGCGGCACCGGGAACACGGACGGGTGCATCTGCTGCCGGAGGATCTCCTCGAGGGAGACGTCCCCCTGCTGCGACCCCCAGATCCGGATCACGTTGCCCGGGGAGAAAAACGGCTTGAAGTAGGGAAGGCCCTGGATGTGATCCCAGTGCGCGTGCGACAGCAGGATCTCCGCCGTCACCGCGCCGTTCTGCCGTTCCGCCAGCTTCCCGCCCAACGCCCGGATCCCGGTGCCTGCATCCAGGATGACCAGCTTGCCCCCGGCCCCCTCCACGGCCACGCACGGCGTGTTGCCGCCGTAGCGTGCGGTCTGGGCGCCGGGGGTGGGGATGGAGCCCCGCGTCCCCCAGAACGTCACCGAGTACTTGCGATCTGACACCGTAATCCTAGGGCTAAGTTACGGAAAATCTGCAACGTACAACAAGCCGACACCTCACCGCCCGGTCGTGACTTGCCTCACCCCCGACCGGCAGCCTCAGCCAGAGCCGTGCGGTTCTTGACCAGGATCTCCTTGCGGCCGACCTCGATCATCCCCTTGTCGACCAGCTCGCGCATGGTGCGCGAGACGGTTTCGCGGGACGATCCGATCATCTGCGCAATGGTATGATGGGTGAGCCGGCGGGTGATGCGCTCGCCGCCGTTCTCGTCCGCCATCTCGAGGAGCAGGCGGGCGACCCGGCCGTTGACGTCGAGCAGGACGAGCGACCCGACCTTCTCGTCCACCCGGCGCAGGCGGCGGGAGAGCTCCCGCAGGAGGGCGATCGCGATGGCGGGCGTGGACGACAGAATGGGGGCGAAATCCTCGCGCCGCAGCACGACGAGCGTCGAATCTTCCATCGCGATCACATGGGCGGAGCGGGGCTCGTC
>DATEGY010000157.1:0-7107 GCA_035279865.1 Gemmatimonadales bacterium | reverse complement strand
CGCCTGGTGAAGCGGATCGCGGGGAGTCCCCGGATCCGGCTGCGGGTGGTCCCGGCGGTCGACTACGGAGCCCGGCCCGCCGGGATCACCTGGGGATCCAACCACGTCCGCTACGAAGGGGCGGGGTTCGCCGTGCGGCTGACTACGGACGCGCCGATCAGTGCGGTGCTCGAGCAGAACGCGTTTTTTCTCGAGGATTCGGTCGCGCTCCTCCTCGGTCCCGACGAAACGGTGCAGGGGACGCCGGCGCACGTCGGGCACCGCGTGCTGGAGGAGACGACCGCGTACTGGCGCGAATGGGTGCGATCGCTGGCGATCCCCTTCGAGTGGCAGGACGCGGTGATCCGGGCGGCGATCACGCTCGAGCTCAACGTCTTCGAGGACTCGGGCGCCATCATCGCCGCAATGACCACGTCGGTTCCGGAATCGAAGGGCAGCGGCCGCAACTGGGATTACCGCTACTGCTGGATCCGCGACGGCGCGTTCGTCGTTCACGCGCTGAACCGGCTCGGCAACACGCGCACCATGGAGCGGTACCTCGCCTACATCCTGAATGTCGTCGCGGCGGGCACGGACGCCCGGCTTCAGCCCGTGTACGGGATTTCGGGGCACCCGGTTCCGGAGGAGCGCGAGGTGTCGTCCCTTGCCGGGTACCTGGGATTCGGACCCGTCCGCGTGGGGAACCAGGCCTACGCCCAGGTGCAGCACGACGTGTACGGCTCGGCGATCCTCGCCGCCACCCACGTCTTCTTCGATCACCGCCTGGTGCGGCGCGGAGATGAGGCCCTGTTCCGGCGGCTCGAGAGCCTGGGGCACCATGCGGCGAAGGTGTACGACCAGCCCGATGCCGGAATCTGGGAGCTGCGCGGGCAGGCCCGCGTACACACCTTCTCGAGCGTCATGTGCTGGGCCGCGTGCGACCGCCTGGCGCGCATTGCGCGCCGCCTGGGCCTGGCCGATCGCGCCGCGCACTGGCGCGCCACGGCCGACCGGATTCAGCAGATGATCTGCGCCAAGGCCTGGAATGAAGCACTCGGCGCGTTTGTCGGGACCGCCGACGGCAAGGGGACCGCGCTCGACGCGAGTCTCCTGCAGCTCGTCGACATCGGCTTCCTCAAGCCGGATGATCCCCGTTTCGTTGGTACGGTCAAAGCGGTCGAACGGACGCTCAAGCGCGGGGACTTCGTCTTCCGGTATGACGAGGCCGACGATTTCGGGACTCCCGAGAACGCTTTCCTGCTCTGTACGTTCTGGTACATCAACGCCCTGGCGGCCATGGGGCGGCGCGAAGAGGGGCGGGAGCTCTTCGAGCGCGTCCTGGCGTGCCGGAACCGCCATGGGCTCCTGGCCGAGCATGTGGACCCGAAGACCGGAGACCCGTGGGGGAATTTCGTGCAGACCTACAGCATGGTCGGAGTCATCGACTCGGCCGTGCGGCTCTCGACCCGCTGGGACCAGGCCCTCTAGGAGCCTGCAACCCCTGGAGGCGGCCGGCCGTCCAATCTTGGACCCCTTCCCCGGTTGACCATGACGCTCCGCCACACGCTCCGTTCGCTTCGCAACCGCCCCGGCTTTTCGGCGCTGATCATCCTCGCGCTGGGTCTCGGGATCGGCGCTTCGACCGCGATCTTCACCGTGGTCAACGCGGTGCTCCTCAAGCCGCTTCCCTATCGCGATCCCGCCCGCCTGGCGATGGTCTGGAGCAAGTGGAGCAACTTCGACAAGACCTGGGTGTCGTTCGCGGAGTACGTCGACTATCAGCGCCAGACGCAGCTGTTTCAGGACGTCGCGCTCTGGAATGACAATGGAGAGGTGACGCTCACGGGGCCCGAGGGCCACGCCGAGAGCGTGACGAGTGCGCAGGCGACCGCCAATCTCCTCGACGTGCTGGGGGTCACCCCCCGCGCGGGCCAGATGTACACGCCCGCCGAGGACATCCCGAATGGCCCGGCGGTGGTGGTGGTCGGCTACGATCTCTGGCAGCGGCGATGGGGCGGGGATCCCACGCTGGTGGGGAAGACCATTCAAGTCGATGGCCAGCCCTACCGCGTCTCCGGAATTCTCCCCCGCGATTTTCGTCTCCCGCTCGAGTTCCAGTCGCGCTCCTCCGTTCAGCTCATCGGCCCCATGCAGATCGATCGCTCGGCGCCATCGCGGGGCGGGCACTGCTGCTACGCCATCGGCAGGCTCCAGCCCGGGGCGACGCCCGCGCTCGTGACCAATGAGGTCAGGACCCTGGCCGCGCAGTGGGTCCAGCAGGGGCTCTACCCGGTGGACATGCGGTTCCAGCCGTTCTCGGTTTCGTTGAACGACGAAGTCACCGGCCCGGCACGCCCGGCCTTGATGCTCCTCACCGCGGCCGTGGTGCTGCTGCTGGTCCTGACCTGCGCGAACGTCGCCAACCTGATGCTGACGCGCGCGGCGGACCGCGGACGCGAAATGGCCGTGCGGGCCGCGCTGGGGGCCGGGCTTCGGGACATGCTGCGGCTGGCGCTGGGGGAGAGCCTGGTCCTCGGACTCGCGGGCGGCGCGGTCGGTCTGAGCCTGGCGTGGGCCAGCGTCCGGCTGCTCGCCGCGCGCGCTCCCACGACGGTGCCGAGGGTCGCCGAGCTGGGCATCGACTGGCAGGTGGCGGGCTTCGCGCTGTTGCTCGCGATCGGGGCGGGAATGCTGTTTGCGCTCGTCCCCTTCGCTCGGGTGCGCCGGCTGGACCTGGCCGACTCGCTCCGGGCGGGGCGGGGGCAGAGCGCCGGAATCGATCGCCGCAGGGCCCGGACCGCGCTGGTGGTCTGTGAGACTGCGTTCGCGGTGCTGCTCCTGATCGGGGCCGGGCTGACCATCCGGACGTTCATCAATCTCCTGCGCATCAACCCCGGCTTCGACGCCGAGAAGGTGCTCACGTTGCACGTCTCGTTGTCGCCTGCGAAGTACGGCACGGTCGAAAGCGCGAACACCTTCTTCCACACACTGGGTGACGAAGTCCGCAAGCTCCCGGGGGTCCAGGCCGCGGGATTTTCCAGGCTGCTCCCCCTCGCCACCGAGATGGGGGACGCCGGATTGCAGATTCAGACCAAGCCTTTGCCGCCGAACGTTCCCGGCCGCCAGGCCGATTGGCAGGCGGTCAGTCCCGGATACTTGGAGGCGATGAAGATCCCCCTGGTGAGTGGCCGGTACTTCGACGCGCACGACGATTACACCGGCGAACAGGTGATCATTCTCAACCGCGAGCTCGTGAAAGAGTATTTCCCGGGAGAGGACCCGCTGGGCCAGATGATCCAGATCGGCAGACCGAACGCGCCGTTCCGGCGCGTGGTAGGCGTGGTCGGGGATGTCCATCACAACGGACTGCTCGGGAACCTCAAGCGGGGGTTCTATGTCCCCCAGGATCAATGGGCCAACTCCTATGGCCCACCGTCTCCCCCGAGTCCTCGCCGGGCAGCCTACCTGGTGATTCGGTCGAGTGGAGCCCCCGAAGACCTGACCGGCCGCGTGGTGAGCCTCATCCGGGGCCTCGATCCCGACCTGCCCGCCACCGACATCCGTCCGCTCTCGGACGTGCTGGCGTCGGCCACCCAGGAGCAGCGCTTCACCATGGGGCTCATGGCGGTCTTTGCGTTGCTCGCCTTGACGCTGGCGGCGGTCGGGATCTACGGGGTGATCTCGTACAGCGTCGGCCAGCGGACGCGCGAGATCGGCATCCGGCTGGCCCTGGGCTCCGACGTGCGCGGCGTGCGCGACCTCGTACTCCGGCAGGGGATGCGTCCCGCCTACTGGGGCGTCGCGCTGGGGGTTACGGGCGGCGTGGTGCTCACGCGGTTCCTGCGGGCCATTCTCTACCAGGTGGCCCCGCTCGACTGGGTGACCTTTTTGGTCGTCCCGGTGTTGCTTCTTGGCGTCGCTGCGCTCGCGGTGCTGATCCCGGCGGTGCGGGCGTCGCGCGTGGCACCCGTGGAGGCGCTGCGCATGGAATGAGGAACTTGCGGGCATTGCCGGAACGGGAGAACGTTCCCTGACCCCTGGGACGCTCTTTCCTTTGACATCGAGGACCTGGATGACCGGCCTGCGCGACTTCCTGGAGATGCCGTACGACGAGCTCGAAGAACGAAACCTGGCGGCCAAGAAGCAGCGGATGGACCGGGTGCCCGCCGACAAGATCCAGGAAGAGCGGCTCAAGTACCTGAAGGACGAGAAGCGCATCAAGGCCGTCACGGTCTGCTTCACCGACCTCGAAGGCCGGTTTCACATGCTGGACTACGACAAGAAGTTCCTTCTGGGCTCGGTCGACAACCTGACCTTCGACGGTTCGTCCATCCGCGGGTTCTCCCGCCAGCAGGAATCCGATCTGCGGCTGCGGGTCGACTGGCCCGCGTTCTACTGGCTGCCCTCCGACATCTTCGGCCACGGCAAGGTTCTGGTGTTCGCGGACGTCCTGGAGCGGGACGGCGGGGCCTATCCGGCGGACATCCGCGGGGTGTTGAAGGAGTACGCGTCCAAGCTGTTCGCGAAGGACGGGATGGAGTTCGCCGCCGCGAACGAGATCGAGGGGTTCCTGTTCCGCGGACGTGACGCGGAGCGCCACTACCACGAGACGGGGAGCTTCGACTTCCTGTCGACGGGCGGTTACTACCACTCGCTGCCGGGAGACGCGCTGCGGATGTTCATCGACACCGCGGCCGAGGTGCAGCGGGCGATGGGGTTTGCGAACGAGAAGGATCACCCGGAGGTGGCTCCCTCCCAGTTCGAAATGAACTACAGCTATTCCGAAGTGTGCATCGCCGCCGATCAGGTGCAGCTGTACAAGCTCCTGTCCCGCCAGGTGGCGGCCCGGATGGACATGACCGCATGCTTCCTGCCCAAGCCGGTGACCGGTGTCAACGGGAACGGCATGCATACCAACGTCTCGGTGTCCCGGAAGGGGAAGAACCTGTTCTGGGACCCCAAGGGGCAGGACCAGCTGTCGGACGCGGGGTGGGATTTCACCCGGCGCATTCTTTCCAACGGCGCCGAGATCTGTCTCATCCTGAATTCGAGCGTCAACGCGTACCGGCGTCTGGATCCGCACTTCGAGGCACCGAATCAGATCAAGGCTTCGGCCATCGACCGCGGGTCCATGATCCGGATCCCCCTGGGCAACGGGCGTTCGAAGCGGGTGGAGGTCCGTTCCATCGCGCCCGACGCGAATCCCTATCTCGCGCTGTACGCCGTATTCCGGACCGGCCTCGAGGGACCGCTGGCGGCCGATGCGGGGAACCAGTCCAAGTACCTCTCCGACAACATCTACGACGCCATCCGGCTCTATCAGGGCTCGAAATTCTACAAGCAGATGCTCGGGGACGAGGTGCACGCCAAGTTCGCGGACCTGAAGGTCCTCCAGGCCGACCGGTGTCCCCGCGCGCTGGGCGCGGTGGTGAAGACGGCCGAGGTCCAGTTCCACCATGAGGTTACGAACCAGCATCTCTGGTCGCAGTTCTAGCTGGGTCCGGGCGGGACCGCGGTCAGCGTGAGGAGAAACGTGGCCCCGGTGGCGGAGGCGACGGCGTGCTGGATTCCCGGCGCCAGCGTCACCAGGTCCCCCGTTGCCAGATTCTTCGTGGTACCCGCGATGTCCAGCGCGATCGATCCCTCCAGCACCTGAATCGCCACGGCGCCGTCGGAGGCATGCGGGTTGATGGTGCCTTCGGGCCCGAGCGTCACCAGCGTGACCCGCAGGGGGCCTTCCTTCACCAAGGTATGGCCCAGGCGGCCACGGCCTGTCCCCATCTGGGCCTTGAGCGCGCGAATCTCATCATCCAGGTGGAACGACAGGACGTCGCCGGCCATCGGTCGATCGACGGGTGACATCAGGCCTCCTCGACCACGAGGCGCCCGATGGCGCCCTTCTGGCCATGTCCGAATGAGTGGTTGACGACGGCGAATTCCCCCGCCACGTCGGCCTGGAGCTCGAAGCACATCCCGCCGCCGGCAGGGACGCTCCAGGTCTGCACGCCGTGGATGGCGTTCCCCGGTGGGGCGCCGAGGTACACGGTATCGAATTGCTCGCCTACGACGTGAAAGGCGCAGGGATGGGTGGGCCCCGCATTGGCGACCCAAAACCGGACCCGCTCACCCACCTTGGCCCGCAGCGGTTCCCGCCCGTACTGATCGGGGCGGCCGTTGAAGGTCACGAAGTCCGGGAGCGTCGACAACATCCGGTCGTAGGCGAAGGGGCGCACCCCGTTGGCGGCCGGCCCCAGGTAGAACTCGCTCTGGACCAGCACGAACTCCCGCGCCCGGGGCAGGGGTTCACGCGGCGACACCACGATGGCGCCGAACATGCCCGACCCAAGATGCAGGAGCACCGGGGCGGTGCCGCAGTGGTACAGGAAGACGCCCGGGTACTTGGGCGTGAAGCGGTAGGAGACGGATTGCCCCTTGAGCGCCGATCGGAACGCGGTCTTGGGGTCGATCTGCGCGGCGTGGAAGTCCATCGAATGAGGCATGGCCACGTCGTTGGTGAGCGTGAAGTCGACCGTGTCTCCCACGTGGCAGTGCAGACGGGGGCCAGGGACGTCACCCTCGAATGTCCAAGCGGCCACCACGGTATCGCCCGAGAGTCGTACCAGGGCCTCGCGGGCGTGGAAGTGAACCGCGAGCCGGTGGTCGGGCGGTGCCGGCGGGAGGGCGGGGTCCACCCGGTGATAGCGCACGGCCGTGAGATCCGGCGTGGCGGTGGCGCCGGCCGGAGCGGGGGCCAGCGTGCTGTCGAGCTTGCTGTCCGGGTTGGGAGTGGGGGTGGGGGTGTCCGTGGACGCGTCCGAGCCGGGAGTCTGGTGGTGTGCTTCATCGGTTCGACAGGATACCAGCGCGGCGCCCAGCCCCGGTGCCAGCAGGGTGAGGGTCGCCGCGTGACGGACGAAGGCGCGGCGCTCGACGTTCGGGCCCGGCATGGGAGGTCTCCAGAGGGGTGTGCGAAAGAATCTAGTGTGCTCGCCAACCCTTGACCGTCACATCTTGACAATCAAGATGAAGTGACGTACCATGGGGGAAGCCGAATACCGGAGCCTCCCTGTGGACGAACCCAACACCGACGTCATTCCGGGTACCCTCGACCTCCTCATTCTGAAGACG
>DATEGY010000156.1:0-9957 GCA_035279865.1 Gemmatimonadales bacterium | reverse complement strand
TAGGCGGCCCCATGCTCGGTCCCGCCGAGGCCCAGGAGTCCCGTCCGCCGGGTTCCGGAGAACGGATACAGGCCCTGTAACTCTTCCGAGGTGAAGTGCCGGTTCCCGGCGATTTCGAAGGTGCCGATCTTGTACGGCTGTCCCTCACTCAACCGCACCACCAGGGTCGCCTTCCCGGTCGTGTCGTCGACGACGAGGGTATCGCCCAGCACCTGGAAATCGACGTAGCCCCGGGCACCGTAGAAATCGGGGAGCCGCTGGGTGAGGTCCTTCTGCAGCTGGTCTTCGTCGTAGTCGCCGTTCCGCCAGAAGAAGAACCCCTCGGGCTTGGACCCCATCTGGTCCACGAGGGTCTGGGCGGTGAAGGCGTGGTTGCCCTCGAAGTTCACACGGGCGATGGCGACGCGCCGCCCTTCGTCGATCTCGAAGACAATGCGGACCCGGGAGGAATCCGCTTCGTAGATCCACTTGGGGGTGGCGGACGCCAGGTAGTAGCCGTCGCCGCGGTACAGCGAATCGATGCGGGCGGCGGACCGGGCCACCGCGGCCGGATCGAGCGGGCGGCCCTCAAAGAGGGTCACGCGCTCCCGGACCGAGCGTTCGGAAATCTTGTCGGTGCCCTTGACGGTCCACTTGATGAGGATGGGGCGCTCGCGGACCGTGATCAGCAGGATGGAGCGGCCGCCGGTGGTGTCGGCGTCCACCCGGACATCCTGGAACTGTCCTGACGCATAGAGCGCGTCGAGCGCGTGCTGGACGTCCCGGTACCCGATGACCCGCCCCACGGCGAACCCGGACGTGGTCAGCACGGTGGGCCGGGTGACCCGCTTGATGCCGAGGATCGCGATGGAATCGGGGGTAATCTGCGCCCCCTGCCCGCTCGCGACCTGAGGGAGCAGGCAGAGGAGGCTGCAGACGGCCGCGAGGGAGATCCGGCGGGTCACGCCTTCGAGCCGGAGAGGGCGCGGAATGCGAGGCGCTCCTTGTCGGGCGCCACGTCGACTTCGATCTCGTCTCCCCGCGCGAACTCGCCGACCAGAATCTTCTCCGACAGCGGATCCTCGACGAAGCGCTGGATGGCCCGCTTCAGCGGCCGGGCGCCATAGTGTTCGTCGTATCCGTGGTCCACCAGGAAGTTGGAGGCGGCGTCGGTGAGCCGGAGGGTCAGCTCCTCGTCACCCAGCCGCTTCTGCACGTCCTTCAGCAGGATCACCACGATCTGGGCGATGTGCTGCCGGTTGAGCGGGTGGAACACGATGACGTCGTCGAGCCGGTTGAGGAATTCCGGGTTGAAGACTTTGTTGATCTCTTCCTTGACCTTCTCGGCCATCCGGGCGAAGGACGTTTCGGTGTCGGGCTGAGAGAAGCCCAGGGTCTTGCCCTTGACCATGTCGCGGGCGCCGACGTTCGAGGTCATGATGACGACGGTGTTCTTGAAGTCGATCACCCGGCCGTAGTTGTCGGTCAGGTGGCCCTCATCCAGGACTTGGAGGAGGATGTTGAACACGTCCGGGTGCGCCTTCTCGATTTCATCGAGCAGCACGACGGCGTAGGGCTTGCGCCGCACGGCCTTGGTCAGGGTGCCCGAGTCTTCATAGCCCACGTATCCCGGGGGCGCGCCGATCAGGCGGCTCACCGAGAACTTCTCCATGTACTCGGACATGTCGACGCGGATCAGCGCGCTGGCATCTGCGAACAGGAACTTGGCCAGGGCCCGGGCGAGCTCGGTCTTCCCCACCCCGGTGGGGCCGGAGAAAATGAACGAGCCGATGGGCCGCTTCGGGTCCTTGAGACCGGCGCGGGAGCGCCGGATGGCCCGGGCGATCACCTCGATGGCTTCGTTCTGACCCACCACCGACGCGTGCACTTCTTCTTCCATCCGGAGCAGCCGGGCGGTCTCCGCCTCCTGCAGGCGGGTGACGGGGATGCCGGTCCAGCGGGAGACGATGAAGGCGATGCCCTCCTCGTCGATCGTCGGCCGGCGGGTCTGGCGCTCCTTCTCCCACTCTTCCTGCTTGCGGCGGATCTCCATCTGGAGCTCGCGCTCCTGATCCCGGAGGCTCGCGGCCCGCTCGAAGTTCTGGTCCCGGACGGCGCCTTCCTTCTCCGTGTTGATCTTCTCCAGGCGCTCCTTCAGGGCCGCGGCTTCCGGCGGCGGCACCTGGGTCGCCAGGCGCGCGCGGGCTCCGGCCTCGTCGATCACGTCGATCGCTTTGTCGGGCAGAAACCGGTCCGTGATGTAGCGCTCGGACAAGCGCGCCGCGGAGGCGAGGGTGTCGTCGGGGATGATGACCCGGTGGTGATCCTCGTACCGCTTCCGCAGGCCCTTCAGGATCTCGATGGTCTCGTCCACCGTCGGCGGATCGACGATCACGGTCTGGAAGCGGCGCTCGAGCGCGCCGTCCTTTTCGATGTACTTGCGGTACTCGTTCAGGGTCGACGCGCCGACGCACTGCAGCTCACCGCGGGCCAGCGCGGGCTTCAGCATGTTCGAAGCGTCCACCGCCCCTTCCGCCGCGCCGGCGCCCACGAGCGTATGCAGCTCGTCGATGAAGAGGATGATGCTCTTGTTCTGGGCGATCTCGTTGATGACCGCCTTGAGCCGCTCCTCGAACTGGCCCCGGTACTTGGTGCCGGCGATCACGGCGGCCATGTCGAGCGACAGGACCCGATGGTCCTTCAGCGCGTCCGGGCACTGGCCCCCGGCGATGAGCTGCGCCAGCCCTTCCACGATGGCGGTCTTCCCCACGCCCGGCTCACCGATCAGAACGGGATTGTTCTTCTTGCGGCGCGACAGGATTTCCATCACCCGCTCGATTTCCTTCTGGCGGCCGATGGTGGGATCGAGCGCGCCTTCGTTGGCGAGCTGCGTCAGGTCGCGGCAGAAGTGATCGAGCGCGGGCGTCTTGGATTTTTTCTCGCTCTTGGGGCTGGCAGGCTGCCCGGCGGGGGCGCCCCCGGCCGGCGCCGCGGGCATTTCACTGCCCAGGAGACGCAGCGTCTCGGCCTTGGCTTGTTCGAGGTTGACCCCGGCGTCGGTCAGCACCTGCGCCGCGATCCCCTTCTCCTCGCGCAAGAGGCCGAGCAGGAGGTGCTCGGTGCCCACGTAGGAGTGGTTGAGATCGCGCGCCTCGGCCATGGCCAGCTCCAGCACTTTCTTGGCGCGGGACGTGTACGGCAGGTCGGGTCCGGCGGCGGCTGCCGCTTTCCCCTTCTTCACGGTTTCTTCGATCTTCTGCTGGATCTCGTCCAGATCCACGTTCAGGTTGGTGAGCACCGCCGCCGCGACTCCTTCGCCTTCGCGAATGAGCCCCAGCAGGATGTGCTCGGTCCCGACGTACTCGTGGTGCAGACGCGCGGCTTCTTCCCGAGCCATCTGCAGGACCTTCCGCACCCGATCCGTGAAGTTGTAGCCGTTCATCGCCTCATCACCCTCAGGGGGACTCGGATTCCAGCAAGCGCCGGACGTACGTGGCACGCACCGTCGGCAACTCGGGGTCACCACCGGCCCGGCCCTCGAGCGCCGCGAGATGCGCGGGCTGCGTGTATATCAGG
The DNA here is from genome assembly GCA_035279865.1 of Gemmatimonadales bacterium. Lineage (GTDB taxonomy): Bacteria > Gemmatimonadota > Gemmatimonadetes > Gemmatimonadales > GWC2-71-9 > 40CM-2-70-7. The sequence goes on along the minus strand of DATEGY010000156.1, from coordinate 6,402 downwards.
AGCTTGTTGAGCGTGTATACACTCAAACCCGGGATCAGGTCGAGACCCACACCGAGCCGAACGCCGCTCAGCAAGTTCATGGCTTCCTCAAAGGTGAGCCGTCGCGCGTGCCGGAGGAGCCCGTACGCCCGCCACGTCTTGTCGGCCACCTCGTCCGGTGCGGTCTGGAGCAGCATCTGACGGGCCTGCCCCTCGTACTCGATCACCTGCCGGACAATCTTGCCCAGGTGATCGAGAAGCTCTCCTTCCGTCTTCCCCAGCGTCGTCTGATTCGACAGCTGGAAAAAGTTGCCGACGACCTCGCTTCCTTCCCCGTACAGGCCCCGAAAGGTGAGGCCGACCTGCGCGAGCCCCTGCAGCACCTTCCCGATTTCCTTGGTCAAAACGAGGCCCGGCAAGTGGATAAGCACACTGGCGCGGAGCCCGGTGCCGGCGTTGGTGGGGCAGGACGTAAGATAGCCAAACTCCGGGTGAAACGCGAAGGGAAGCAGCCGCCCCAGATCCGCATCTACCGATTCCAGTTGGGCATACGCCTCGTCCAGCGCGAAACCGGACCACATGCCCTGGAGCCGGAGGTGGTCCTCCTCGTTGACCATCACCCCGACGGGCGACTGGGCCACCAGGGCCGCGCCGGGACGCGGCCGGGTATCCTGGTCCAGGCCCGCCAATTCCTTACTGACCAGGTGCCGTTCGTGCAGCAGCTGCCGGTCCCCCCGCTCCAGGGCGTCCAGACGGAAGGACACCGACCGCTTGAGCCGTTCGCTGGCCCCCGCGGCCTCGAGGACGCGGTCCAGCACCGCCAGCCGCTCGTCGTCGTTGGAGCGCTGGGAGAAGGCGTGCCCCGCCAGGTTCCGCGCCAGGCGAATCCGGGTGGACAGGACGATCTGACTGTTCGGCCCGGACGCATCGAGCCAGCCCAGGCCGCCGTCGGGGAGCAGCGACAGGTCCATCATTCGAGCACCCGGATCCGGTCGCGCAGCTCGGCGGCCAGCTCGAAGTTCTCGGCGTCCACCGCCTGCCGGAGCTGGTGGCGGAGATCGAGGAGCCGCCGCGCCGGATCGGCGTCCTCGGCCCCGGGCTTCTGGTAGCGCTCGCCGACGTGCTGGCTCGAGCCGTGGAGGCGGCGCAGGAGATCCCGCAAATGGACCTCGAATGCCACGTAGCACTCCGCGCACCCCAGTTTGCCGGTCTCCCGGAAATCCCGGAGGGTTCCGCCGCAGTTGGGACACGGAGTTCCATCCACCGTGGCGGGCAGGAGCGAGCCCGCGGTCTTCCCCATCGCCATGATGAAGCCGCCGAGCGGCGACTTGAGGGCGGTCGCGCCGGTCTCGACGCCTTTTTCGGCGGCGCACTGCTCACAGAGATGGAGGGTGACCTTCGAGTCGTGCTCCACCTGGGTCAGGTTGATGACGGCGTCCCGCTCCTTGCAGTGATCGCAGAGCATCACGGGATGGCCTCCACCGACGGCACCTGGCCCAGCCGGCCGTCCTCGAGCCAGAGGATGCGGTCGGCGCGTGCCGCGAGCTGCCGGTTGTGGGTCACCACCACCACGGCGGTTTCGAAATCGCGCGCCAGGCGGAAGAAGGTTTCGTGCAGGATCTCGGCGTTGGCGTGATCCAGGTTGCCGGACGGCTCGTCCGCGAGCACCAGGGCGGGATCGTGCACCAGGGCGCGCGCCACGGCGCAGCGCTGCTGCTCCCCCCCCGACAGCTCCGCTGGCCGATGGCTCATCCGCCCCGCGAGTCCCACCGCGGACAGCCGTTCTTCGGCGCGGGAGCGCGCCTGGCGGTCCGTGGCGCCCGCGACCAGCAGCGGCATCATCACGTTTTCCAGCGCGGAGAATTCCCGGAGCAGATGGTGGAACTGGAAGACGAACCCGATGCGCCGGTTCCGCAAGTCGGAGAGCGCGTTGGCATCGAGGTCCGCGTAGCGCGAGCCCTCGAGCCAGACGTCGCCGGAGGTCGGACGGTCGAGCGTGCCCAGCAGGTGCAGGAGCGTGCTCTTCCCCGCGCCCGATGAGCCGACGATGGCGATCAGCTCGCCCCGGCGGACTTCCATGTCCACGCTGCGGAGGACCTCGAGCGGCTGTCCGTCCCCTCCGGCAAAGACCTTGCGCAGGCCGCGCGATTCGAGGAGGCCGTTCATTCGTACCGGATCGCGGTGACGGGATCCAGATCGCCGGCGCGGTACGCCGGGTACAGCGGCGCCAGGGTGGCCACGAGGAGACTCGCCGCCACCACCGCCAGAATATCGAGCGGCTGGGTGTGCACCGGCAGGTGATCGACGAAATAGATCGAGGGGTCGATCGGGATCCAGCGACCGTTGTTGACCATGGCCCCGACGATGGCTCCGGTGACGGCGCCGACCACGGTGCCGGTGAGTCCGATGATCACGCCCTGGGCGAGGAACACCCGCCGGATGCTGGCACGCTTCAGCCCCATCGCCAGGAGGATCCCGATCTCTCTCGTCTTGTCCCGTACCACCATCGTCAGCATCCCGACCACGTTGAAGGCCGCCACCACACAAATGAGAAACACCACGAAGGCCATCGCGAGTTTCTCGAGTTTCAAAGCGGAAAAGAGCGCCTGGTTCTGGCTCTGCCAGTCCACCGCCCGGTAGGGATACCCGAGGTGCGTCTCGAGCGTGGTCGCAAAGGCGCTGGCGTTCCAGGGGTCGGCGAGGCGCACTTCGATACCCGTCACCGCGGTGTCGAGCCCCGCCAGGCGCTGGGCGACGGTTCGGCTGAGGACGACGTAGCTGTCGTCATAGATGTACATCCCCGTGTCGAAGATTCCGGTGACTTCATACCGGTGGTACTGCGGCACGAAGGTGCCCGCCGACGCATTGAAGCTCGAGCGGCCGGTGAACGACACCAGCGTCACCACGTCCCCGACGTAGGCCGAGAGCTTGCCGGCGAGCCGGGTTCCGAGGGCGACGCCCCCCTCCACGTCGGGCCGGGTGGTCCGGAAACGCAGATCCCCCTTGATGAAATGCTGGGCGAATGTCGTCACGGCCCGCTTGCCGGTGTCCGGCTCGATCCCGAAGACGACGACGCCTTCCGCGTAATCGTGACCCGTGGTGATCCCCGCCTGGGTCATGACGAAGGGTGCGGCTGCGGTGACCCCCCTCGTCTCGCGCACGGTATCGAGCACCCGGCGCCAGTCGTCCAGACGCAGGCCCTCGCCGTAGGTAAGCACCCGAAGGTGCGGGCTCGCGACGAGGATCTTGTCCCGCAGATCCGACTGGAGCCCGTTCATGACCCCGAGCACGATGACGAGCGCCGCCACGCCGACGAAGACTCCGCCCACCGCGATCACGGTGATGAACGAGAGCAGGCCGGACGAGCGGCGGCTGGTCAGGTACCGCAGGGCGATGCGGAGCTCCAGGCGGCCGATCATTCAGGACGCAGCATGGGGAAAAGGATCACGTCCCGGATGTTCGTCCGTTCCGTCAGGAGCATGACCAGCCGATCGATGCCCAGGCCCACCCCGCCTGCGGGGGGCATGCCGTATTCCAGAGCCCGCAAATAGTCTTCATCGATGCGGTGGGCTTCCGCGTCCCCCGCCTCGCGGAACCGCACCTGCTCCTCGAACCGCCGCCGCTGCTCGTCGGGGTCGTTCAGCTCGGAGAACGCGTTGGCGATTTCCCGGCCCTGAATGAACAGCTCCCAGCGCTCGACCCGGGTCTCATCCCCGCGCTTGCGCTTGGCCAGGGGCGACAGTGCCACGGGGTGATTCATCACGAAGGTGGGCTGGATCAGCGTCGGCTCGGCGAAGGTCTTGAAGACCTCGTCCATGAGCCTGGCCCCGGCGTATTGATCGGCGTCCGGCACGCCCTTCCGCGTGAGCGCGTTCCGGAGGGTGGCGTCGTCCGCCGTGGCGAGGTCGACGCCCGCGGTCTCCCGTACCAGATCGAAGAAGTCCCGCCGGGCGAAGGGACGCCGGGCGAGGGCCTCGCGTCCCAGCTCGGCGGCGAGGCCGGCGACCATCGATTCGGTCAGGGTCAGCATGTCCTCATAATCAGCATACGCCTCGTACCACTCGGCCATGGTGAATTCCGGATTGTGCCAGCGGTCCACCCCCTCGTTCCGGAAGTCATGTCCGATCTCATACACCTTCTCGAGGCCGCCGACGATGCAGCGCTTGAGGTAGAGCTCGTCGGCAATGCGGAGGTAGAAGGTCGCGTCGAGCGCCTCGTAGAACGTGGTGAACGGCGTCGCCGCCGCGCCGCCGTACAGGGGCTGCAGTACCGGTGTCTCGACTTCCAGGTATCCGCGTCCATCCAGGAACCGGCGGATGTAGCTGACCACGCGTGCGCGGGTGTGAAACACCTGCCGCGCCTCCGGGTGCGCCGCGAGATCGGCATACCGCTGACGAGCCCGGAGCTCGGGATCCGTGAGCTCGCCGTGCCGCACGCCCTGGGCGTCCTCCTTCCCCAACGGCAGGGGCCGGAGGGACTTAGCGAGGAGCGTCAGAGTCTCGACCCGGAGCGTGACTTCACCGGTCTTCGTCCTGAACAAGGGCCCCGCCACGCCGACGACGTCACCGAGATCGAGGAGTTTCAGGAGCTCGTATTGATCGCCGAGGAGATCGGACTTGAAGTAGAGCTGGATTTTCCCCGACGCGTCTTCGAGGTGAGCGAAGGTAGTCTTGCCCATACCTCGCATGAGGACGAGCCGGCCGGCGAGCCGGTGCACCGCGGCATCCCCGTCCGCGAACCCCTGCACCGCCGGCTGGGCCAGCCCGGTCCGGTCGAACCGGTACGCGAACGCCGGCACACCCCGGCGGGCCAGCTCGTCGAGTTTGTCACGGCGGGCCGCTTCGACGAACGTCGTCATGCCGCCTTCCCACCCTGCTGTTTCAGAAACGCCTCGATGAACTGGTCCAGGTCTCCGTCCATCACCTTGTGCACGTCGCCGACCTTCAGCTCGGTCCGATGGTCGTTCACCATGGTGTACGGTTGAAAGACGTAGGAGCGAATCTGACTCCCGAACGCGATGTCACCCTTCTGCTTGTCGACCTCCGCCTTCTTGGCCTCCTGCTCCTCCAATGCTTTTTCGTAGAGCCGGGCCTTCAGCATCTTCATGGCCGTCGCCTTGTTCTTGAACTGGCTCCGCTCGTTCTGGCACGCCACCACGATCCCCGACGGGTTGTGCGTGATCCGTACCGCTGAGCTGGTCTTGTTGACGTGCTGGCCGCCCTTCCCGGAGGCGCGGAAGACGTCGATCCGGAGATCTTCTTCCCGGATCTCGATTTCGATGTCGTCATCCACCACGGGATACACGAACACCGAGGCGAAGGAGGTGTGGCGCCGCGCCTGGGCGTCGAAGGGCGAGATCCGCACCAGCCGGTGTACGCCCTTCTCAGCCCGCAGCAGGCCGAACGCGTACTCGCCCCGGATTTCGATTTCCGCGGACTTGATCCCCGCTTCCTCTCCCTCGAGCAGGTCCAGGACCTCGACCTCGAATCCGCGGCGTTCGGCCCACCGGGTGTACATGCGCATGAGCATCTCGGCCCAGTCCTGGGACTCGGTGCCGCCGGCGCCGGGATGGATGGTCAGGAGGGCGTCACGGGGGTCGTCTTGACCCCGGAGCATGTGCTGCAGCTCGAGCGCATCGAGAGCCCGGGCCGCCGCATCCGCTTCGGCTTCGAGGGAGCGCTGCATGGCGAGGTCCACGTTGGACTCGGCCTCGAGGAGCTGGGAGAGCTCAAACCCGTCATCCACCCGTTTCTTCAGGGCATGGTAGGGCTCGAGCCACCGCTTCAGGGTCTTGACCTCTTCTACGACCTTCTTGGCGCGCTCCTGGTCGGACCAGATGGCGCCTTCCGCCATCGCCTGCTCCAGCTCAGCCAGGCGCTTCGTCTTGCCGTCGACGTCAAAGAAAACTCCGGAGCTCCGCCAAACGCTCCTGGAATTCGGAAAATCGGTTTGCCAAAGGCACGTGGGTCTCGCTCGGCTTGCGGAATAGACGTGAGCCGCTCCCCGGCGTGGGGAACGGCTCTAACTGACAGGAATATGAGGAGTTAGACCGCGAAATTCCAGCGGTTTAGAAGACCTTCTGGCCCCCGGCAAGCAGCTCGTTCAAGGCATCAGTCCAGAACGGCGTGGACGACGCCATCTCCTGCCCCACTTGTTCGACGTACTCGAGCCAGCTCTTCTCGATCTCGTCCTTGAAGAGCTGCGGGAGGGTCCCGTCGCGGGTGCCCTGTATGCGCTTGTCCGGGTGATACACGAGCATGTCGGAGATGAGCGCGCGCGCGAGGCGCCGCGCCTTCTGCTTCGGGTCCTGAACCATGAACGGGTTCACGGGCCGGAGGGGTCCGGTCTTCCGCTCGACGCCGGGTGCCGGCGCTGAAGGCGCGGATGCCACCGGAGCCGGAGCGGGTGGAGGCGGGGGCGGTG
>DATEGY010000155.1:0-3121 GCA_035279865.1 Gemmatimonadales bacterium | reverse complement strand
GGAGCATCTGGCGCGGGGGGCCCCCGTGGACGAACACGATGCCCGGATGCTTGCCCGTGATCCCGGGTGGCTCGAAGAGCTGGCCATGCACCTCGGTCCCGTCCGCCGCCTTGAACACCACCTTCCGGGGCACGACCAGCGACTGCGTGGGAAAATCCGACGGGATCCGGTCCGCACCGATGAGGGTCACGTCTCCCCCGGAGAGCTTCACCGCCGCCGGCAGGGGCGGCCGCTTGGCCTCGGCCGAAATCAGCGCGACCCAATTTCCGTCACCGGTGATCGCCGGCGTCCACTCCAGACCCATCCCCGCCGTCAACGCGCTGGGCGTGGCCCGGTCCACCGGCACCTTGAACAGGTGCCGTCGGTCGATATCGTTCGAGTCCGCTCCGGTGTTGGCGCTGTAGACGAGTGTCTTGCGGTCGGGGGAGAGTACCGCCTGCTCCACCATGAACGCACCCGGGGTGAGCAGCACGGCGTCGCCGCCGGTCACCGGTACCGAGTAGAGGTGACCCCACCCGTCGGTACCGTTCCTGAAGATGAGCCGGCCGCCGTCACCCCACATCAGGCCGGCACCGCCGTACGACGCGTGGAGCGTCAACGGGCTCTTCCAGACGAGCTGCCCCGCGCCGGTCCCCACATCCGCGACCCAGATCTGCCAGGGGGACAGGGCGCGCTGCAACATCAGCCGCGGGGGACCACCGCGTCCGGGAAGCCGGACGTAGGCGATTTGTTTGCCGTCGGGAGACCAGACCGGCTCGACATCCTGAGAGGTGGACGGGGCCAGGTACTGAAGGGGCGTCGTACTGTCCGAGAATACCGCGATGAAGCTGTGGTCGCCGCGGTCCGAGACGAAGGCGAGCTTGCTCCCGTCGGGCGACCAGACCATCGAGCCATTATCCCCGCGCGCGAACACCAGCTGGCTGGCCGGCTTCGATCCGTCTACGGGGATGGACCAGATCTGCCCGTTCTTGATGAACGCGACGACGTCGCCCTTGGGAGACACCAGCGGCGCGTCCCCTTCCGCCAGAACCCTGGGGGCTCCACCGGTCACCGCTACGGCCCAGATCTTGACCTTCGGCTCGACGGGACTGTGATCCGGATCAGGAGGGTGCGCGTCCCAGTTGGCGTCGTGATCTCCCCCGCGCACGTAGATCACCGTCTTGCCGTCGCGCGTGAACTGGAGCTGACCGAGCTCCTGGCCGTCATCCGCCGTGCCGTTCGTCAGGCGTCGCGCTTTCCAGTCCGGCGCCTCCGCCACCCAGATGTTGCGCACGCCGCGCTCGTTGAAGACCCACGCCATTGCGGCGCCCGAAGGCGCGGTGACCATCTCGCTCGGGTACGGATAGCCAAGCACCTGGGCCATGGTGAACGGCCCATCCACGACAGGCGCCGCGGCGGCGACCAGCACGGCCCAGGGCAACCAGAACAGTCTGCGTGACATCGCTTCCCTCGTAGGTGAGCTACTCGTTGGCGGTCCGGGGATCCGGACGGACCATGAAGCTCTTCGACTGCGACTGACCGTTCACGGTGAGCTTCGCGGTGAACGTTCCAGGGAGTTTCGGCGGTGGCGGCTGAGCGGCTCCGCCCCGCGGGCCGCGGCGGCGTCTGCCTCCATTGAGATCCCAGGTGACCCGGTGCATGCCGGCTGCCGCCGAGAAGGGCGCCGGCGGGACCCGCCAGAGTGCGGTGGTGTTGGGAATGCCCTGCGGCTGCCCCCCGCCCTGAGCACCGGCCGCGGACTCGGCCGGGGCGCTCGAAAAGGTCTCGAGCGAGGTGCCGGCCGCATCGAGAATCTCGATCGTCACCGGCGTCTGGGGGGCGGCCTTCAGGTAATAGTCGATGTACGCTCCATTCGGCGGGTTCTCGGCCTGCGGCTCATCCTTCTGGAGGGGCGTGCCGTTGTCATCCCCCTGAGCGACTTCGATGGAATCGGCCGGCTGGAACAGATACGCGTCGGCCTTGAGAACGGAATCGTCGATTTGCCGCAAAGGGCTGATATCGTCGATCACCCAGAACCCGCGCCCATGCGTGGCCACGATGAGATCGTTGCCGTACACCTGGAAGTCGCGCACCGAGGTGACCGGCAGGTTGAGTTGGAGCGGTTGCCAGTGATCGCCGGCGTCGAAGGAGACGAACGCCCCGCGCTCGGTCCCGGCGAAGAGCAATCCGGCGCGATGCAGATCTTCTTTTACCGTATGGACGTAAACTCCCGCCGGGAGGCCAGTCGTGATCTTCCGCCACGACTTGCCCTGATCCCGGGTCCGGTAGATGTAGGGATCGAAATCCATGAGCTGATGCCGGTCGACGCTCGCGTAGGCGGTGTTGGCCTCGGTGTGCGACGCTTCCACCATGGTGACCCGGCTCCAGGCGGTCAGCTCCTTCGGCGTCACATCCTTCCACGTCTTCCCATCGTCCGTCGTCAGCTGGATCAAGCCATCGTCGGTGCCCACCCACACCATCGACGCCTGGAGCGGTGACGGGGAGATGGCGTAGATCACGCCGCGCTGATTGTTGCCCTGATCGGCCGCGGCGGTCGGATCCAGGTTCTTCGGAATGCCGGGCTGCGCTCTCGTGAGATCGGGACTGATCTCGCTCCACGTTCTGGCCGTGTCCGTCGACTTATAGAGGAACTGCGTGCCGTAATACAACGCGTGCGGATCCGCGGCCGACAGCACGAGCGGCTGGGTCCAGTCATGGCGTTCCGTCACACCCTGCTCCGTCGCCTTGGGTGCGCTGGTGCCCGGCACCTCGCGATTCAGCTCGAGGTCATACCGGCTGCCGGAGCCGCCGTAGATCACACCGGGATGCAGCGGATCACCGGCCGTGTACCCGCTTTCACCGCCGGCGCCGATCGGCTCCCAGTCCCGCATGGAAATCTGGGCGAACTTTCCGCGGGACCGGACCGCCACCGAGCCCGAGTCCTGCTGCGCCCCGGTCACCCAGTACGGGAAACGAGGGTCCACCGAGACGTGGTAGATCTGCGCCGTGGGCTGATTGAGCCACGAGCTCCAGGTCAGCCTGCGCGGATCCGCGGCCTTCGCATTCCGCGAGATGACGGTGCCCTGATCGGAAGCCACGATCAGTGTGTTCGAGTCGTCGGGCGAGATCCAGGGCTGGTGGT
>DATEGY010000154.1:0-4099 GCA_035279865.1 Gemmatimonadales bacterium | reverse complement strand
GACGTGGACCGGCCTGTGACCGCACCGCCGGCTCCCTTCGTGTCCGAGGACTCGGTCTACGGCTACATCATCGGGCTCCTCGATTCCGGCCGGACCAACCTCGCGACGGCGAACACCGACCTTGCGGCGTTCCCCTTCCCGATGCCGGCGACGTACTTGAACGGATTCTTCGACCCGGGAGAGTTCGCCCTCTTCAACCGGGCCCTCGCGGCCAAAGCTGAGGTCTTCCGTGCCACGGCGTTGAACGGCTGTCACGGCACGCCCGCGAATTGCTGGAACGCCGCGGAGACGGCGCTCGCCGCTTCGTTCTACCAGCCGGGAGACACCACGCAGTTCCAGCGGGGCGTCAACTTCGAGTTCTCAACCGACCCCGGGGACGGGACGAACGATCTGTCCGACCCCCTCAACGGGAATACGTATTTCGCGCTGCCTGATTTCATCACCCAGGCGGATACCCAGGTCGGGGGCCAGCCCGATCTCCGGGCGCTCTCGAAGATCGTCCCGTCGCAGGACACGCAGAGGCTCGGGGGCATCCCCATTCACGGCGAGCTGAAGTTCACGGTCTACTTCAGCAATGGAGCGGTGGATCCGGGACACCCGATCCCGATCATCCGGGGTGAGGAGCTGGAGTTGCTCGACGCCGAGGCGCAGATCGGGCTGAACAACCTCGCCGCGGCGAACACGATTCTGAACCTGGTGCGGAAGGCGTCGGGCAACCTCCCGGCGGATACGCTGAGCGGTGGAAGCCCGAAGGCGGCCTACATCACCGAATTGCTCTACAACCGGCGCTATTCGCTGATGTGGGAGCAGGGTACCCGGTGGATCGACGCGCGGCGCTATGGCCTCCTGGGGACGATCCCTACGGACATCCCGAACGGGAACGTGCCACCCGGCGCGGTCCCGCCGGTGATGCCCGTCCCCGACAACGAGTGCAACGCGCGGGGCCTCTCGACGGGGTGCGCGCCGTGATGTCCTAGCGCTTCGGGCGGTGGGCGGCGATGTAGGCCGCCATCCGCCGCATCAGCTCCGCGTTGGTGAACGGCTGCCAGCCGTGCGGCTTCAAGGGCCGCCCGTATTCGACGACAGCGTCGGCGGGCGGCTTCGCCGTTTTCAGGAAGCTCTCGACGTAGTAGACGGAAAGGTTCAGGTAGAACGTGTCCATGTCGCCGACGTAGAGGTGCAGGCGCCCGCGCAGCTTGGGGCCGAGTGTGGCCCAATTGCGCTCGAGATAGTCCCGGATGTCGTAGTCGTGCGCCTTCATGTAATCCGCTACCTGGTGGTTGATCTTTCCGGTGGACAGATCCCACAAGTCGACCGGATAGCCGTCCGGCCCCACCGGCCCCCACGTCGCCTCCCAGATGGCGAACTGCTCCCCGGAGCGCGCGTGGCTGCCCAGGACCGCTTCGTACTGGCTCTCCTGCCGCACGGTGATGTGCGGCTGCCCCGTCTCCTCCCGCTCGGCGGGGACATCCGACTGGAACCATTCCGACACCGGGAACACGAACGCGCTGCTGTCGCGGTACACGTTCACCAGCTCGTACGCCCGGAGATCCAGCGGATCGGGATAGAGGACCCAGGTCCCGCCGAAGAAATCGGGGTGGTAGACCTGGAGCGCCATCGCTTCCCAGCCGCCCGTCGAGCCGCCGACGAGCAGTCGTGCCCAGGGTGCCTGAATCATCCGGAAGTGCGATTCCAGATACGGGATGAGCTCGGTGAGTATCGCATCGCCGTAGGGCCCGTTGTTCACGGAATTCACGGCGTAGGAATCGTCGAAGTACGGCGTCGGGTGCTGGAAGGTGATCGCGATCATCTGCGGGAATCCCGGGCTGTTCCACGACTGAGCGAATTCGTAGCCGGGCTCCCGGGCCGTCCGCTTCACGCGTTCGGCGCGCGCCTCCGCGGTCTCCGGCTTGCCGTCGGGGTTGAAGCCGAACGGTGCGCCGAGACTGAAGTGGCCCTGCTCGTAGACGGTCGGGAACCGGGTGGTGGAGTCCTTGTCGTAGCTGCTCGGCAGCAGCACCACGGCGCCCAGGTAGATGGGGCGTCCCCAGAAGGCCGTCAGGAGCTTGCTCTGGATCTTCACGCGCCGCACGAGGCGGGTGTCCGCGGGCACCTTCACGGCGCCGATCGCCTGGGTGAGCTCGAGCCGGATGGTGTCGGGGCGCGCGGGGTCCACGTGTACGCGCCGCACGCCGCTCACCAGGTTGCCGGGTGAAAGGTTGAACTGCTGCCCTTCCCACTGGTCATCGTGTGCCCAGACCGTGTGGCCGTCGGCACGGTGAAAGTCGGTGTAGACGTTCAACAGGCCCTGGACGTAGTAGTCCCCCGGAGGAAGGTCGGCCAGCCGGGCGAGGGGATACCCCAGCGTCCGCCCGTCTACCACTCCCGGCGAGCCGGCCGCGAGATCGGTCACGTCCACGCCGAAGAACGGCACGCAGTCACTCTCGCCCCGCACGCCCAGGCGCGGCTCGGCGCTCGAGTCTTTGGTGAAGAAGACGTACATGCGTCCGGTGACGGCCGCCGCATGGAAGCCCGGCGCCACGGAGATCTCGATGCGCAGGCCCTGGGCTTGCGCCGGACGGACGGCGAGCATGGTGAGAATGACGACGGACAGGCCCTTAAACACGTAGCGGCTCCTCTGGAGGAGCCGCTACAGTGCACGCGATGCCGGGCGGTCGCAACCCCGTTCGGTTACTTCGTCGTGGCCATCCCGTTCCAGCTTCCGCCCAGCGCCTTGTACAGCTGCACCGCGGCCGTGAGTTGCCCCAGCTCGGCCTGCGACAGCGTCAGCTCCGCGGTGAACAGACTCCGCTCGGCGTCCAGGACTTCGAGGTAGTTCGCGATGCCGGAGCGGTACCGCACCTGTGCGAGGTCGTAGGCCCGGCGCAGCGCGATGGCCTGCGTCTCCGCCGCGGCCACCTGATCCCGCGCCGCCCGGGCGCCCGACAGCGCGTCGCCGGCATCCTGCAACGCCCGCAACACCGTCTGCTCGTACTGATTCCGCGCCTGCTCGGCCCGGGCCTTCGCGGCCGCCGTCGTGGACGAGCGTGCCCCTCCCGCGAAAAGCGGAATGGAAATCCCGAGCTGCGCGACGTAGATGTCCGACTGCGGCTTGAAGAGGCCGTTCGACGTGGCGGCCTGGGACCCATACGACCCCGTGAACATGATCACTGGGAGCTGCTGTGCGAACGCCTGACCCGCCCGCGCGTTCGCCGCGCGGTACGCCCGTTCCGCCTGCCGGACATCGGGGCGGCGTGCGAGCAGCGTCGAGGGCAGGGAATCGGGGACCGTGACCGCCCGGGCCGCCTCCGCGAGGGCCCCGTGGCGGGGAATGGCGGTGGGGCCCTGACCCAACAGCACGTTCAGGGCATGCTCGGTCTGCGCGCGGATCTGCTCCACCTGCGCGAGCCGCACCGCCGGGGCCGCGACCTGCGCTTCGAACTGCCGGACGTCCAGCTCCGAAATGATGCCCCGCGCATAGCGCTGCCGCGCCAGATCGAGCGTCGCCTGGCTGGTCTGGAGCGTGTGCGCGGAGACCTGGGCCTCCTGATCGAGCTCGAGCAGCTGGAGGTACCCGATGGCGACGCTCGACACGAGCGACAGCACCGTTTCCTGTTCGATCGCATCCTGGGCCGCGAGGTCGGCATTGGCGGCCTGCATGCCGCGCCGGGTCTTACCCCAGAAGTCGAGCTCCCAGGCCACGTCCGCGGTGACCCGGATGGCGTTGAACGGGAACACCTGAGGTCCGAAGGCCACCTGGTTCTTGGACACGCTCCCGTTACCGGTCAGTGAGGGAAAGAGAGGTGCCCGGGCCAGCCCCACATCGGCCCGGAACTCCTGGACCCGTGCCTTCGCGGTGGCCAGATCGCGGTTCTGCAGCAGGGCGGTCTGCACCAGGGCGTTCAGCGTCGAATCGTGGAGGATGTCGAGCCACGCGAGATCGGCGATGGAGTCCGCCGCCACGCGGCGCGGTGCCAGGGGGACGACGCCGTACGCCGGAGTCGAGTCCGCGGCCCGGGCTCCCGCCAGGGAGTCATAGAACGCCTTGGCGGTATCCGAGTAACTCGCGGCACCGACCTGAGAAGCCGGCGCTACCACC
>DATEGY010000153.1:0-11272 GCA_035279865.1 Gemmatimonadales bacterium | reverse complement strand
GAGGCGCTACTCCAGAGCCGCGATGCGCTCGAGGAGTTCCGCGTCCTCACGGCGGTGGCCCAACTCCGCCTCGGTGTGCGCCCACCGCAGGATGCCGGCGCGGTCGATCAGGAAATAGGCGCGCTTCGCGAAAAACTTGGCTTCCAGAAGTGTGTCGTAACGCCGCGACACGTCCCGCGTGAAGTCGGAGAGCAGGTCCACTTTCATCGCGTACTTCGCACGGTATTCCTTCAGCGTCGGAACCGAGTCCACGCTGATGGGCAGCACCACGGTGTTCGCCGACGCGAAGCGCTCGAAATCGTCGGTGAACGCGCACATTTCCGCGGTGCAGGTGCTGGTGAACGCCAGCGGGAAGAACGCGAGGAGGACGTTCTGTTTCCCCCGGAATTCCGCGAGGGACACGTCCCGTCCCGCCGTGGACGGGAGGGTAAACTCGGGCGCCGGCGCGCCCACCAGCGGTTTCATCGTGGTGTTGACCATGCCGGAAGCTCGTGAGAACTGGAACCGCCGGCAACCGGGGGGTGTTATCTTTGGCGCTGAACGTGGGTTCGCTCCACCCTACTTGGGAGTGACGACTGGTATGCCCCACACATTGCCGGCCCTGCCCTACGATTTCGCGGCGCTCGAGCCCCACATCGACGCGCAGACCATGCAGATCCATCACGGCAAGCACCATCAGGCCTACGTCAACAACCTCAACGCGGCACTCGACAAGCACCCTGAGCTCCACCAGAAGAGCCTGGACGACCTCCTGAGGGGAATCGCCTCAGTGCCGGAAGACATCCGCACCGCCGTGCGCAACAACGCCGGTGGACACCACAACCACTCCCTGTTCTGGACCGTCATGGCGCCCAAGGCGGGAGGCGAGCCGTCGGGCGCGCTGGCCGAGGCGATCAAGAAAGCGTTCGGCGACTTCGCCAAATTCAAGGAGAGCTTCGCTGCCGCGGGAACGGGGCGATTCGGCTCCGGTTGGGCATGGTTGACGGCGGCGGGCGGGAAGGTCGAGATCTCGAACAGCCCCAACCAGGACAGCCCCGTGATGGACGGCAAGACGCCGATCCTGGGCCTCGATGTGTGGGAGCACGCCTACTACCTGAAATACCAGAACCGCCGGCCCGACTACATCGCGGCGTGGTGGAATGTGGTGAATTGGGCGGAGGTCGCGCGGCGCTTCGCCGCCGCCAAGTAGGGCGGGCTTAGATTCGGCCCGCGTCCAGATCAGCGAGGGCGCGGGTCAAACGACTGATCGCGGCGTCGGCATCGGCGCTCCACTCAGCGGGCGCCTCCCCCGTTCCCATCCGCTTGAAAATCTGAATCGCGTTCCGGATGTGCTCGCGGGCCGACTCGACGGTCGTCAGTGAAGGACGCGAAAACCCGCCCGAGCGACGGTCGTGCTTCCTGCGGCGCTCGAACACGCGGCGGTCCGCCCGGCTGCGGCGGCGCTCCCTCGAATGGTCCATCGGCGCGGATTCCACGGCCCCCAATGTAGGAATTGACGCCCTCCGCGCTAGGGGATGTCCCCTAGGGAATCAAAAGGAGCTTTCCGGTCGAACTGCGCGATTCGAGCTTCCGATGCGCATCCGCGACGGCCGAGAGGGGAAACTCAGAGTCGATCCGCACCTTCAAACGGCCCGCCGCCACCCAGCCCAGGGTCTCGTTCGCGCGGTTCAGGAGTGCCTCCCGCGTGGCGATGTAGTGTCCCAGGACCGGCCGCGTCAGAAAGAGTGACCCGCGCTGGCTCAGCAAAAGCGGGTCGAAGGAAGGAACGGCGCCGCTCGATTGCCCGAATGTGACCAGCATACCCCGCGGCGCGAGCACGTTCAGACTCTTCATGAAGGTGGTCTTCCCCACGGAATCATAGACCACGTGGACGCCCCGGCCATTCGTGAGCCGCTTCACCACTGCCTCAAAATCCTCTTCGGCATAATTGACCACATGATCGGCACCCGCCTCGCCCGCGAGCCGGGCTTTTTCCGCGGTCGACACCGTGCCGATCACGGTGGCCCCCTTCAGCTTGGCGACCTGGACCAACAGCAGTCCGACACCACCCGCCGCAGCGTGGATCAGGCAGGTCTGCCCGCTCTGGAGCGGGAATGTATCGGTCACGAGGTACTGGGCGGTCATGCCCTGGAGCATCGCGGCCGATGCCACCCGGGTCGTGACCGAAGCTGGGACCGGCACGAGCCGGTCAGCCGCGATCACGACACTGTCGGCATATGCCCCCATCACATGCGCAAACGCGACGCGGTCCCCTTCCCTCCAGCCGGTGACGCCGGCGCCAAGACGGGCCACCCGCCCGGCAGCTTCCTGGCCGAGCACGGCGGGAAGTTGGAGCTGGTAGAAGCCGCTGCGCTGATAGGTATCGATGAAGTTGACGCCGGCAGCCTCGACGGTGACGAGCACCTGCCCTGGTCCCGGCTGGGGGGTGGGGAGCTCCACCACCCGGAGCACCTCGGGACCGCCATGGGCCTCGATCCGGACGGCTCTCATCTCGAGGCTCGCCAGGCGCGGTAGTACGAATCCGCCTCGTCCACGAACCCGTGGTGGCGGGGCCGCCATCCGAGCATCCGTTCCGCTTTGCCTCCGTCGATACGTTGATCGGCGGCGAGGGCATCCGCGTACGGCCCCATCGCCTTCCGCGCGTCGACGAGCGGGAGCGAGCGGATCTCGCCGGACAATCCCGCGGCGCGGGCGGCGGCGGCCGCCATTTCCCGCACGGATTCGTGCGAGCGCTCCACGACACAGAACACCTCCCGGGCGAGCCCGGATTCAGCGGCCAGGCGGTAGGCCTCTCCGAGATCTTCGATGTGCACGAGGGCCCAGCGGTTGGCACCGTCCCCCACGACCTCGGGTGGCATGCCCTCCCCCGCCGCCGAAAACCAGGCGCCCGGACTGCCGCCGGCACCTCCGTACACAACCCCGGGCCGCAGGACGATCCCTCGAACGGCGTCGGACTCGAGCACCAGCGACTCGTGGGGCGGGCGCCAGCTCACCAGCGGAAGGGGGTCGAGCGGAGATGACTCGTCGACCAGGGCGCCCCGCGTGTCCCCGTGCACCCAGACCCCGCTGGTATAGATGAAGGTCTTGGGCTGCGCACCCCGCCGGCCCGCTTCGATCAGGCCCTCCACGGCCGCGCGGTCCTTGGGAATGCCGCGCGCATGGCCGTCGAACCCCGCATGGATCAGGGCGCCGCAGCGGGCCGCAATCCCGATATACGTGGTAGGATCGGCCAGATCGCCGATGACGGGAGTGATTTCCTGCGACTCCAGCACCCGCGCCTTGGCGTCACTGCGCGCCAGCCCGAACACGCGATGTCCGGCGCGACGAAGCGCCCGGGCGGCGGCGCCGCCCACGTATCCCGTGGCCCCCGTGACGAACACATCCATTCCGGCTCTCCCGAGGTGGTCTTCTGGTTAGAACGTCGCCTGGGGGCGCCGAGTTCGGGAGGGTGCGCCGGTCAGGGTCCTGCGCACCCCGAATCGGAGGGGAGGGGCGGAGGTGGCCGGTGCTCGTGGCGTCCCGCAAGCCGCTGGAACTTCGCCCGCTGGTCCGGATTGAGGACCGCCGAAAGCTCTGAATCGACGAGAAGTCGCAGCGAATCGAACCGGGGATGGGCTACGCGCCAGATATCGCGGAGGTCGCACCGGTGCCGGGCGAAGATGGCGCGCGCCGAGTCCTGTTGCACGGGAGAGAGATCAAGCTCCCGGGTCAGCGCCATCACCATGTCCGGGCGGGCGACGGGCCGCCGGAACATCATCGGATCGCGACGGTGCCGCCAGATGATCACACCGTGATCGACGGCGGCGCCCGCCAGGAACGTGACGAGGAAGGCCGCGAGGATCCAACCGCGCGAGCCGGTCATGGCGTCACCAGGAGAGCGAGGGCGTCGGCGTCGGGGGGATGCGGGGCCGCGATGAACGCCGAAGGCGTGCTTCCCGTGGCCGAGCTCACCATGGCTCCGTCCAGCGTCAGGCTCCCCGTGTTCACGGGTTCCAGGAGCCCCCCCGCGACCCAGGCCGCCAGTGCGATGGTCGCGGCCGCGGCCAGGGCCGGGCGGGCCCAGCGATCGAGGGTACTCTCCGGCCGCGTCCGGGCATCGTGAGCCCGCGCGAGGACCCCCGCCCGGAAGGCTTCCCGGCGGGGCACCGGCAGGAGCCACTCCAGCGCCTCCTTGACCCGAGGGTCCGCAGGCGCCTCGTGGTGATCGAAGTCCAGAATCATGAGCCCTCCCTCCACCCCTCCAATAGGGGTCGCAATGTCCGCCGCGCGTGAAATACCGCCGACCGCACCGTGCCGACCGGGATCTGAAGGATCTCCGAGATCTCGGGGTGCGAATACCCTTCGACGTCGTACAGCACCAGCGCCACGCGGTACCGCTCCGGCAAGTGTCTCAAGGCTTCCTCGAGTCGCTCGCGCAGGGCCGCCCGCTCCGCGTGCAGCAGCGGCGACGGCTCATGCGAGTGCGCCTCGGGCGCCAGCGGCTGTCCCCGCCGGACCTGCCGCCGCCGTTTGCGGTCGATCGCGACGTTCGCCACGATCCGCATGAGCCACGGCCGGAAGGGCCGTCCCGGGTCGTACTGCGCGAGCTTCACGAGCACGGACAGAAAGGCGTCCTGCGCGGCGTCATCCGCTTCGTCGGCGTCGTGAAGCACCGCGCGCGCCACCCGCCGGACGGCGTCCTGATAGCGGTCCACGAGCTCTGCGAACGCATCCCGGTCGCCCGCCCGGGCGCGCGACACGATCGCCCCTTCGTCTTCGGGACTCGGATCCGGCATCGCCCCTCGGGCCCTGGCGGTCACCTCACACGTACGGGGGCCCGCCGCCAGGAGTTGACCCCATCGGCACGGACCCGGTGTACATTGAGCCCAGGAGGAATTCATGCGGCCGATACTCGCGGTTCTCGTGGTAATGGCGGGGCCTGCCCTGGCCCAGATGCCGTACGCAAATGGTGCCGGTGCGGGCCGCAACAGCGGACAGGATGCCCCCCGGCCATCGACGATCGTGGAACCCTTGCCCTCTCCCGAGGACCTTGCGGGACCGGCCATTCCGGACTTCGTCGTGGACCGGTTCGAGCTGGACACCACCGAAGCCCGCGCGTACCGCGCGGTCTACGACTCGTTCATGACCGCGACCAAGGTGCTGCGGGACAGCGCCACCGCTCTGCGCGTGCGCATCGATGGGCTGTGGCAGTCCGGGGACCGCTATGCGGCTCGGACCCAGTTCCCCCTCCTCCGGCACCTGGGAGACCAGCTGGCGAAGGAAGACGATCACTTCGACGACCATCTCAAGAAGATCTTCTCGAAGCCCCACTACAAGGATTACAAGGATTGGCGGGGCGACCAGCGGCGGCAGGCGGATCAGGACCGGAAGGAACGGATGAAGCAGCTGACGGGAGCTAGTCCGGGCCGCTGAGTCCCTCCGGGTGGGCGTAGACGTTCGCCGTCCGCCCCCGCAGCAGTGCCACCAGCGTCAGCCCGCTCGCCTCGGCGAGGCGGACCGCCAGGCCAGTGGGCCGGGAGACCGCGGCGAGGAGCCGCGCGCCGGCAACGGTGGCCTTCTGCACCATCTCGTAACTCGCCCGGCTCGTCACCAGCAGAAAACCGTCTCCCGGACTTCTGCCAGTGCGCGCCAGCGCACCGATAACCTTGTCGAGCGCGTTGTGCCGGCCCACGTCCTCCCGGACGATCTCCGGTGCCCCGGCATCACTCACCCATGCGGCCGCGTGGAGCGCTCCCGTCTCCTGATTCCACTGCTGGAGCTCGGGGAGAGCTGCCTCGGCCCGCCACAGGGCATGGCGCGGGACGGGCGGGCGGCCATCAGGAAGTCGCCGGGGAGGGCGGAGCGCCTCCGCCACCGTCTCGACGCCGCAGAGACCGCACCCCGTCTGACCCACCAGCTGCCGGCCGCGGGCCTCCAGCCGGTTGGCGGCAGCCTCCGGAATAGCGAGCTGCAGCTCGATGCCCTGCGCGTGGCGCACGACCTCGAGCCGGGAGATTTCGGATACGGATGCGACGATTTCTTCGGTGAGGGAGAATCCGGCGGCGAAGTCTTCGAGGTCCGCCGGTGTCGCCATCATTACCACATGGGGACGCCCGTTATAGATGAACGCCACGGGAACTTCTTCGGCCACCGAGGCACGATCGTCCTGCTGTCCCCCCTCGAGGCGGGTGAACTCGCGTTCCCGCACCGGCTCGGCATAGCCCAGGCCGAAGAGCGGGTGCTCCGGGGACAGAGCCGGCGGCATCCGATCAGTCACGGCGATTCTGGACGTAGCGCCAGCCGAAACGGCCCTTGATGCACAGGTTGCCGCGGGTGATGGAATGGTCGAGCGGTGAGGTGACGCGGACGATCTCATTATCCTGGACGTGGAGCTCGAGATTGCACCCGACGCCGCAATACGGACAGATGGTTTCGGTGACGTGCTGGCGGCTCTCGTCCCACGTCCCCGCGTCGCGGTGGTCGCGCTCGGTCTTGAACATCAACGCACCGGTGGGACACACGGCGATGCAGTTGCCGCAGTACACACACGCGGACTCCGGCAGCTCGACGGCAAATTCGGTGGAGATCCGCGCGTCGAACCCCCGCCCCGCCACCGCGATTGCGAAGGTGTTCTGGTAGTCCACGCCGCAGGCTTCGACGCATTTATAACACAGGATGCACTTGGCGTAGTCGCGGATGTACAGGTCGTTGTCGACTTTCCGGGGTTGGGCGACGGTCGCCGCCACTCCGTTCCGCGGCGGCTCGTGGTGGCCCGGCGCCCGCGAGTCCCGGTCTCCTTCCGCCCCCGGACTATCCGGTGGTCCGAAGCGGTCCGGGCGGGCGCCGTACTCCGCCAGCCAGTCTTCCACCAGCGGCGTGGTCGACAGGTCCACGGATGAGGCCAGGAACTCGAGCACCATCTTGCGGCTGTGCCGGACCCGCGGCGTATCCGTACGCACTTTCATCCCGGACTCCACGGCGCGCGAACAGGCGGGTACCAGCACCCGGGAGCCTTCCACCTCCACGACGCACACCCGGCAGGCGTTCACGGGGTGGAGCGTCTCGAGGTAGCAGAGCGTCGGCAGGGTCTGGTCGAGCCGGGCGCAGGCCTCGAGGATGGTCGTGCCTTCCGGGACCGTAACCGGTTTCCCGTCGATGGACAGCGCGATGTCGCGGCGCGGTCCGGCCAGGGGAACGAGCGGACCCGCGTGCGTAGCGGTCACTGGAACACCTTGAGCCGTTTCACGGCCGACTCGACGGCGCTGTAGGCCGTCTGTCCCAGACCGCAGATGGATGCGTCCTTCATCCCGGCGCCGATCTCCTCGAGCAACGCAAGCTCCTGGGTCGCGGTGCCGAGGGGTTTCCGGGCCACGAGACGGTGCAGCGCCTCTTCCTGGCGCACCGTCCCGACCCGGCACGGCACGCACTGGCCGCACGATTCATCCCGGAAAAACGCGGCAATGCGAAGCAGGGTGTCCTTCAGATCGGCCTGGTCGTCGAACGCCATCACGACGCCCGACCCCAGCGTCACGCCGGCGGCCCGGGCACCCTCGAACGTGAGCGGAATGTCGGCGACGTCCCCAGGCACGAACATCCCGGCGGCTCCGCCCAGGAGAATGGCCTGGAGCGGGCGGCCCTCCCGGGACCCTCCGGCAAGGGCGATGAGCTCATGCAGGGTGGTACCGAACGGGACCTCGTACACCCCGGGGTTGGTGAGTGCTCCGGAGACACAGAAGAGCTTGGGGCCCGTGGAATCCGGCGTGCCGATTCCGGCGAATGCCGCGCCGCCGTCGAGAATGATTCCGGGCACGTTGGCCAGGGTCTCCACGTTGTTGACGAGAGTGGGTTTCCGGAACAGGCCGACGGCGACGGGGAACGGCGGCTTGTTGCGCGGCTCCCCGCGGTACCCTTCGATCGAATTGAAAATGGCCGTCTCTTCCCCGCAGATGTACGCCCCCGCGCCCTTCCGGATCTCGACGTCGAACGCGAACCCCTGCCCCATCACCGACCCGCCGAGCAGTCCCGCCGCGCGCGCCTGATCGATGGCCCCCTGCATCCGGCTGATGGCGAGCGGGTACTCGCCGCGGATGTAGATGTAGCCGGCCGCCGCCCCGACGGCATACCCCGCGATCGTGACAGCCTCCACGATGGCGAAGGGGTCCTCTTCCATCAGGACCCGGTCTTTGAACGTGCCGGGCTCTGATTCGTCGGCGTTGCAGATCACGTAGTGCGGGCGGGCCCCCTGCTTGGCCACGGCGTCCCACTTCCGTCCCGTCGGAAACGCCGCGCCGCCGCGTCCCATGAGCTTGGACGCGATCATCTCGTTGATCACGCCCTCGGGCTTCAAGTCGAAGGCTTTCGCAAGGGCCCGGTATCCGCCCGCGCCCTGGTACGCCGAGAGACTCCGGGGGTCGACGACGCCGACCCGTGCGAGCAGTCTGAGTCCGGGCGCCCCCTTCTGGGGAAGCCGCGCGCGCAGCTCGTCGGGAATAACGCCGCGCAGGGCGACGACGGCCGCCGTGGGTGTGATCTGACCGAGCAGCCGCTCGACGGAACGCTCTCCCGCAACGGTCAAGAGCGCGGCGGGAGCCTGGTCGCAGAGGCCGAGACAGGGGCTCCGCACCCAGCCGTGGTCGCTCAGTTCCATGGTTTCGGAGGTGGCGCCATGGCCGGCCTCGCTGACGGGCCCCCCAATGTCGTGCTCCAGGCGCTCACAGATGCCCTCGGCGCCCCGCATCCGGCAGGCGATGTCGTCGCACACGTGCAGGACCCGTGGAGGCCGCGGATGCGTGGGCAGGAGGGCGTAGAACGTGACCACGCCCCAGATCTCCGCGAGGGGCACCGTGAGACGGGCACTCAGATAGTTGAGGGCGCCTTCGGAGAGCCAGCCGGTCCGGGATTGCACTGCGTGCAGCGCGGGAAGGAGCAGGTGACGGCGGGCGCGCGCCTCGTGCCCACCCAGCGACAGGTGACCGTCACGGCCCGCCACGCGCTGTCCCCCGTCCCACCCCGACACGGGGGCCCCGAGTACGGCATCCACGGCGGCCCGCTCGTCGTCCGTCGGCGTGGCGTCGCGAAAGTGGAGGTCCACGGAACGTCAGCGGCCCACGGCCACGGGCGTGCGGGCCGGTGTGACCCGCACGGCGCAGGCTTTGAACCCCGCTGTTCCCGACCGCGGATCGGAGGCATCGATGGTCAGCAGATTCACACGCACGTCGTCCTGGTTGTGCAGGGTCATGAAGACCAGGCCCGGCCGGAGTCCCGGATCGAGGTGCACGGGAGCGGTCACGCTGCCACGCCGGGAGGCTACCGTCACCGAATCCCCTTCGGACAATCCCATCCGTTCCCCATCTTCCGGAGACATGTCGAGCGCTTCCGCGCGACGGAGGGGAGACGCATAGCCCATCGTCTGCACCCCGGTGTTGTACGAATCGAGGCGGCGCCCCGTTGTCAGCACGAACGGGTACTCCGCATCAGGCGCCTCCACCGGCGGTTCATGCTCCACCACCGAGAAGGGTGCCGCCGGACCACCTCTCGGATCCGCCCAGAGGCGGTCATGCAGGAAGAGCGATCCCGGGTGCGATGCATCCGGGCAGGGCCACTGAATCCCGCCCAGCGCTTCCAGACGCTCGTAGCTCATGCCCCCGAACATGGCGGGCGCGAGGGTCCGGACCTCCTCCCACACCGATTCCCCCGTGGGCTCACCCCAGTCGTATCCCATGCGTTTGGCGATCTGCGCCAGGATCCAGAGCTCGTCGCGTGCGTCGCCGGGCGGCGTCAGCGCCGCCCGCACCCGCTGCACCCGGCGCTCGCTGTTGGTGACGGTCCCTTCCCCTTCGCACCAGGTGGCCGCGGCCGGCAGAACCACGTCGGCCATTTGCGCCGTCTTGGTGAGGAAGATGTCCTGGACTACGAGATGGTCGAGCCCCTCGAGCAGCCGCTGGGTGCGATGCTGGTCGGCTTCGGACTGCGCCGGATTTTCACCGATCACGTAGAGTCCGGTCAGGTCACCCCGGTCCATGGCCTCGAACATCTGGGTGATCGTCCAGCCGTCGTTGGGCTGGAGCGCGACGCCCCAGGCTTTTTCGAAACGCGCGCGGATCTTCGGGTCCTTGCCGTCCTGGAACCCCACCAGGCGGTTGGGGATGGCGCCCATGTCGCCGCCCCCCTGCACGTTGTTCTGCCCGCGGAGCGGACTGACCCCGGATCCGTACCGGCCGACGTGACCGGTAAGCAGGGACAGGTTGATCAACGCGAACACATTGTCGACCGCGTTATGGTGCTCGGTAATGCCGAGGGTCCAGCAGATGATGGCCCGGCCGGCCCGCGCATAGGCCAGCGCGGCCTCTTCGATGGCCGCGGCGGGCACGCCGGTCAGCCGCTCCGCCCGGTCGAGCGTGTAAGTCTCGACGCACTTCCGGTACTCGTCGTATCCCGTGGTCGCGTGCTGGATGAACTGCTGGTTGGCGAGCCCGGCGTGAATGATGACGCGGGCCATGGCGTTGGCGAGCGCGATGTCTGACCCGACGTGCAATCCCAGCCACCGGTCGGCCCACTGGGCGGACGTCGTCCGCCGCGGGTCCACGGCATAGAGCCGCGCCCCCCGGTGCACCGCCTTGAGCACATGATGGAAGAAGATCGGGTGGTTCTCCCGGGCATTGGCGCCCCAGAGGAACAGCACGTCGGTTTCTTCCACCTCCCGGTACGAGCTGGTTCCCCCGCCCGCACCGAACACCGTCGCCAGACCGACGACGCTAGGAGCGTGTCACGTTCGGTTGCAACTGTCGATGTTGTGCGTTCCGAAGGCCACCCGCGCCAGCTTGCCGGCGAGGAAATTCATTTCGTTGGTGGACTTGGAACAGCTGAAGATGCCCAGGCGGTTGGGCCCGGGCGCGCGATTCCGCCGGAACCCTTCGGCCGCCCGGTCCAGGGCCTCGTTCCAGCTCGCCGGACGCAGGACCTCGCCGTCCCGGACCAGGGGCTCCGTCAACCGGACATATCCATGGGCGTTCTTCGGTTGCACCATAGACGGTCACCTCTCCCGTACGAAGTGAGTGGTACGGTCTAACCTAGAGGACCGGGGGGCGCAGGTCTAGACTCGCGCGAGCGTCGCGCCCCCGCCGCGGATCGCGACGAGGAGCGCCGGCACCGCGTAGAGCGTGATGGGCGTCGACAGCGCGAGCCCGCCGATGACGGTGAGCGCCAGGGGCCGCTGCAGCTCACTTCCGGCCCCGAGGCCGAGGGCGAGCGGGAGGAGCCCGAACAGGGTGCAGAGCGTCGTCATCAGAATGGG
>DATEGY010000152.1:0-6442 GCA_035279865.1 Gemmatimonadales bacterium | reverse complement strand
ATGCACTTCATGAATCCGGTGCCGGTGATGCAGCTGGTGGAAGTGATCCGCGGGCTCGAGACCTCCGACCCGACCACCGCACGCGTGATCGAGGTCTCCAAGGCACTCGGCAAGATTCCCGTGGAGGTGAACGACGCCCCGGGGTTCGTGTCGAACCGGGTGCTGATGCCCATGATCAACGAAGCGGTGTTCTGCGTGGAGCAGGGGGTGGCGACCCCCGACGCCGTGGACACGGTGATGAAGCTGGGTATGAATCATCCCCTGGGGCCGCTGGCGCTCGCGGATTTGATCGGGCTCGACGTCTGTCTCGCCATCCTCCAGGTGCTCCACCGGGACCTGGGCGAGGACAAGTACCGGCCGTCGCCCCTCCTCGCCAAGATGGTGGCCGCCGGCCGGCTGGGCCGGAAGAGCAAGCGCGGGTTCTATGACTACCGCGGTTGACCATCCCGACGTGACCGAAGCGCGGAGGGAGATCGTCGCGCTGGCGCGCGAGTTCGCCCGGGCGCACATCGAGCCGCACGCCGCGGAATGGGACCGCACGCACCACTTCGCCCGGGACGTCATCGACGAGCTGGGCAAGCTCGGGTTCATGGGGATCGCCACGCCCGAATCGGAAGACGGCCTTGGTCTGGACACGACGACGTACTTGATGGCGCTCGAGGAGATCGCGGCCGCCGATGCAAGCCTGGCGGTGTCGGTCTCCATTCATTGTGCCATCCCCACCACGATGTTGCTGCGCCACGGGACCCCGGCACAGCGCGAACGCTGGCTCAAGCCCATGGCGCGCGGCGAGGTCCTGGCGGGTTTTGCCCTCTCCGAGCCGGATGCCGGCTCTGACGCGGCGTCGCTCCGGGCCCAGGCCGTCCGGGACGGCGAGGGCTGGGTGCTGAACGGCACCAAGGCGTGGGCCACGAACGGCGGCACCGCCGACGTCATGATGGTCATGGTGCGGACCGACCGGCCGGAGGCGCGCAAAGGCGCGAAGGGGATTTCGACGTTCATCGTGCCGACCAAGACACCGGGGTACCGGGCGGCTCGGGCCGAGGACAAGATGGGCCTGCGCGCGTCCAATACCGCCGGTATCGAGCTCGAGAATGTGCGGCTCCCCGCGGATGCCCTGCTGGGTGACGAAGGCATGGGGTTCGTCTACTCCATGGAGGGCCTGGTGGCGGGCCGGCTCGGCATCGCCACGCAGGCGGTGGGGATCGCCCGCCGGGCGCTCGAGCTGTCCGTCCGGTACTGCGCCGAGCGGAAGCAGTTCGACCAGCCGCTCGAGGCGTTCGAAGCGGTGCAGTTCAAGCTCGCCGACATGGGGACCCGCATCGCCGCGGCGCGGGCGCTGACCCACCAGGCCGCAGCCGCGAAGGACGCCGGCCAGGACGTGACGGTCCAGGCGAGCATGGCCAAGCTGTTCGCATCGGAGACCGCGATGTGGGTGACGACCCAGGCGGTCCAGCTCTTGGGGGGGTACGGGTACATGCGCGACTTCCCCGTCGAAAAACTCTTTCGCGACGCGAAAGTCACCGAGATATATGAGGGTACGAGTGAAATCCAGCGTCTCATCATCGCCCGGGGGCTCACCCGCCATGACTGATTCCCGTTCGCCCGGCCTCTTCACGTCGCTCGGCGAGCACAGCCACGAGCAGGTGAGTTTTTTTTACGAGCCCTCGACCGGATACCGCGGCATCATCGCGATCCACGACACCACGCTGGGCCCGGCGCTCGGCGGGACGAGATTCTGGAACTACACGTCCGATCAGGCCGCGTTGACCGACGCGCTCCGGCTGTCCCGCGGCATGACGTACAAGGCGGCGGTGGCGGGGCTGAACCTGGGCGGCGGGAAGAGCGTCATCATCGGAGACAACAAGACCACCAAGCGCGAACCCCTCTTCCGCGTCCATGGCCGGCACGTCGAATCCCTCGGCGGCCGGTACATCACGGCCGAAGACGTCGGGACCTCGACGGCGGACATGGAGTTCATCCGTACCGAGACCACGCATGTGACGGGATTGCTCGGCAAGTCCGGTGATCCGTCCCCCGTGACCGCGTACGGCACGTACCGCGGCATGAAAGCGGCCGCCAAGCACCGGTGGGGGTCGGATGCATTGTCCGGCAAGACGGTGGCCTTGCAGGGGTGCGGCCACGTCGGGTACTACCTCTGCAAGCATCTCCACGAAGAAGGCGCCAAGCTCATCGTGACCGACATCGACGCGCAGCGGGTGAAGACGGTGACGCAGGACTTCGGCGCGACGGCGGTGGGCACCGACGAGATCTTCGGCCAGAAGGCCGATATCTTCGCACCGTGCGCGCTGGGCGCGGTGATCAACGACGAGACCATCCCCAAGTTCAAGGTGGCGATCGTCGCCGGAGCCGCGAACAACGTCCTGGCCGAAGACCGGCATGGCGACGAGCTGGAGCGGCGGGGGATCGTCTATGCGCCCGACTACGTGATCAACGGCGGCGGGTTGATCAACGTGAACGCCGAGCTGCACGACTGGTCCCTGGAGCGGGCGCGCGCCAAGGCCGGGGAGATCTACGACACCATCCTCCGGGTGTTCGAGATCGCGGGCGAGGAAAAGATCCCGTCGTACAAGGCGGCCGACCGGCTGGCCGAGCAGCGGATCGCCGCGGTGGCCAAGGTGAGACAGAACTTTGTCTGAGAAGATCTGGGTCGGCGCCGACCACGCCGGATTCGAGCTGAAAGAGAAGCTCAAGACCGAGCTCACACGTCTGGGCTACGAGCCCGTGGATGCGGGTCCCGTCCGGCTCGACCCGGCCGACGATTTTCCGGACTACGGCAAGCCGGTGGCCGAGGCGGTGAGTGAAGGTGTGGCCAAACGCGGGATCCTGACCTGTGGCACCGGGCTGGGTATGTCCTACGTGGCCAACCGGTTCCCCCAGGTCCGGGCCGCCGTGGTCTGGACCCCGGAAATCGCGGCGCTTTCGCGAAAGCACAACGACGCCAACATTCTGGTATTGCCGTCCCGGTTCACCAGTGACCAGCAGGCGATGGATATCCTGCACACCTTCCTCGACACACCCTTCGAGGGAGGACGCCACGAACGCCGGGTGGAGAAGATCGAGCGTGACGACTGACCGCCGGGCTCCGCTGCGAGAAGTCGAT
The DNA here is from genome assembly GCA_035279865.1 of Gemmatimonadales bacterium. Classification (GTDB taxonomy): domain Bacteria; phylum Gemmatimonadota; class Gemmatimonadetes; order Gemmatimonadales; family GWC2-71-9; genus 40CM-2-70-7. The sequence continues at coordinate 3,318 of DATEGY010000152.1, read as the reverse complement.
CCCCAGATCCACGCCCTCATCAAGCGGGAAGTGGACCGGCAGGAGCACGGCCTCGAGCTGATCGCGAGTGAGAATTTCGTGTCCATCGCCGTGCTGGAAGCGATGGGCACCGCCCTCACCAACAAGTACGCCGAAGGCGTGCCCCGGAAGCGGTATTACGGCGGGTGCGAGGTGGTGGACGAGGTCGAGCAGCTGGCCATCGACCGCGCCAAGCAGATCTTCGGCGCCGAGCACGCGAATGTCCAACCCCATTCGGGGGCGCAGGCCAACATGGCCGCCTACCTCGCCGTGCTGAGGGCGGGGGAGACCCTGATGGGATTGGCCCTCCCGCACGGCGGGCACCTGACGCACGGCGCATCGGTCAACTTCTCGGGATCGATCTTCCGGGCCGTGCAGTACGGCGTCCGGGAGGACACCGGGCGCATCGATTACGATCAGGTGCGTGACCTTGCCCGGAAGGAGCGCCCCAAGCTGGTGATCGCGGGCGGGAGCGCGTACGCGCGGGTGATCGACTTTCCGGTGCTCCGCGCCGTCGCGGACGAGGTCGGCGCCACGTTCCTCGTGGACATGTCGCACTTCGCCGGACTCGTGGCCGGTGGCGTCCATCCGTCGCCGGTGCCGCACGCCCAGATCGTCACCACGACGACGCACAAGACGCTCCGGGGTCCCCGGGGCGGCATGATCCTCTGCCGGGCCGATCTCGCCAAGGCCGTCGACAAGTGGGTCTTCCCCGGCACGCAGGGCGGTCCTCTCGAGCACGTCATCGCCGCGAAGGCGGTCTCGTTCGCGGAGGCGCTGCAGCCGTCGTTCAAGGACTACGCGGCCCAGGTGGTCCGGAACGCGCAGGCCCTCGCGAAGGCGATGGTGGCGCGCGGCTACGCCATCGTGTCGGGCGGCACCGACACGCACTTGATGCTGGTGGACCTGCGTCCCAAGAACCTGACGGGCAAGGAAGCCGAGCAGCTGCTCGACCGGGCGGGGATCACCGTGAACAAGAACACCATCCCGGGTGACCCGCAGTCCCCGTTCGTCACCTCGGGCATCCGCCTCGGCACGCCCGCGGTCACGACGCGGGGCTTCAAGGAAGCGGAGTGCGGCCGGGTGGCCGAGTTGATCGACACGGTGCTGACGGGGAAGGACGATGCGACCCTGGCGCGGGTGAAGGGCCAGGTGCGCGAGCTGACCGACGCATTCCCCCTGTACGCCCACCGGCGGGAACCGGCGCATGTCTGAGCCGAACCGCGAGCCCACCACGCTCGACGCCGCGTTCGCGCGCATCCGCGCGGAGGACGGGGCGTATCACGAGCGCGCGTACCTGTTCGTGCTCGCGGCGCTGGAGTTCGCGCAGGGCCGGCTCCCGGCGCGCCGCCACCTCTCCGGGGGCGAGCTGGCCTGGGCGTGCCGGGATTTCGCGCTCGAGCAGTTCGGCCTCCTGGCGGGAGAGGTGCTCGCGTTCTGGGGCATCCGCAGTACGGCCGACATCGGCCGCATGGTATTTCTGCTGATCGACGTCGGGCTCCTGGCCCGGCAGCCCTCCGACAAAGTCGAAGATTTCGAAGGGGTGTACGAGTTCGCGGACGCGCTCCGGGCCGGCTACGCCTGGCCCGGACTGACCGGGGGAAGCGCGCAGTAAACGCCCGGAGGAAGGGGGCGGTCTCGGGCCGCTTTTACCCCGGCACCTCTTCCGAGCTCGAGCGCGCCGTGCGGGACCTGATGAGTCCCCTGGCCTCCATTGCGCACCCCGCCGCCGCTCGCGCGGCGATCGTTCCCCACGCGGGGTATCTCTACTCCGGTGTCACCGCCGCGCACACCTTTGCCCGGGTGCGAATGCCCCCCCTCGTGATCGTCGTCGCCCCCAACCACACCGGTTTGTCGCGGTCTCCGGGAGGCGCATCGCTCTGGGAGAGCGGGGTTTTCGAGACGCCGCTCGGGGACGTCGCGGTGGACGCGGGGCTCTCGCAGGCGCTGCTCGACGCCTGCCCGCTGGTGTCCGTGGATCACCTCGCGCACCAGGATGAGCATGCGGTCGAAGTGGAGCTCCCGTTCATTCAGTTCCTCGCACCCAACACTCGCATCGTGCCCCTGGTCCTCGCCTGGGATGACTGGGAATCGTGCCGGACGCTCGGGGAAGCTCTGGCGAAGGTTGTGCGCGCCTCCCGGGAACCGGTATTGCTCCTGGCGTCGAGCGATCTCTCACACTATGAGCCGGCCAGCACCGCCGAGATCAAGGACGCGCAGGCCTTGGGCGCGGTGCAGCAGCTGGATGGAGAGGAACTGCTCCGGCGGTGCCACCGGGACGGCATCACGATGTGCGGCCGCGCCCCCGTCGCCGCGGTGCTCGCGGCGGCGAAGTCACTCGGCGCCAGCCGGGCGGACGTCGTGGATTACCGGCATTCGGGATGGGTGACACTCGATGAAAGTTCGGTGGTAGGGTACGCCGGCGTGGTGATTCCATGAATCCGGTACCGGTCCTCTCGGCGGCTGAAGCCGCGCTGTGGGACCGGAACGCCCGGACGCAACACCAGATTCCGAGCCGGGTGCTGATGGAAACCGCGGGCCGCGCCGTGGCGGCGGTGGCTCTGCGGGAGTTCCCGGAGGTGGCCCGCCGCGGCGCTCTGGTCGTGGCCGGCGCGGGGAACAATGGTGGCGACGGGTGGGTGCTGGCCCGCGCGCTCCACGCCCTGCGGGTTCCGGTCTGGGTCGCGGGCCTCGATCCGAAGACGGACGACGGAGTCGCCAACCGCGCCCTGGCACGGCTCGAGGGCGTTCCCGAAGTGGAGGAGGGCGAGCCCTGGCCCGCCGCCGCGTTGCTCATCGATGCCGTGCTCGGCACCGGTGCGACGGGGCCCGCGCGGGGGGACGTCCTGGCGCTGACGCAGAAGATGGCGGGGTACGGTGCACCGGTACTGGCGGTCGACGGTCCGACGGGGCTCGATCTCTCGAGTGGGGATGCCCATGGGCCGTTCCGTGCCCAGGTGACGGTCACCTTCGGGGGCCCGCGTCGCGGACATCTCCTGGCCCGCGAGTGGTGCGGCAAGATCGTCGTCGCGGACATCGGCTTCCCGCCGGCGGACCCCGCGTGGCCGGTGCTCGTGACCGACCATTGGGCCGGCCGCACGCTCCCGCCGCTCGAGCCCCGTATGCACAAGGGGGATCGTGGGCGCGTCACCGTGATTGGAGGCGCCGCCGGGATGTCCGGTGCCGCTTTGCATGCCGCACGGGCCGCGCTGGCGGCGGGAGCGGGGCTGGTCAAGCTCATCGCCGGGCCCGAAACCGTGGCTGCGGCCCGCGCGAGTCTCCCCGACGTGCTCACCGTCG
>DATEGY010000151.1:0-15912 GCA_035279865.1 Gemmatimonadales bacterium | reverse complement strand
CGAATATCCGGGCCATGAGCACCCGGAACGATGACCCGGCCCATGCCTCGCGCCCGTTCGACGCCACGCGTGACGGGTTCGTGATGGGCGAGGGGGCGGCGGTGCTGGTGCTCGAGGAACGGGGCCGCGCGCTCGCGCGGGGCGCCCCGATCTACGCGGAGGTGGTCGGCCACGCGTTCACCAATGATGCGTATCACATGACGGCCCCGCGCCCCGACGGGCGGCAGGCGGCCCGCGCCATGCGCCTGGCCCTCGCGGACGGAGACGTGTCCCCGGGCGAGATCGGTTACGTCAACGCGCACGGGTCGTCCACGCCGTTGAACGATTCCACCGAGACGTCCGCCCTGAAACAGGTATTCGGCGATCACGCCTACCGGCTGGCGGTGTCGGGTACCAAGGGCTACTACGGCCACGCCCTCGGCGCGAGCGGGGCCATCGAGGCGGCCATCTGCGCCCTGGCCATGGCGAAGGGATGGCTCCCGCCCACCATCAACCTGGAACGTCCCGATCCGGCGTGTGATCTCGACTGCCTCCCCGGCACGGGCCGCGCGGAAACGCCCGAAGGGGTGGTGTCCAACTCGTTCGGCTTCGGCGGCATCAACGCTTCGCTGGTGTTGCGGCGGGCGTAGGCCCGTCGGTAGATTGGCGCCGCTTCCCTCCTCCCAAAGGACGCCCTTGTGAATTCGCAAGTCCTCCGGCCTCTCGCGGCCGAGTTCATCGGTGTGGCGCTCTTCGTGTTCATCGGCGCCGGCAGTGTCGTCACCAACGGCATGACCACGGGCGGCCTCGGCCTCCTCGGCATCGCGCTGGCGCACGGGCTCGCGATGGGTCTGATCGTGAGTGCCACCCTGTCGATCTCCGGGGGCCACATGAACCCGGCCGTCACGTTCGCCCTCTGGATCGCGAAGAAAATCGAGCCCCGGCTCGCCGCGTTGTACGTCGTGGCCCAGCTTCTGGGGGGCATCGTGGGCGCGAGCCTCCTCGTGACGGTGTTCCCGCAGCCGTCCGTCCGGGCGATGAACTACGGCACGCCCCTGCTCTCGTCGCTCACCACGTTCTGGAACGGCGTGACGATGGAAGCGATTCTCACGTTCGTCCTCGTGAGCGCGGTGTTCGGCACCATCGTCTCCCGGCAGGCGCCCAAGATCGCAGGCTGGGGCGTGGGCATCGCGATCCTCGTGGATGTGCTGGTCGGCGGGCATGCCACCGGCGCGGCGATGAACCCGGCGCGGGCGTTCGGACCGGCCATCGTCTCGTTCACGCTCACAGGTCATGTGGTCTACTGGCTGGGGCCGCTGCTGGGCGCTCTGGTCGCCGCCCTCGTGTGGACCAAGGTTCTGCTGCCCAAGGACGGTTGACACCGCCCTTCGCCTCTCTCCGGAGGGGCGCCGCGGGGATGGCCGCGCGACGCGCGGCGGCGATCGAGGCCCGGTCCCCCTCCCCGTCCTCACGCGGCGCCCTCCGGTGGCTCCGGCTCGCGACCTGGCTGGCGCCCGAATTCGGGAGCTCGCACCGCCGCCTGATCCAGCTCTACCGCACCCTCGACGACCGCTGGGCCGCCTACCACGCGTCCCGGCGTGCGGTCGTCCGCTTTCCCCATTCCGCCGACGCCTGGATGCTCGCCGGCGAAGCGGCCGAGCTCGTCTTTCGGAAAGCGGAAGCGATGGGCAATTACGAACAGGCACTGGTGATCGAGGAGCGGGCGGAAGGTGAGACTGCGCTGCAGGCGGACGCCGCGGCGCGCTACATGCAACTCTTCAAGGAGCTTTCGAACCGCGCCGGTACAAGATGAAGGAATAGCCCAGCAGGATCACCGCGGCGATGACGTACGCCGCGATCGCATACCCGCCGGTGGGCGGCGTTCCGTCAGCCCACATGATCGGCTCCAGCCCCCATGGCATAGCGCTGCGTCACGAACCCGACGTACAGCACGGTAAACGTCAGGAAGGAAAAGAGGAGCGTCGCGAGCATGTCGCCCGGGAGCGAGGGCGCGCTCGGTTTGAGGACGATCGGCTGCGGGTGAAGGGTCCGGAACAGGTAAACGGTGAGATGAATGAACGGGACCAGCGCCGCTCCGAAGATCCCCAGGACCGCCGAGTACCGGGCCCGCGTGCCCGCTTCCGGGATGGCTCCCCGCAGGAGCAGATATCCTATAAAGAGGAAGAAGAGAAACAACGTGCTGGTGAGCCGCGCATCCCAGGTCCACCAGGTGCCCCAGATCGGCTTCGCCCAGAGCGGTCCCGTGGTCAGCATCACGCAGGCGAACGCCGTCCCCACCTCGGCCGACGCGGCGGCGAACCGGTCGTACCGGTCGTCCTTCATCAGCAAGTACAGAATGCTCGCAAGACCGACCAGGCTGAACGCGAGCATCGTCGACCACGCGGCGGGCACGTGGACGTAGAAAATCTTCTGTGCCCCGCCCTGCAGGCGCTCCACGGGCGTAAACCAGATCGCGCGCACATACACGATCCCCAGGAGCAGGAGCCCCAGCACGGTGATCGCCCGGCCTCTGGTTGTGAGGGTCATTCGTCCACCGTGGCGGGAAAAAGGAGCCCGGCGAGGGACACGAACACGATGTCGTAAGCCAGGAGCAACCTAAGCCACCCCGAGACCTCGCTCAAGGGACGTCCGGCGAGGAGCCGTGAGGTCACCTGGACGGCGCCGACCAGCGGGGGAATCAGAAACGGCAGGAGCAACACCGGCAGCATGAGCTCCGCGAACCGCACCCGGATCACCAGGGCGGACAACAGCGTGCCGACCGCGACGAACCCGACCGTCGCGACGGCGATCAGCGCGGCGAGCGGCAGGAGGACGTGAAGGATCGGGACGTTGAAGAAGAGCGCGAAGAGCGGGAGCCCCACCGCCTCCACCAGCCCGACGAATACCAGATTCGCGAACAGCTTCCCCAGATAGAGCGAGCGCCGGTCGATCGGGGAGACCAGGAGCCCCTCGAGAGCCTGGTTCTCGAGCTCCAGCTGAAACGCCCGGTTGAGACTCAGTACCGCCGCGAACGTGAACGTCACCCACAGAATGCTCGGCGCCAGGTCGAGCGCCGCCACGGCGGTGGGATCACGCCCGAAGTTGAACACCGTGAGCACCAGCGCCGTGAAGACCAGGGCGGACACGAGGCCGGTCTTGGTCCGGACCTCCAGGGCCAGGTCCTTCCGGGCGATCACCAGGGCGTCGCGCAGGAGGGCGCCCATCAGGTCACCAGCTCGCGGTAGCGCGCCCCCACCTGCTCCGGGCTCCTCGCGTTTCTGGCCGCGAGCTCCACCAGGCGCCCCGCCTTCAGAATCCCGATGTCCGTGGCGAGTTCGGTGCCTTCTTCGACGTTGTGGGTCACCAGGAGGGTGGCGCGGCCCCCCCCATCCCCGCGGCCGGCGAATTCCCGCACCAGCTCAGCCAGCTCCGAGGCGGCGACGCGGTCCAGTCCCGTGAACGGCTCGTCGAGCAGCAGCACTCTGGGGTCGTGCATCAGTGCCCGCGCGATCGCGGCCCGCTGGGTCTGACCCCGGGAAAGCGTGCCCACCCGGCGGTCCAGGTGTTCGCGAAGATCGAGCCGGGCGGCGAGGCCGGAGATCCGCGCGTCCAGAACCGGCGCGCGCACGCCATACAGCGACCCCCAGAACCGGAGGTTCTCACGCACGGTGAGCTGACCGTACAGGAGCGACTGGTGCCCGATCCAGCCGATGGCCCCGCGCCCGCCTTCGACGCCGGCCCGTCCGGCCCGGGGCCGGATCAGACCGGCCAGGACTTTGAGGAGCGTGGTTTTTCCCGCGCCGTTAGGTCCGAAGAGCGCGAGGGTATGTCCGGCCGGCAGCGTGAAGGTGACGTCGTCGAGGGCGGGCACCGCGCCGTAGCGGTGATGGACCCCTTCAACCCACAGCATCGATGCGGGCAGCGAGCTCGTTCAGGTCGAAGGGCTTCACGAGGTATCCCGAGTGCCCCAGATCGAGAACCTTCATCAGGGGCTCCATGCTCACGTAGGCGGTCGTGACCACCACCGGGAGGGTCGCATGGGTCGTGCGGATTTTCTGCAGCAAAGCGATCCCGTCCGTGTCCGGCAGGCGGAGGTCGAGGATCAGGACCTGGGGATCGAATGACTCCAGCTGCCGGAGTGCCTCGGCACCCGTGCGCGCGAAGGCCATCTCGTACCGCGATTCGAAGAACCGCGCATACGAAGAACGGAGCGCCGCTTCATCCTCGACGATGAGGACTCGGCGGCGGGAAGGGACCTCGGCCGGCATGGGCGACAATATACCTCAACCGCCGGAGCCCGCCCCGCCTTCCAATTCAAAGAGGTCGTCCAGCTTGGTCAGCACCAGCAGGAACCGCAATTCTTCGTTGGCGCCCCGCAGTGCCACCGCCACCCGGCGCTCGGCCGCCCGCCGCTGAATCAACATGAGGGTCCCGAGGCCGGCCGAGTCCACCGCCCGCGTGGCCGAAAGGTCGATCACCAGCCGCCCGGCACCCTCCGGGAGCTGGTCGAGCAGCTCCACGGCCGTGCGCCGGAACGCCGTGCGGCTCTCCAGGGAGAGCGCCTCCGGCGCCGCGAGTGTCTTTTCGGACGAGGGTGCGGCCATCGCCAATGACTCCTGTAAAGAAGCTGGACTCCGTGTCATGCCCGCCCTATTGGCGATATCAGTGCCAAGTGGACTAAGTCCTGGCAAAACAATCATTTAACGCTTTTGGGTGACCGCGCTCACGTACTCAAAACGTCGCAACCCGAGGACGGTGGCGCAAACTGCAAGGCGGGAGGTACGTTCGAACTCATGACCGACCGCATAGAGACCCTCCTCGACGAGCAGCGCACGTTCCCCCCGCCCTCCGGATTCAAGGCCCAGGCCCAGGTCCGGGACGACTCCATCTACAAGAAGGCCAAGACGGACCGTGAGGCCTACTGGGCGGATTGGGCGAAACAGCTCGAATGGATCAAGCCCTGGAACCGCGTGCTCGAGTGGAAGCCCCCGCACGCCAAGTGGTTCCTGGGTGGCAAGCTCAACGCCTCCGTCAACTGCCTCGACCGGCACGTCAGGAGCGGCAAGAAGGACAAGGTCGCTCTGATCTGGGAGGGCGAGCCCGGAGAGGTGCGCCGCATCACCTACGGGGACCTGCTCCAGGACGTCTGCCGGTGTGCCAACGCGCTCAAGGCGCTGGGCGTGAAAAAAGGGGACCGCGTCGCCATCTACATGCCGATGGTCCCCGAGGTGGCGGTGGCGATGCTCGCCTGCGCCCGCCTCGGTGCGGTCCACACCGTCGTCTTCGGCGGCTTCTCGTCGGAGTCACTGCGCGACCGCATCAACGACGCCCTCGCCAGGGTCCTGATCACGGCGGATGGCGGCTACCGGCGGGGCGGTCAGGTGCCCCTCAAGCAGAACGCCGACGAGGCGATCGCCGGCACCCCCTCCATCCAGCACGTCGTCGTCCTGAAGCGCACCGGGCAGGCGGTGAACATGAAGGCCGGCCGTGACCAATGGTGGGACCCCCTGGTCACCTCGCAGTCAACCGAATGCGCTCCGGAGCCGATGGACGCGGAGGATCCTCTCTACATCCTCTACACGTCGGGAACGACCGGAAAGCCCAAGGGGATCCTCCACACCACCGGCGGCTACCTGACGCACGTGTTCGCCACCACCAAGTGGGTGTTCGATCTCAATGATTCGGACGTGTTCTGGTGCACCGCCGACGTCGGCTGGGTCACTGGACATTCATATGTGGTGTACGGTCCCCTGGCCGTCGGCGTCACGGAGCTGATGTACGAAGGGGCCCCCGACTATCCGGCCAAGGACCGCTTCTGGGCGCTTTGCGCCAGGCATGGGGTCACGGTTTTCTATACCGCGCCCACCGCCATCCGCTCCTTCATGAAGTGGGGCACGGAGCTGCCGGCCCGGCACGACCTTTCGAAGATCAGGCTGCTCGGGTCGGTGGGTGAACCGATCAATCCCGAAGCGTGGATGTGGTACCAGGAGCACATCGGCGGAAACCGGTGCCCCATCGTCGACACCTGGTGGCAGACCGAGACCGGCGGGATCATGATCACGCCCCTCCCCGGCATCACCACCACCAAGCCCGGCTCGGGCACGGTGGCATTCCCCGGGATCGATGCGGTGCTTCTGGATGGCGACGGAAAAGAGGTGACGGTCGGCGGGGGGTATCTCGCCATCACGAGTCCCTGGCCGGGCATGCTGCGGACCATCTGGGGGGACGACGAGCGCTACCGGAGCGTCTACTGGAGCCGCTGGCCGGACACCTACTTTCCCGGCGACGGCGCGAAGCGCGACGATGACGGCTACTTCTGGATCCTGGGCCGCGTCGACGACGTGCTCAACGTGGCGGGACACCGGATCGGAACCATGGAAGTGGAGAGCGCGCTGGTGGATCACCCCGCGGTGGCGGAAGCGGCGGTGGTGGGCCGCACGCACGACCTCAAGGGGCAGGCGCTGGCCGCATTCGTCACCATCAAGGAAGGCCGCCAGGCGTCGGACGCGCTCCGCGAGGAGCTGAAGGGTCACGTGGCGAAGAAAATCGGCGCGCTGGCCCGGCCCGACGACATCATCTACGCGGCGGACCTGCCGAAGACGCGGAGCGGCAAGATCATGCGCCGCCTGCTCAAGGACATCGCCGAGGGGCGGGCCCTGGGAGACACCACGACGCTGGCCGATCCCGCCGTGATGCAGAAGCTCAAGGTGCTTTACGAAGACAAGGAAGGCTGAGGACTACTTGCGGAGGTGGTGACGCACCGTCGTCACCACCACGTTCCTCCGGAACAAGAGCGCGGTCTTGATGGCATAGACCGTCTGATTGTGCAGGAAGGCGTGCCACCACCGCGCCGGCACCACTTCCGGGAGCACCACCGTGAGCCAGTCGGGCTCCTCGGACCGTTCCAGCTGATCGATGTACTGGAGCAGCGGGCGGACGATGGCCCGGTAGGGTGACACCAGCACCTCCAGCGGCACCCCCGAATCCCACAGATCCCATTCGTCCTGGAGCTTCCCCACCTGCTTCGGATCCGTGGCCACGGCAACGGCGCGGATGTGAGGCGACAGGAGCAGGGCGTAGGCCAGCGCGTTGGCGGTGCTCCGGGACACGCCGGCGACGGGCACCACCACGAGGTGTTTTTCGGGCCAGGACGGCTGCCACGCCTCGGTCGAGAGCTGGTGGGCGTAGAAGCGGTAGTGCCGGTTGATGGCGAGAAACAGGAAGACGAGCGCCACGATCAGGAGGGCCGAGATCCAGGCTCCCTCAGTGAACTTGGTGACGAGCTCGATCACCACGACCACGGCGGTGGCGCACGCGCCCAGGGACGAGGCCACCAGGCGGCCCACGCGGCGCTCTCCCGCCTTGAGGGACCGGCGCACCATCCCCGCCTGCGACAGCGTGAACGACACGAACACGCCGACGGCATAGAGGTGAATCAGCGCGTTGGTGTTGCCCCCGAATACCTCGAGCAGGATGCCCGCGACCAGCGCCAGCATGAGGATCCCGTTCGAGAAGACGAGCCGGTCCCCGCGACTCGCCAGCTGCCGGGGCAGGTATCCGTCGGTCGCGAGGATGGACGCCAGCCGCGGGAAATCCGCGAACGCCGTATTGGCTGCCAGCACCAGGATCAGCGCGGTGGAAATCTGGACGCCGAAATACAGCGGCCCGCCGCCGAACGCACCGTGCGCGAGCTGTGAAATCACCGTCTGGTCGCCCACCGGCACCACGCCATACCGGTGCGCGATGATGGTCGATCCCGCGAAGAAGACGCCGAGGATCGCGCCCATCCAGATCATCACCGCGGCGGCGTTCTTGGATTCGGGCGGACGGAACGCCGGAATGCCGTTCGAAATCGCCTCCACGCCGGTGAGGGCCGAGCATCCGGACGCGAAGGCCTTGAGGAGGAGCCACAACGTGACCGCGGTCCCGGTGCTCGGGGGTAAGGTGGCCGCCGTGAACGTGCCGAACGGGTGGACCACATCCACCAGCAGCATGAGCGCGAACATGACGATGAAGAAGTACGTCGGCACCGAGAAGATCATGCCCGACTCGCGAAGCCCCCGCAGATTCCCCAGGGCCACCAGCGCGATGGCACCGACACCGAGCGCGACCGCGTGAGGTGCCGTCGCGGGAAACGCCGACGTGATGGCCGCGACGCCCGCGGCGACCGACACGGTGACCGTGAGGGTGTAGTCGACGAGGAGCGCCGCGGCGGCCACCAGGCCGAAGCCGGTGCCCAGGTTCTCCTTGGCCACGAAATACGCGCCCCCGCCCTGGGGATACGCGAACACCGTCTGGCGGTAGCTCACGACCACGATGGCGAGAAGCAGGAGAATGAATCCGGCCACGAGCAGCCCGTGGCCCACGCCCGCCGACCCGGCGGTGACCAGCACCAGCAGCATGGCCTCCGCGGCGTACGCCACGGAGGAGAGCGCGTCGGAGGACAGGACGGCGAGGCCGGTCGCCTTCGACAGTCGCTCCGACTCGAGATGCAGGGTTTCGAGGGGGCGACCGACCAGCACGCGCTTGGCGCTGCGCCAGAGGGTCATGGAGAGTCGCTCAGGACTTCCGGAGGAAGCCCGCCAGGGAGGTCACCACAATCGCCGTCATGACGGCGGCGGACGCGAGGCACCACCGGCACCAGGCGTGAATCACGAACATCTCGAGCGACGTGAGATACAGCGTGAAGAGAAACCCGGCCCCGGAGAGCGCCACGAGCCAGTTCGTGGGCCAACGGCGCTGGACCAGCGCGGGTTGCGCACCGGCGACGGCAAGGCCGAACAGGACGACGTACCCGACCACCCCGTAGAACGCCACGGGGATGCCGAGCAGTCGCGCGTACGTGGAGGCCTGCACGATCTCACAGCCGCCGGTCCCGCACTTCAGGGTGCCCACGACCCCGATGGCGTGCAGCCACAGGTACGTCGCGATCGCGATCCCGACCAGCGCCAGGACCGCGACCACCTGACGGTGCAGGCTCATTTCTTTTTCTTGGGGTGTGCCGCGATGATGCTGTCGACGATGCGCTGGAAGCGGTCCGACGAACGATCCGTGCTGGCCACTTCCTTCCCGCCGATGAAGAACGTAGGGGTGCCCCCGACTCCCAGCGCGTCTCCCCGGTTCAGCGAAGCCTGGATCCGCCCGGCGTAACGGTCGGCGGCCACGCAGGCGTCCCAGGTGGTCAGGTTGACCCCGAGGCCCTGCGCGAGCCCCCGGAAGACGGACGTCGGATTGCTGTTCTGCAGGGCCCAGTCATGATGGTCGAACACCGCGTCGATCATGTCCCACGTCTTCCCCTGCTCCGACGCGCACGCCACCGCGTTGGCGGCGAGGTGGGACCAGCGATGCGTCGTCGGCGGCAGAGGATAATCGCGCAGCACCCACTGCACCTTGCCGGTCTTGATGAGCTGGTCCCGGATGGTGGGGAACTGGACGGTCGCGAACATGGCGCAGATGGGGCACTCGTAGTCTGCGAACTCCTCGACCTTCACGGGCGCCGAATCAGACCCGAGGATGTACCCGGGAAATGCGCTGTCCTGCGCGCTCACCGTCACGTTGGACGCCGCAGCCCCGGGAACGGCCGCCGCCGGCTGGTTGGCCGAGTAGATCAGGAACGCCACCGCCGCGATGGCCACGACCGCCAAAAGCCCGTAGAACCGCTTCACTCCGACCTCCGCCAGGGTTGATCGTCCTCGTCGTCCGGCGCATCGAACCGGAGCTCGGAAAACCGCCGCTCCGCGTCTTCCACGATCCGCCGGCTCTCGGCCACCTCCGGGGTGTCGTAGGTGGACCGGACTTCGTAATGAAACAGCTCGCTCCGGGCATTTCCGAGGAGCTCCTGCAGCTCCGGGGCCGACTCCAGCAGGTGCCCGGTCCGGTCCAGCTCCGCAATCCGTGCCGCCAGGGCCCGCAGGAGGGCCGCCAGCCGCTCCGCCCGTTCGGGGCCGTAGGTCTCGTCGTGGTCAGACATCCCAAGGGATTATAACAGGTTTGCTTCGCCCCGCCCCCTTCATTAGATTGCCGCCGCCGTTGCGACAGCCCTGACCCCGAGAGGAGCAGCCCCGAATGGCCAAGTCTCGTACCGACACCCGAAAAGCCCCCCCGACCCCGACGAGCTTTGAGCAGGCTCGTGACGAACTGTTCTCCCATATCCTCCGCTGCGGTGTTCTCGAAGCCACCTCCGAGCATCAGAAGGAGTGGTTCGACGACACCATGCTGTATCTCGGTGACCGTTACGAGGATCTGAGCGAGGAAGAGATGACGCAGTTGCGCGTCCTGGGCGAGCGGTATTGCAAGCCGGTGGTCGCCCGTGCGGCGACTGCTGTCGCGAGCACCTGAGCCACTTGTAGCGGGTGTTGTCGGGGCGCCCTTCCGGGGCGCCCTTTTCATTGCACCTACTGCCCCTGGCGCCACCACGAGGGGAACCCGCGCCACCGGACTCCCAGCGCCAGGCGGGCCCCGCCGGATGCGCCGCCTTCCACATACCACCCGAACGGATTGCCCTCCGCCGCCTCTACCCCCGCGGTGAGGGTCAACGCGCCGAAGGAGTGCCGCGAGTTGACCATCGTGCAGGAGACACCCATCCCCACGTAGGGAGACACCCCGCTCCGCGCCGCCGGCGAGATGAGAAACTGCGCCTCGCCCCCCACGCGTCCCGCCGGACGACCCTCGCGGATGCCGGCGCCGACCGTCCCCATGAACCGGACCTGCCCCTGGGGCCTGACCCCCAGCGCGGCGTCGACGCCGTAATACGCGCGGCGCCCCCAGAGCGCGACGGCCCCCAGACCCGACTCCGTCGCGGGCGGACCCTGGGCTCGAGCAACGGCCGCTCCGCAGACGCTCAACAGGAAGAGCTTACTCCACCACAATGTCGTACGTCACCGGAATGTCGGGATTGAGGGAGGTGATGACGGAGCAGTATTTCTCGATCGAGAGATCGAGCGCCCGGCGCACCTTGTCTTCGTCCGCGCCGGCGCCCTTCACGCGCACGTGCAGGACCATCGCCGTGACCCGCCGGGGCTCCGTTTCGCGGCGCGTTCCGGTGAGCCGGATCTCGAGGGTGGTGAGCTCCACCCGCATTTTCTTCAGAATGATGACGACGTCCGACGCGGTACAGGACGCCGCGGCCACCAACAGCGCTTCCACCGGCGAGGTCGCGACTTTGGTGTCGCCATCCACCAGCGTGGGCTTCCCTGAATTCCCGGTCCCTTCGAAGACCAGCCCTTCTCCGAGCCAGCGGAGCGCGATGGTCGATTCCGGAGCGGCCACTCACCCTCCCCGGCGCGTGGTGAGACCGATGTAGAACCGGTGGCGTCGGAGGGCGTCCATCCCGTGGTATTCGATCAGCCAGTTGAACGACGAGCGGTAGTGCAGCTCGAACCCGAGCACCATGTTCACCCAGACGGTCGGACAGGACGGGTCGGCACCGCAGGCCTGGTGGCCGGCGAGCGACAGTCCGGCTCCGACATACGGAATCGCGGTCTGGTTGTCGTCGGTGAACCGCCAGAGCGCCTCGAGGCTCCCCACGTACGTATTGCCGCCGTTGAAGACCCCGATCTCCGCCGACGGACGGATGCGGACCTGAGGCGCAAACAGGTCGCCCACGTCCAGCGTGGTGCCGAAGATCATTTGACCGCCGTGCGTCACATCCACGCCTCCGCGGACGCCGAATCCGAAGAGGCCCAGGCGCGTGCCGGTGGAAGGCGTCGATCCGCCTGCGGGAGGCGTGAACTGTTGCGCGACGCCGGTCGCCGGCAGGACGGCCAGAACCGCCAGGACGGCCGGGACGGCCATCGGCATGATGAGCTTCCGTCGAGTCACGTATCCTCCGTGCGCGGGCGCAGGGCCCGACCGTAGTCCCACAACGCGTACACCGAAATGGCCGCGGTGGCCCAGGCGAGGGGCCGCACCAGCGGTGACTCCACGACGAACGCCACCAGCGTGAGGATCTGCCCCACCGTGACCGCTTTCCCGCCCGCGCGCGCCGGGAGCGCCACCGGGCGGCCGGACAGCCAGACGGTCAGTCCGCCGACGGCGGCCACCAGGTCCCGCAGCAGCACGGCGACGATCTCCCACCATACCAGCGGCCCGCTCCGCCACAGCGTCAGGAACGCCGACGCCATGAACAGCTTGTCTGCGACGGGATCGAGCACTGCGCCCGCCCGCGAGCCGCCGAACTGCCGGGCCAGCATTCCGTCAAAAACGTCCGAGGCCGCCGCCATACCGATGATCACCAGCCGCGCCGGCATCGCGGTGACCAGCGGGAACGCCACGGCCAGCGGAAGGCGCAGTGCCGTCAGCGCATCCGCAGGGGTAAACCACGGTTTCACTTGCCCGTCCATACGCCCCCGGGTACCTTGACCCTGTGGACCTCAATCTGTTGAAACAGGCGGCCATCTTCCAAGACCTCGACGAGGGTGAGCTCGCGCGGGTGTCGGAGGTGTGCCGGGAGCAGAAGTTCACCGTGGGCCAGTACATCTTCAAGGAAGGTGAACCCGGGAACCGCCTGTTCATCATCGCCGAGGGGGAGGTGCGCATTTCGCGAACCATCCCGGGGTCCGGGGAAGAAGCGCTCGCCGTCCTGAAGCCGGGGGCGAACTTCGGCGAAATGGCGATCTTCGACCGCTCGGAGCGGTCCACCGACGCCATCGCCAACATTTCGTGCACGCTCATCACCATTTCCCGTTCCGATTTCGAGCTCCTGCTGGATTTCAACCGCGACATCGCGTACAAAGTCCTCTGGTCGGTGGTGCGCCTCCTCTGCGCCCGCCTGCGGGTGACGAACGACAATCTCCGTTCGTTCCTCGCGATGTCGATGTTCTAGGAGGCCTCCCTGAAACGGTCCGTCCGTGTCGCTCTGGCCCTGACCCTCGCGGCCGCCTCCGGGGCGTGCTCGCATAACGACAGCAACGGGCCCGTCCCGTACATCGTCATCCAGCCCCTCGTGGACTCCCTGTACACCAGGGACACCGGGGCGGCCCTCACGCCGGCCTACTACAACGCGGACGGCTCCGCCGGGTCGGGCGGCGCGCCGCATTGGGGCAGCTTCGACACCACCGTGGTCAAGGTGAATCCAGCCACCGGCGTGTTGGTCGCCGTCGCTCCCGGCAACGCCGTCGTGACCGCCACCGAGGGCAACGTCACCGGGGCGGCGCTCGTCGTGGTGACGGATACCCTCGGCGTGACGCTGCTCCAGCCGCAGATCGAGATGCTCCCGCAGGACACCTTTACCCCGCCCATCTCGATCCGCATCAAGAGCGGCGTCGCCCCGGCGGCCTGGTACGCGGCGGCGCCCAACGGCTATTTCACCATCGACTCGGCCACCGGCCAGATCGTGACGTCGGGGACAGGGGCCCCCTCCCCGTACCTGGTCCATCTGGGCCCCCTGTCCGACTCCGGCGCCATCGAAGTCCTCAGCCTGGGGGACACCACCGGTGGCACCGCCGCCTATACGGTCAACGGGAGCGTCAGCGCCAAGCGCAGTGCCACCGTGCGGGCGACCAACTTTTCCCGCACCGGCGGCACGCTCACATTCCTCATCACGTTCAAGGTGGCGGTGGGAAACATCACGACCGAGATCGTGAACATTCTGAGCCAGACCGCCGTGACCAGCGCCGACAGCCTGGCCATCGATTCGGTGTCGGTTCCGGAGGCGCAGAACAATTCGTTCCTGTGCTCGCCGCCGCGGTCGGCCGCCGCCTGGTCCTCCACGTCCCAGGGCACCCCGATCCTCGCCGTCTCGCGCGCGGGGGGGTACGTGAAGATCCGGAAAGTGGTCTCCGTGACCGGCGGGGCAGCGATTTCGGGGTCGTTCCGCTTCCTGGGCCAGCGCGCCGACTACTATTCGGACCCGTCGGGCCTGCTGGTCATCCAGGGCAACTTCGTGGCGCCGTTGATCACGAACACGTCGACTTGTCACTGAGGCACCCATGAACCGGTTCACACCGTATGCGGCGGTGGTCCTGCGCGTTGCCGTCGGTCTGGTCTTCCTGCATCACGGACTGCAGAAGCTGCACATGGGGATCCCGGGCGTCGCCGGATTTTTTCACAACATCGGGATTCCGTTCGCCACGTTCGCGGCGGGTCTCGTCACGGTCATGGAGACCCTCGGTGCCGCCCTCCTCATCCTGGGGGTCATTCCCCGCATCATCGCCATCGGCTTCGCCATCGAGATGGCGGTGGCCATCACGTTCGCGGTGATCCCGGGACACCAGTCGCCCGAGCTCGAAGCGCTGCTCCTCGCCGGCTCCCTTTCCCTCGTAGCATCGGGGGGAGGGCCGCTCTCGCTGCAGGGGTTGATGAAAAAGGCGTAAGACGTCAAGAAGCAATACGTCAAGAGACACAACGTCGAGAAACAAGGCGTAGGTCACGCTTTGCTTCTCGACGCTTTGCTTCTCGACGCTTTGCTTCTTGACGGTTTGTTTCTCGACGCCTTTTCTAGTGGAGTATCCTGAGTAATCCGGCGTCCGCACTGCCCCGGAGAAAACTCTCCGGGTCCGTCGCCGGAATCGCGACTCCCGTCTGTTGCCGACCTCGCAGGGCCGTCTGCGTCATGTACTGCGCCAGCGACCCGTCGGTCTCCCCGGCATCCGCCTGCATCTGCCGGACGATCTCCTCCCAGGTACCGGCATAGAGAGCCCCCGAGGCCGTGCGCACCCGGTGTTCGTCGCCGGCCCCCGCCCCCGCGCCGCCGGCCCGGTACTTCATCCCCTGCAGCTCGGTAAGGAGGGTGCCGAACAACTCAAGCTGGCGCGGGTCGCGCACCTGCCCGTCCGACCCCAGCGCTTCGATCTCGGCCAGGAGCAGGTCCTCGGGATCGGCCTCCCCGGAGAGGTCGTTCAACCGGCCGTGCCAGGGGACCAGCTCCGGATCGTCCTCGGGAAGCCGGTACACGCTCCGCTTCAGCTCGATGAGCCGCCAGATGGCGAGACCGTCGAAATGGTCCTCCGGCTCGGTCCGCTCCAGATGAAAGAGCGCCGCCTCGTACTCACCCCGATCATAGAGGAGGTTGGCGAGATAGATCCGCGCCTCGCCGTGGGTCGGGTCGAGTTCGAGGGCGCGCCGCAGCCAGTGGAGGGCCCCGCCCTCGTCGGTGAGCCGATGCGCGGCGTAACCCACACATGCGGCGGCGTCGGCGGAGTCCGGGTGACCGGTGATGGCCACTTCGAAATACCGGCGGGCCTGCTCCAGCACGCCCTCACGAAAGAGCGCGCGGCCGATTTGCAGCATCAGATCGTGATCGTCGCGGAACCCGAGCTCGAGGATGCGGTCGAAGCATCCGCCCGCCGCGTCCCGCTCTCCGAACTTGAGGAGGACCTCGCCCAGCCCGGCCAGCGCGTCCTCGTGGTCCGCGTCCAGGCCCACCGCCTCTTCGAAGGACCGCCGGGCCCAGACGTATTCCTCGCGCGCGAGACGGGCGTATCCCATGCCCACATGGAGCTCTACCGCGTGGGGATAGAGGGACAGCCCCTCACGAAGCACGTCTACGGCTTCGTCGTATTGTCCTTCATTGTAGAGCTGATGAGCACGTTCGTCGTATTCGTCGGAGCTGAGGAACTGATCCGACATCGAACGGAACCCCCGGGATGGTTGCGCTATCATACGAAACACCCTGCCGTTACACAAGCGCTTGGGGCCGCGTATCTTGACCGACCATGAACGAGCCTGAGCTGCTCCCCGAGGGGTCGGTGACCACCCCCCCGGGCTTCACCGCCGCCGCCGCGCACGCCGGCCTCAAGTCGGGAGGCGCGCTCGACGTGGCGCTCCTCGTGAGCGCCACGTCCTGCGCCACCGCCGGTGTCTTCACCCGCAACGCCGTGCGTGCCGCTCCGGTCCTCTACGACGAGGACCTCCTGAACGAGCGGCCCGGGCGGATCCGGGCGGTGGCGATGAACGCCCGCGTGGCCAACGCCTGCACCGGACCCGAGGGGCTCA
>DATEGY010000150.1:0-8084 GCA_035279865.1 Gemmatimonadales bacterium | reverse complement strand
GAGGCGGCCGGCTGGGGCCGCCACGTCGCTCACGGCGGGACCTCGGTCAGGAACCGCTGGAACACTGGATTCCGGGGGTACTTCGCCGCGAGCTCCACCACCAGCGCGCGGGCCTCTGCCCGGAGTACCGGCCGGCGGCTTGCATCGCGGTCCGCCTCGCGCACCAGCGCCGCCGCGAGCACCCACGCCGCCTCGACCCGCGCCAGATCGCCCTGACGGGCGACCCGGCGGAGGTCGGCGATGCCGGTATCCGCGTTGCCCGAACCCAGGCCGATGATCTTGGCGAAGAACCGGGCGAGGCCGCCCGCGCGCGCCAGTCCGTACTGGTAGACGCCGAGCCCCAGGTAGCAGTCCTCGCAGGCCGAGTCGGCCGCGAGCACCCGGGTGTACGCGTCCCGCATCGCTTTCGCATCCTTGCCCGCGGAGAGCCCGTGGTGGTGGAGGTCTTTCTCTCGAGCGCGGTACCCCAGGGCCGTCGCGAGCCAGAATTCCGCCGAGTCGGTCCGGGCGCGGGTGATCGCGTCATCGAGGAGCGAGTCGATCCGCTCCGTCGCGAAGTCGTCCGAGTCCTTGGCGGATGCCCACCAGATGTAGGCGGACGCCTGAAAAATCAGCGGCGCCGGATCCGCGGTGTCCTTCGCGGCGAGCGCCTCGAAGTAACGGACGGCCGCCGCAAAATCACCGGCGTAAATGGTGTCGAGCCCGGCCCGGATGTCGGGTCGTTGGGGGTGGGGGTGGGCGTACTGCAGGACCGCCAGTAGGAGGGGAAGGACGCTCACTTCAACGCGTCCGCCACGCGGCGGGCGACGTCACGCAGAGCCGTCGCGGCCGGCGATTCCGGATCGGCCACGACGATGGGCCGGCCGGCGTCGGCGTGCTGCGGCAGGCGGGCCTGGAGCGGGATCTGACCCAGGAGCGGCACGCCGAGCTCCACCGCCAGCCGTTCACCACCGCCGGACAGAAAGAGCTCCGACTTCTCGCCGCAGTGCGGGCAGACGTACCAGCTCATGTTCTCGATCACGCCGAGCACGCGGACCCCGACTCGCTCGAACATCTTGGCGCCTCGCAGCGAGTCCCCAACGGCGACTTCCTGCGGGGTCGTGACGATCACCGCCCCGTGGAGGTGAATGGACTGCGTGAGCGAGAGCTGCGCATCGCCGGTGCCGGGCGGGAGGTCCACCAGGAAATAGTCGAGCTGGCCCCAGTCCACATCGCGCAGGAACTGCTGGATCACCTTCATGATGATCGGGCCGCGCCAGATCGCGGGCGCGTCGCGGTCCACGATGAAGCCCAGGGACATGAGCTTCACGCCGTGGCCCTCGAGGGGCTGGATCTTGCCGGCGGTCACGGGCGGCTTGTCGAACACGCCCATCATCCGCGGGATGTTGGGACCGTAGATGTCCCCGTCCATGAGCCCGACTCGGAACCCCTGCGCGGCCAGCGCGGCGGCGAGGTTGGCCGAAACCGTGGACTTCCCCACCCCGCCTTTCCCGGACGACACCGCCAGAACCTTGCCCATGCCGGGCATTTCCTGCGCGGTGGGCGGCGGCGGAACATCGGCCATGCCTGGGGGGCGTGGGCCGGGGCCCTGGGAGGACGGACGCGGGGCACCAGGGTCGGCCACCGTCACCCGGACCTCAGACACTCCAGGCACCGTTTTCACGGCCCGGCGGGCGTCGCGTGCCAACGACGCCGGGTCGTCGCGTCCCAGGAGGAACGTGAACTGCACCACCCCGTTCTCCTCCACCAGGTCGCGCACCATGCCGGCGGCGATCACGTCCTTCCCGAGGCGGGGATTCTGGAGAGCAGCGAGGGCGGCGGTGACTTGCGACTTGAGATCGGTGGGCGGCTGGGGCACGCCGGAATCTAGCGGGGGCTCGGGATGGCGAGCAACGTTACGGAATTCCAATCTTTTGGAGCCAGCCGTGCGTCGTCTCGCCGCCATCGCCAGCCTGTCACTGCTCACCGCCCTCGCCGGCCGTCCGCACCACCTCCCCCTCGACAACGGGCTGGCCCGCACGCCGCCCATGGGGTGGAACAGCTGGAACCATTTCGCCTGCGACGTCTCGGACCGGCTGATCCGGGAAACGGCGGACGCCATGGTCTCGAGCGGCATGAAGGACGCGGGCTACCGGTACGTCATCATCGACGACTGCTGGCAGGTGGCCCGCACCACCGACGGGACCATCGTGGCCGACTCGGTCCGGTTCCCACACGGCATCAAGGCTCTCGCGGACTACGTGCACGCTCAGGGACTCAAGTTCGGGATCTACACGGATGCCGGAACGGAGACCTGCCAGGGGCGTCCGGGCACCTTCGGCCACGAGGTCCAGGACGCGCGTACGTATGCCGCCTGGGGCGTGGACTACGTGAAGGAGGACTGGTGCCATGCCGCCCGGCTCGACGCCCAGATTCAGTACGGCAAGTTCCGGGACGCCCTCGCGGCCACCGGGCGTCCTATCGTGCTCTCGCTCTGCGAATGGGGCTACAACCAGCCGTGGAACTGGGCTCCCAAAGTCGGAAACCTCTGGCGCACCACGGACGACATTTCGGATTCGTGGAGCTCCATGCTCGGCAACCTGGACCAGTCGGCCCAGCATCCGGCGGCCGCCGGCCCCGGAGCGTGGAATGATCCGGACATGCTCGAAGTCGGCAATGGCGGGATGACGGACGACGAGTACCGCGCACATTTCTCGCTCTGGGCCATCGAGGCCGCCCCGCTCATCGCGGGCAACGATCTCCGGTCCCTGACGCCCGCGACGAAGACCATCCTCGAGAACGCCGAAGTGATCGCCGTGGATCAGGATTCATTGGGAGTGCAGGGCGTGGTGGTGTGGGAGCCGACCCCGGAGATCCAGGTCTGGGCCAAGCCCCTGGCCGATGGGTCGGCGGCGGCGGTGCTGCTCAACCGTGCGGGGGTACCCACCGCGATCACGGCCCCGTTTCACCGGCTGGGGCTACGCGCCGATTCGGGGTCCGTGCGGGATCTGTGGGCTCACGCCGCCCGGGGAACCTTCCGCGCCGAGTACACGGCGACGGTGGCGCCACATGCGGTGGTGATGATCCGGGTGACCCCGGTCAAACACTAGACGTCTAGACGTCTAGACGTCTAGCGCTACGGTGTAATCGTGAACTTCGCGGACACCGCCGTCGTCAGGGCCCCGGAGGTCGCCAGCAGCACGTAGCCCGTGTCGGCCTTGTCAATCGTGAGGTTGGAGAACGTCGCCACGCCGTTGATCGCGTTGACGCTGACGTTCCCCCCCAGCGTCGCCCCGTCCGGGTTTGCCGAGAAGGTCAGGGTCACGATTTCCGCGTAGCCCGTATCGACCGCGCCCACGCCGTCTTCCGCCTGCACGACGACCGAGCCGGCCATCGCCGCGGTCGCCTGCGTGTTCTGGGGCTGAGCCGTGAACACCAGGTGCGTCGCGGCGCCACCGGATCCGCCGCCACCGCCGCCTCCACCCGACCCGCCGATGTCGAAAATGCCGTTGTTCACGGTGGGTTCACACGCTGCCGCTGCCGCCAGCAACAGGATCCCGATCGCCGCTCTGCGCATGAGCACCTCCATCAAGGATGCAACGGGCGCACGCTGATTTCCTTGAAATACACCGTATCTGCGTCGCTGTGGTTTTGGAGGCCGATGTACCCGAAGTCGGGCCGCCGGCCGCGGTCGGGCTCCCAGGTCTGCTTCTTGGGCGGCACCGGCTGGCCCTCGGTGTAGTCGGTCACCAGGTCCCCGTTCAGCCGCACCGTCGTATGCGGCCCGTCGAGCGTGATCTCCAGTGTGTTCCACTGGCGGGCTTTCCCCGGCCGCGCCAGCGCCCTGGTCAGCGAATACAGCACACCGGAGACATGGTAGTCGTCCTCGGCGTTGTCGATCTGCACTTCATATCCCTTGTTGACCGGCATCCACGGTTCGGTGGGCTTCTCCGGAATGCGGATGAACACGCCGGAATTGGAGCTCGAGTCCGAAGGCCAGAATACCACGCGGATCACTTCGTTGCCGAGCTTGCGCCTGGGATACCAGAGGAGTCCCATGCCGCCGTGCGTCATCAGGACGCCGGTGTCGACCGTGAAGGAACCGGGACCGACGTGCTCCCAGCCGGAGAGGGTCCCGTTGAACAGAGGGGTCCCCGTTTGCGCGGCCGCCGGCATGGCGACGGCCGTCGCTGCCGTCATCGTGATGATGCAGGTCGTGACGAGTCTCATGGTCAAGAACATACGGACGGGGTGAGCCGGACGCTGTCAGCGTCCGTTGAGGTAGTGGCGGGCGGCCTCGAGGACCCGGGTCTGGGCATCCGCCAGGGGCCCGTCCACCGACGCGCCCGAGGCCTTGGCGTGACCTCCACCACCGAATTGGTGTGCCAGCTGCGCGACATCCACGCTCCCCATGGAGCGAAATGAAACCTTCACCTTGCCCCCGGCGATCTGCCGGAAGAGCAAGGCCAGTCGTACCCCGGCGATGGACCGGGGATGCTCCACGATGCCGTCGAGGTCGTCGGCGGTCGCCCCGTGCTTCTCGATCGCCCCGGGAGGGACGGTGACCCACGCCAGCCCCGACTCCCGCTCCACCACGAGGGTCGACAGCACGTCCGCGAGGAGCCGCACGCGGCCCTCGGGCGCGCTCGCATAGACCTGCTCATAGATCGACTCCGGATCCAGCCCGCGCGCGAGCAGCGCGCTGGCCACCAGGAGACAGCGGGGTGTGGTGTTCGAGAACCGGAATCCGCCGGTGTCGGTCAGGAGCCCCACGTAGAGGGCCCGTGCGGCCTCGGTCGGGATCTCCCATCCCAAAGCCGCCGCGAGATCGTAGACCAGCTCCGCGGTGGCCGTCGCTTCGGGCGCGACCAGCCGGGGGCCGTCGGGGAGAGAGCCTGGACTGACGTGATGATCGATGCAGGCGACCGGCACACCGGACTCGCGGACCGCCGGTCCCAGGTCCCCCAGCCGTCCCAGGTCCGAGATGTCGAGCACCACGACCGCGTTCGCCTTGGCGATCGCCTTCGCCGCGTGTGCGGTCGCGTCCGCGCCCTCGGGCACGAGGAACTGGAGGCGGTCCGGGATGGGCGTGGGATTGGCGATCGAAACCAGGCAACCACGCTGATGGAGGAGATGCCAGAGGCCCACTTCACTCCCCAGTCCGTCCCCGTCCGAATTGACGTGCGTCGTCAGGGCGATGCGGGTATTGGGAGAGAAGAGGGCGACCATGCTCCTGGAGGCCGCGGCTCGTTCGGGGGGAATGGGGATCGGCGTCATGGCAGGAAAGCTACGTGAGGGAGAGACGTGTGGGAAAAACGTAGGGGGAAACCGTACGGTGCCCCCGTACGATGTCCCCCCACCCTCTTGTCCCCCGCGTCGTTAGCTGTTCGTCTTCGCCAGCTTCGAATTCCTGACACTCCAGCCAAAGTAGATCACGAGCCCGATGGCGAACCACACCACGAGCCGGATCCAGGTCGTCATCGGCAGGGAAATCATCAGGTACAAGGCCGAGATCGCGCCCAGCGGGGCGACGACGAATACGGCCGGTGTCTTGAAGGGCCGCGTCAGGTTCGGTTCGCGCACCCGCAGCACCATGACACCGATCGAGACGATCACGAATGCCAGCAGGGTGCCGATCGACACCAGGCTCGCCGCTTCGCGGACCGTCAGGATGGCCGAGAACAGCGCCACGAAGACTCCGGTGATGATCGACGTGATGTATGGCGTCTGGTACTTGGGATGGATTTTGTTCACGAACTGGGGCAGCAGGCCGTCCTTGGACATGCTCCAGAAGACGCGGGACTGGCCGAGCAACATGACCAGGATCACGGACGAGAGACCCGCGATGGCACCGAGCTTGATCATGATGCGCATGGCGGCGCCCAGCCCGGCGTGGTCGGCTACCACCGCGATCGGGTCGGGAACGTTCAAATCCTTGTAGCTCATGACGCCCGTCGCGATACCTGACACGATGATGTAGAGCACGGTACAGATGAGGAGCGACGCGATGATGCCGATCGGCATGTCGCGTTGCGGGTTTTTCGCTTCCTGCGCCGCGGTGCTGACGGCGTCAAATCCTATGTAGGCGAAGAACACCACCCCCGCCCCGGCCATGACGCCCGACCAGCCGAAGTGCTGGCCCGTGTCGTCGGTGGCGGGAGGCATGAACGGATGCCAGTTCGCAGGATTGATGGCGTGGACCGCGAATACAATGAAGAGCAGCACCACCGCCACCTTCACGAGCACGATGATGTTGTTGAAATTCGCCGATTCCTTGATGCCCACGACCAGCAACCATGTCACCAACGCAATGATGATGATGGCAGGAAGGTTGAACACGGCATGCCCAATCACGGTCTTCCCATCGGCGGCCAAAATGTCCGTCCCGGTCGCTGCCGCAAGCGTGGGCGGAATGTTGATGCCGACTTCCTTGAGGAAGCTGACGACGTATCCCGACCACCCGATCGCCACGGTCACCGCCCCCAGCGCGTACTCGAGCACCAGGTCCCAGCCGATGATCCAGGCGAACAGCTCACCCAGCGTGGCATAGCCGTAGGTGTAGGCACTGCCCGCCATGGGCACGAGGGACGCGAATTCGGAGTAACAGAGCGCCGCGAAGATCGACGCCACGCCGGCGATGGTGAACGACAGCACCACGGCGGGTCCGGCGTTCACCGCCGCCACCGTCCCGGTGAGCACGAAGATGCCGGTGCCGATGATCGCGCCGATGCCGAGCGCCGTGAGGTTCAGCGCCCCCAGGGCGCGCTTCAGCGAGTGATCGGTCTCGGCTTCGGCCTGCAAAGCCGTGACGCTTTTCCGTCGGAACAGGTCCATAGTCCCTCATTTGGGATGAGACTTACGAAACGACGGCAGACAGGCGAGCCGGGCGCCAGAATAGGCCCCGGGCCCGGGGGTGTCAAGCAGTCCGGCGGCGACTAAAGGCTGTAATTCGGTGCTTCGCGCGTGATGACGACGTCGTGCGGGTGCGATTCGCGCAGTCCCGCAGAGGTGATGGTCAGGAACTCGGTCTCGGTCCGCAGTGCCTTGATGTCGCACACCCCGCAGTACCCCATGCCGCTCCGAAGTCCCCCGACCATCTGGAAGATCACGTCCGACACCGGCCCCTTGTACGGCACCCGGCCTTCGATGCCCTCGGGAACGAGCTTGGTCGGCGAGACCTCGCCCTCCTGGAAGTAGCGGTCCGCGGATCCCTCCTCCATGGCCGAAAGCGAGCCCATCCCGCGGATAACCTTGAAACGGCGGCCTTCCAGCAGGAACGACTCCCCCGGGCTCTCTTCGGTGCCGGCCAGCATCGAGCCCATCATGACACTCGACGCTCCCGCCGCCAGGGCTTTCACGATGTCCCCGGAGTACTTCACGCCGCCGTCGGCGATCACCGGGATATCTCCCGCGCCGGACAGGGCGTCGAGAATCGCCGTGATCTGCGGAACGCCCACGCCCGTGACCACGCGCGTCGTGCAGATGGACCCGGGACCGACGCCGACCTTCACGGCATCGACACCGCGCTCCGCCAGGGCCTTCGCACCGGCGGCGGACGCGACGTTCCCCGCGATGAGCTGGGCGTCGGGGAACGACTCCCGCAGGAGCTGGACGGTGTCGAGCACGCCCTGCGAATGCCCGTGCGCGGAGTCGACCACGATCACATCGCACCCGGCGTCGAGGAGTGCCTGGGCTCTGGCCTTGGCTTCCGGTGTTCCGCCCACCGCCGCCGCCACCCGGAGCCGGCCATGCTGGTCCTTGTTGGCGTCCGGGTGCTCCTTGCGCTTGAAAATGTCCTTGATGGTGATCAGGCCCTTCAACACACCGTCCTTGTCGACCACCGGAAGCTTCTCGATGCGGTGCTTGCCGAGCAGACGCTCCGCCTCCTCCAGGGTCGTGCCCACCGGTGCCGTGACCAGGTTGTTCTTGGTCATCGCCTCCCTGAGGGGACGGTCGAGCTGGCGCTCGAACTGGAGGTCCCGGTTGGTGATGATCCCGACGAGCTTGCCCGCCGAGTCCACGATCGGCACGCCCGAAATCCGGAAGCGCTCCATCATCTTCAGGGCTTCGCGCAGGGGCCGGTCGGGGCCCAGGGTGATGGGATT
>DATEGY010000149.1:0-6654 GCA_035279865.1 Gemmatimonadales bacterium | reverse complement strand
CTTTCGGGGCGGGAGACATCCGCCGAGGCAGCGCCGGCGCGGTGCCCCTGGGCACGGAGGGCCTTGGCGACTGCGTCGACCTCTGACTGGGAGCGGGCGGCGACCAGCACGCCCACGCCGGCGTCGGCGAGGACCTTCGCGATCGCGGCTCCGATCCCGCGGCCTCCGCCGGTGATCACCGCACGCTTGCCCGCGAGGTTCACGCCAGGGCCTCCAGCACCGCGTCCGCCAGAATCGCTCCCAGCATCGCAATCGACTCCCGCCCCTCGGCTGCGCTCGCTTCGGCCGGAGCGCCGAAGTAGGCGTCCGCGCCACCGGCTGCCTTGAAGGTGGTCTGTCCTGCCGCGTGCGCTTCCACCAGGGAGTGGTGGTTCGCCGGGAGGGCGGTCCGCAGAGTCTCATGGACCAGCTCGGGCCGGGCCGCCATGACGATCGAGGTCTCATAGCGGCCGGCATGACAGGCGCCGCTCTGGAATTCGTCCGTGAGCCGCTGCGCCAGCGCCCGCCGGGTCAGGTCGGGGAAGATCAGGGTGGCGTCGGTGCCGGTGGCGTTCCTGAGCGCGCGCACGTGGGCGGGATCGAAGTGCGCATTGGCCAGCGCCAGGTACCGGATCCCGTGGCGGGAGACGCTGGACGCGATCGACTGAATGGTGGAGGTCACCGCCTGCGGATCGATCGAGATGGTCCCGGGGAAGTCGGCGGCGTAGGGGGCGGGCGCGTAGGCGAGGCTGGGGAGCAGGAGCGGCTCAAGCCCGCGCCCGGCGAGCAGGTCCGCGCCGGCCCGGGCCATGGCCTCGGCGATGATGATGTCGGTGCCGAGAGGCAGGTGCGGACCGTGCGCTTCGACGGCGCCGAGGGGAAGGATGGCGACCACGCGCGCGCGGTCAAGCGCCTGGATGTCGGTCCAGGACAACTCGCTCAGGGCGCGAACCGGCACCAGATTCCTTCCATCATATGGTCTTCGATCCTCCGGAACGGTTCAACATCGCCGAGTATTTTCTGACAGCCCGCGTTGCCGAGGGTGAGGGGGCGCGGCCGGCGCTGCTTACGGATCAGGGAACGTTCACGTACGCGGAAGTCGACCGCCTGGCGAGCCGCTACGCGCATCTGTTGCGCGAGTCGGGAGTCGACCCCGAACAACGGGTGATCATCGCGCTTCCGGACGGCCCGGCATTCGTGGGGGCGCTGTTCGGCATCCTCAAGATTGGCGCCGTGGTAGTGATGGTCAACCCGCAGCTGTCGTTCGAGCAGATCGCGTATTTCTACGACTACACCCGCGCCGCCGCCGCCCTGGTCGCCGGACCCTCCGGGGAGGCGTTCGTGGCGGCCGCCTCCGGTGCCCGCGCGTTGAAGACGGTGCTTCGCGTGGATGGGCCCGAGGTGGGATTGCGGCTCGACGCGCTCCCCGACTCGATCGAGACCTTCCCCGCCCATCGGGACGATCCCGCCATCTGGCTCTTCTCGGGGGGGACGACGGGCCAGCCCAAGGCGGTGGTCCAGACCCACCGGTCGTACGCGAACACCACCGAGTGTTACGCGAAGGGGGTTCTGGGATACGGCCCCGACGACGTCACGCTGTCCGTACCGAAGCTGTTCTTCGGATACGCCATGGGCGCGAACCTGTTCTTTCCATTCTCCGTGGGTGCCCGGACCATTCTGTTCGAAGAGGCGTCGACACCCGAAGCGCTGTTCGCACGGATCGCGCGGCACCGGCCGACCATCCTGATCAACGTGCCGACGATGGTGAACCGGATGGTGAGTCATCCGGATGCCCCCCGGCAGGACCTCTCCAGCCTCCGGTTCGCGACCTCGGCGGGAGAA
Source organism: Gemmatimonadales bacterium (assembly GCA_035279865.1). Classification (GTDB taxonomy): domain Bacteria; phylum Gemmatimonadota; class Gemmatimonadetes; order Gemmatimonadales; family GWC2-71-9; genus 40CM-2-70-7. The sequence continues at coordinate 4,833 of DATEGY010000149.1, read as the reverse complement.
GCGCTTCCGGTGGAGCTATACCGCCGCTGGAAGGACACCTTCCAGATCGAGCTCCTCGATGGACTCGGAACCGCGGAGATGTGGCACATCTTCCTCACGAACCGCGTCGGGGCGGTGAAGCCGGGGACCCTCGGTCAGGTGGTGCCCGGGTTTGACGTGAAGGCCGCGGACGAGAACGGGACGGAGGTTCCCGAGGGCGACGTCGGCCTCCTGTGGGTCCGCGGAAACTCCCAGGGGCTGGGATACTGGCAGCTCCAGGAGAAGACGCAGCGGACGTTCCGTGGCGAGTGGGTGGTCTGCGGAGATCTCATTTCGCGGGACGCGGACGGGTATTTCACCCATCACGGGCGCGCCGATGAGATGCTCAAGGTGTCCGGGAAGTGGCTGTCCCCGCAGGAAGTCGAGAGCTGCCTGCTCCAGCACCCAGCCGTGCGCGAAGCCGCCGTGGTGGGGGTGACCGGCGACGGCGGACTGGTCAAACCCCACGCGTATGTCGTCACCCTCGAGCGACGCGCCGATCTGGCCGAAGAGCTGAAGGCCTTCGTGCGCGACCGCCTCGAGCCGTTCAAGGCACCTCGGGAGATCTCGTTTGTCGACGCCTTGCCGCGCACGCACCTCGGCAAAGTGGACCGCGGCAAGTTGCGGCGGGGAGCGGTGTGACCGGCTTCCCCGTGCTGGTGGCGGCCGAGCTGCGGGAGCTGATCGACCCCTCACTCCTCGACGGTCTGGACGTCACGTGGCTCCGCGCCGACGAACCGACCCCGGGGGGTGACTTCGTCGCCGCCATTCCGCTCCTCTCCCGCTGGATGGGGGGGACCGAGTTCAAGCGCCTGCCCCAGATGCGGATCGTCGCCAATTGTGCCGTGGGATACAACAACGTCGATCTGGTCGCCGCCGAAATGCGCCGCATCGTCGTGACCAACACGCCGGACGTCCTGACCGCCGCCACGGCCGATCTCACGTGGGCACTCATTCTGGCCTGTGCGCGCCGACTGCTGGCGGGGGTGGAGCTGGTGAAGAGCGGCGCATGGAGTGGCTGGCACCCCCAACTCCTCCTCGGTCTCGAGCTCGACGGCGCGACGCTCGGGATCGTGGGCGCGGGGCGCATCGGGCAGGCGGTGGGGAAGCGGGCGCTCGGATTCGGTATGAAGATCCGCTACGCGTCGCGGACACCCAAGCCCGGTTTCGAACAGGCCACCGGCGCGCGGAGGCTCGAGCTCAAGCCGCTCCTCAAGGAGTGCGACGTCGTGACCCTGCACGTCCCGAAGACGCCCGAGACGCAGGGGATGATCAATCCGGAGACGCTGGGACTGATGAAGCCGGGCGCCATTCTGATCAACACCTCCCGCGGGGACCTGGTCCGGGAGGAGGCGCTGGCCATCGCGCTGGAGGAAGGGCGCCTCGGTGCGGCCGGACTCGATGTGTTCACGGACGAGCCGGACATCCATCCCCGTCTCCGGGCCGCCCCCCGCACGGTCCTGTTGCCGCACATCGGCTCGGCCACCCTCGGCACCCGGCGGAAAATGGCCGAGACGGCCGTCGCGAACGTGCAGGCGGTACTCGCGGGGGGCCCGCCGTTGACCCCGGTGGTGCCCTAGTTACCTTTCACGCTCGGAATGACCCCCCACAACGATCGCAGCATTCTCCTCGACGCCCGTGCCTTTGCGCGGGCGCTTCAGCGTATGGCGGTCGAGGTCCTGGAGCTGGCCCCGGCGGCCGACCAGCTGGTGCTCATCGGCATCCAGCGGCGGGGCGTGGAGCTGGCCGAGCGCCTGGCCCAGATGATCGAAAAAGATGAAGGCGTCTCCATCCCGCGTGGCGCCCTCGACATCACCCTGTACCGGGATGATCTGGAAACCGTCGGTCCCAAGCCGGTGATCGGGGAAACCCGCATTCCGGGCGATCTCTCGGGCCGCCATGTGGTGATCGTTGATGACGTGCTGTACACGGGGCGGACCGTCCGCGCCGCGCTCGACGAGCTGACGGATTTCGGGCGCCCGCGCCGGATTTCCCTCTGTGTGCTGGTCGATCGCGGTGGCCGGGAGCTGCCCATCGCGGCGGATGTGGTGGGGAAGGCCGTGAAGACGGGTCCCCAGGACCGGGTGGATGTGTCGATTCAAGAGCTGGACGGCAAGGACGAGGTGAGCGTGGTGCGGGGGACCGGAACGTGATGACACTCGGGAAGGACCTGGTCGGCCTCGAGCACCTCTCTCCCGAGCAGATCCGGCTCATTCTCGATACCGCGGAGCCGTTCAAAGAGGTCTCGGAACGGCCCATCAAGAAAGTTCCGGCGCTCCGCGGGAAAACCATCGTCAATCTCTTTTTCGAAGCCTCGACGCGCACCCGGATTTCGTTCGAATTCGCCGAGAAGCGCCTTTCGGCGGACACGGTGAACGTGGCGGCGTCGGGGTCGTCGGTCTCGAAGGGCGAAACGCTCGTCGACACCGCCCGGAACCTCGAAGCCATGCGGATCGACATGGTCGTGATCCGGCACGGGTCGTCGGGCGCGGCGCAATTCCTGGGCTCGCGAATCCGGTCGAATGTCATCAACGCAGGCGACGGCAAGCACGAACACCCGACGCAGGGGTTGCTCGACCTCCTGACGATCCGGGACCGCCACGGGCGGATCGACGGCATCAAGGTCTGTCTGGTCGGCGACATCCTGCACAGCCGCGTCGCCCGTTCCAACATCTGGGGGCTGACCAAGCTCGGCGCCGAGGTGGGCGTCTGCGGTCCGCGCACGCTCCTGCCGCGCGGGATCGAAGAGCTGGGGGTCCAGGTGTTCGACCGGATCGAGGCCGCGATGGAGTGGGCCGACGTCCTCAATGTGCTCCGGCTTCAGCTCGAGCGGATGGAGAGGGGCTTCATCCCCTCCCTCCGGGAGTACTACCGCGTCTTCGGGGTGACCCAGGAACGGCTGGCGCAGGTGAAGCGCGACATCACGATCATGCATCCGGGACCGATGAACCGCGGCGTGGAGATCGACAGCCGCGTGGCCGACGGACCGCACAGTGTGATCCTCGATCAGGTGACCAACGGGGTGGCGATCCGGATGGCGGTGCTCTATCTGCTCGCGGGCGGCAAGCCCGAGCTGGCCGACGCGGCCAAGCGGTCGGGAGGCGCGGAGTGAGCAAGCCGCTTCTCCTCAAGGGCGGGCGGGTCATCGACCCGAGCCGCGACGTCGATCAGGTGACGGACCTCCTGGTGCAGGACGGGAAGGTCGCCGGGATCGGGCAGGGACTGGGCGCGCCGGACGGCGCCGAGACGCGGGATGTGACTGGACGGATCGTCGCCCCGGGGCTCGTGGATATCCACGTCCACTTCCGCGAACCCGGCAACGAGGACGAGGAGACGGTCGCCTCGGGGGCGCGCGCCGCGGTCACGGGCGGGTATACGGCCGTGTGCGCGATGCCGAACACGGATCCCGTGACCGACAACCAGGCCGCGGTGGGGTTCATCGTCCGCCAGTCGGTGCGTGCCGGACTCGCGCGCGTCTACCCGATCGGCGCGGTGTCGGTGGGACAGAAAGGCGAGAAGCTCGCCGAGTTCGGCGAGATGGTGGGCGCGGGGGCCGTCGCGGTGTCCGATGACGGCAAGCCGGTCGCCTCCAGTCACCTCATGCGCACCGCGCTCGAGTACGCCAGGACCTTCGGCATTCCGGTCGCCGATCACTGCGAGGAGCCGACCTTGTTCGCGGGCGGGGTCATGCACGAAGGACTCGTGTCCTCCCGCCTGGGCCTCAAGGGGATCCCGGCGGCGGCGGAAGAGATCATGGTTGCGCGCGATCTCCTGCTCGCCGAGCTGTCCGGTGGGCATGTGCACCTGTGTCACATGTCGACCAGGGGGTCCGTGGAGCTGATCCGCCGCGCCAAGGAACGGCACGTCCGGGTGACCGCGGAGGTGACGCCGCACCATCTCACACTGACCGACCACGCCTGCGAGGGTTACGACACCCATGCGAAGATGAACCCTCCGCTGCGGGAGGCGGCCGACGTGGCGGCGCTCCGGCAGGGGCTCGTGGACGGCGTGATCGACTGCATCGCCACCGATCACGCGCCGCATGCCTACGACGAAAAGGATGCCGCCTTCGACGACGCACCCTTCGGCATCATCGGACTGGAAACGGCCTTCGGCGTGATGTACACGGAGCTGGTGGAGGGCGGCGTGCTGAGCCTGCCCGAGCTGATCAACCGGATGAGCACGGCGCCCGCCCGGGCCTTCCACCTCCCCGGGGGGGGCCTCCGTATCGGGGCCGTGGCCGACATCTGCGTGCTGGACGTCACGGAGCCCTGGACGGTTGACCCGGCCCGGTTTCACTCCAAGAGCCGGAACTCCCCTTTCGGGGGCCGCCGGGTGACCGGGCGGGTCCGGATGACCCTGGTCGCGGGCCGCATCGTGCACGATACGCCCTAGGTTTGTATCTTCCGTGCTGATCGGTCCTTACACGTGGTCGGAGCGCCCTGATGGCCAAGACGCCTTCTAAAGGCACCGCCGCGATCCAGCGCCTGCTGGATGAGCGGCGGCAACTCGAGTCCTGGATTGCCCGCATCGACGCGGCGGCGGATGCTACGCCCGCCGCCGTGCGGGGGCGCGTCCGCTCCGACTACGAAACCCGCCTCATCACCGTCATCAAAGAGCTCAAGAACCACATGGAGGCGGCACGGGAGGTCATCGCGCAACGCCGCCAAGTGTTGAAGGACCTTCAGGAGAAGGAAGCGGACGCCGCCGAGGCGCTCTCGGAGGCGGAGCTTCGCCATGCGGTGGGGGAGTACGACGAGGGCCAGTGGACGCAGGTCCACAAGGAAGCCCTCGCCGAGCTGGTATCGATCCGCG
>DATEGY010000148.1:0-20375 GCA_035279865.1 Gemmatimonadales bacterium | reverse complement strand
ACGGGCTGACCGGCGCTAGGCTCGAATAGAGTCAGGTCGACGTTCGGGTTGCGGATCATTAGACGAAATCCGCCAACCTGCCGAAGATCCTCAGCATGAAAACTCAGGAACACCCGGCGACGCCTCGCATGGCTCCTCGCTCGACCCCGGTGGGCCTGTAGGAACTCGCTCCAAGAGCCAAAGCCCCGCAAACGCAAGAGCCCCCCGAGGGTCATGTCGGATCGAGCGTGCAGATCAATCCCATATTGCCGCTCAATAGTACTCACGAGCGTGTCAGACCTCTTCCTCGCGAACGTCATCGCACGTCACTTACCCACTTAGGTGGGCGCATGGCCTGGCTGGCGAACAAATGGCTCAGCCTCTGAGACACGGAGCTCACCGGTGAGCAGCTTCGGCAGCAGGGCATCGCGCAGGGCGACAAGTGTGCGGGACTCACGCTCATGCTCGACCACCTTGTGATACATAGGCTGTGACAGGAGGTCGAAGGCTTTCATGACCGGCCCACTCGGCGCAATGGTCCGAATCGGTCGAAAATTGGTCTTGCTGATTTCCAGAAAGGTTGAGCCGTTGGCGTGACTGACAATTTCACCGTGCGCCTCACTCGCCCAGCGAAGTAGGAACAGATTCGACACGCCGCGCCGCGGCTTCATTGCGATGAAGCCTTGATTGACGGCTACCGGCACCTCGGTGATAGCGAGGTAGCCGATTGGTGCGCGAGACGAAAGCAGGACCGTGCCCTGCGGCAGCAAGCCGGAACTGATCTGTCCCAGACCGGCGTCAGTGATGCTCCGCTCCGTGTCGAGCAGCACCGGCATCGAAAGGCCCGACAAGTCCTTTGGTGTGACCCAGCGATGGGTGCCGCCCTCCCAATACTCGGCCCGCTCCGTCTTGGGCGTGCTGCCACCAACGACCTCGGCGAGATCGCCGATCGGCTTGATTTCCCACCCATCCGGAATCTCTCCGAGTTCCGAGTCGACAAACCGCGTCGGGAACAGGTCGGTGACAGCCTCGGAAAGACCGGAATCCCGGCCTTCAGCTTTGGCCCGTACAGGATCGAAATCCACGAACCACGACTTGAAGAGCGCGCGCGCCATCGCTTCCAGCGTCTCACTCATCCGTCGGTTCAGCTCGATCTTGTTGTCCAGAGTGCCAAGGATGTGGGCGATGGCTCGTTGTTCGGGAAGGGGAGGTGTCAGCAGGGGAATTCTGTTCATGTTGCCCTGAGTCAACTTCGGCATCGTCGACCCAGTCAAGTACCCGCTGATGTCCGCCGCAGAAAGGGCATACATCAGGAACCGCGTATCCGCCTGACAGTTTCCGCGAACGACGTGCGCGTGGTTGTTGACCCAGAACCTCCCGCGCGCAATGAATGCCACAGGAGTATTCCGCGTTCGGAGGTTCTCTCCGTCTTCGGCGATCAAGAGGTACTCGCCGTCAAGGAGATACTTATCGACATGATCCACGACGCCTGAGGCGCCGTAGTAGGGATATGGGCCGGGGTGGCGGTCAGCCTCCTTCACCGGCACACGCACGCCATCAAAGTTCTCGATTAGGTCAGCCAGCTCTCGCTCGAGCCACTCACCCGCCATACCAGAAGCCCTTCGGGTCGACTCCGACGCCGGCGATCGAGTGTGCTTCTCGATTCACGGAAGCATACCGGATATCAGCCCCGCGACCTTCGCAACGAGATGTGCGCAGCCGTCGATTGCGGCAGCGCCCTTGATCGTCTCCCACGCCGCTGCGACTATCCCCTTATTCGGAGAAGGCTTGGCGAGCTGCGACTGCACTGTTTCGATGTCAGCGACGAAGGAGAGCTTCTCTGCCTCGGCCACCGTTGAGCGAGTTATTGCATCGCGGAGTTCAACCAGAGCCGCGCCCAGATCATTGAACTGCGCGTTGATCTGATTGCCGTCGCCTAAGGTGATGATGTTCTGCCCTGTCGCTTCGATCTTGACTCCGTGGAACCTGGGCATCGTGAATTCCCCCTCGCCTTCGATCTTGTCGATACCGGCAGCAGTGACTTGATAGAAGCTTGTACTCGAAGGAACCTCCGCTCCACGGGGAGTCGTAAAGGACTTTTCAACTTTGTGCTCCTCGACCCAACCTTGGCTGATCAGGTACGTGAGGTTGCTCTGAACTTCTGGCTGTGTGAGACCGTGCGAGGTCTTTAGCTCCCTCTTCACATCCCTTATCTTGACCGCCGAACCCTTCTTCCCGCGAGCACTCGTGGCGTTGTTGTTCCGGTCATAGAAGTACCGGAGCATGATGTGACGAATCTCATTGTTGGACGGCCGCTGGTCCCTACCCTTGGCTTTAGCCATATCCCAGTTCCCTAAGACTAGTGTCGATCGCGGTGTCGAGCTTCGAAGCCTCAGCCTGCTGCTCTCGCAACGTCGCGACGAGCCGCCTCATCTTCTCCTCGAACGGCTCCCCATCGTCCTCCTGCGCCTCGGCGCCGACGTAGCGGCCGGGCGTCAGCACGTGCCCGTGCTTCCGGATCTCGTCAAGCGTGGCGCTCTTGCAGAACCCCGCCACGTCGCCGTACTGCCCGGCGCCCTTCTCGCCTCGCCACGCGTGATAGGTGCCGGCGATCCGCGCGATGTCCTCATCCGTCAGCTCGCGGTGGGTCCGATCCACCATCTTGCCCAGTTTCCGGGCATCCACGAACAGCACCTGCCCCCGACGGTCACGGAAGCGTCCGTTCTTTCTGTCACGCGCGAGGAACCACAAGCACACGGGGATCTGGCTGCCGTAGAAGAGCTGACCCGGCAGCGCAACCATGCACTCCACCAGGTCTGCCTCGACGATGTTCTTCCGGATTTCCCCTTCACCAGACTGGTTGGAGGACATCGAGCCGTTAGCGAGCACGAAACCTGCAAGACCCGCTGGGGCCAGGTGGTAGATGATGTGCTGCACCCAGGCGAAGTTCGCGTTACCCGCAGCGGGCACGCCGTATGTCCAGCGCTTGTCATCCCGCAATAGCTCGCCGCGCCAATCGCTGACATTGAATGGGGGATTAGCGAGGATGAAATCGGCCTTGAGATCTGGGTTTCGGTCGTCGTGGAACGTGTCGCCGTGCGCGATCTGCCCTTCGATGCCCCGGATGGCCAGGTTCATCTTGGCCAGCCGCCAGGTCGTGTAGTTCGATTCCTGGCCGTAAATCGAGATATCGCCCTTCGCCTTGCCCCCGTTCCCGTTCCCATTGGCATGGGAGCGGATGAACTCGACCGACTGGACGAACATCCCGGACGATCCGCAGCACGGGTCGTAGACCCGCCCTTTGTAGGGCTCGAGCATCTCTACCAGCAGCTTGACCACACAGCGGGGCGTGTAGAACTCCCCGCCCTTTTTCCCCTCGGCGCTCGCGAACTGAGAGAGGAAGTATTCGTAGACCCGACCCAAGACATCCTTCGCCCGGCTTTCCTGGTCGCCGACTTTGATGTTCGAGACCAAGTCGATCAACTGGCCGAGGCGGGCTTTGTCGAGACCGGTTCGGGCGTAGTCCTTGGGCAGAACGTCCTTCAGGGACGGGTTGTCCCGCTCGATGCCGGTCATGGCATCGTCCACGAGTTGACCGATGGTTGACTGCTTCGCCTGGGCCTTCAGGTGGGCCCAACGCGCCTCCGGGGGAACCCAAAAAGTGTTGTGCGCCCGGTACTCGTCGGGATCTTCTGGATCTGCACCCCCGCTCTTGTCAGCTAGGAGCTGCGCGTGATGTTCTTCGAAGGCGTCGGAGATGTACTTGAGGAAGATCAGGCCGAGGACGACGTGTTTGTACTCGGCGGCGTCCATGCTGCCGCGGAGGGCGTCGGCCATGGCCCACAGCTCGGCTTCGTAGCCGACGGTTGCTCCGCTGGCAGGCTTCGGCTTCTTAGTCTTTCTCGTAGACTGTTTGCGAGCCACCCGGCTTGTTCCTCGGAGAAGGTCAAGGGGAACCTGAACCGGGCGCTATCATAGCCGCCCGGTGTGACCGCGGGAAGTTTCCCAGCGCCTAGGGTGTGGCTTCGGTCGAACGCCCGTTAGGGCGATTTTGCGACAGCGGTGGGGCGCTCTTGCGACAGGGGCAATGAGCCTGTGGTTCGCCGCGAGCCGGGGCCCGGCCCCGTCACGGCGCTACGACCAGACCGATCCCAGAGTCCGTCGCACTTGTGGCGAGGCAGGCCTCATGCGGGGACGGGGTTCGTGCTTCAGGACGACCGCGGCTTGGCAACGAACTCCAGGGCCTCGCGTGCCAGTGCCACTCGCCGGCGGTCGGAACCGGGCACGATGAGCCACTCCTTCATCAATTGCCCGTTCTTGCGTGGGTCGAACTGCGCGAACCCCGGCTTCTGACACATCGCTTCCACGCGGTCCTGAGGCAGTTTCACGACGATTTGATCCGGCATGAAGATCGCGAAGACCTTTCCGCGGATCTTGAGTACGGCATGATTAGACCCGAACCCGGGGGCGACGACGATTCCCTTCCTGCTGGAGAGGAGTCCACGGGTCAAGGCGGCGAACCGCTTGGGTACGGCAACTGGCCTCATGGCGGAAACCATCCCGCCTGCCGCCGCGCCCACGGCAATCCAGTGTTGCACTCCCACGACCATCTGGAAGTTGCCATCAATCCTCCGCGACCTCGGACTGCGTCCCGTCGCGCCGCCACCGGTACGTATGCCGGAGAATCCCGCGCGAGGCGCGATCGATCCACAGCGTCTCGACGGCATACGGCTCCGCGAAGTCAACGACCCAGCCTTTGGCCCCGCTCTCCCTGACCCGCACCGTGTCCCGTTCCAGCCGGCTGCCGTCCCAGAATGCCAGCACCCGCGGAGAGCCCTCGGCCAGTGGCAAACGTTGAATCACGAAGTCGTCCATGGTGGAGCTGAACACTGGGCCGGACGCCACCGCGGCAAATGGCCGCGGGCCCTTCGCGGTACCCAGCCGACCCTCGAGTCGCGAGCCCGCGACGGTGATGACCGTTGCCGGAGGTCCGAGCGAGCGTTCCCACACGAGGGCCAGGGTGACTGGGTCAAACCGTACGGAATCCCATGAGGTTCGGCCCGCCCGAGTCACGATCATCACCTGTAGGCCCCAGGCCCCGCTGGCATCGTGCATCACTCGGCGCTCGACTTGCCACCGCGTGGTGTCGGGCTGTGTTCGGGCAACCGGAACGAGCCGGTACTCGGCATTGGCGGCGATCGGGACGGCCGTCGGCCCCTGCATGGTCACTCCCAGGAGGCCGAGCAGCATTGCCACTGCGCCACCAAGCTTCATCCTCCGCCCCTTCATCGTTCTCCCGCCAGCCCAGCGGCACGGACGGCGACCGTGTCATGGATCTGCCGAATCCTCGTGATCCGGCCTCCGGACAGCGTGAAATGCTCGGCCACCCGGAGCACCCCGAGGCCGGAGACGTCGAGGTCATACAGGAGCATCGCCTCGTCTCCCTCCACAAATTCCGCGAGCAGGGTGATGTGCCTGACCATCGGGCCGAACCCTTGCAGCGCCGCTCCGAACGATTCGCGAGTGGGGTAGCTGTTCACGGGCACTTCGACGGTCAGATCGGGCGACAGGCGCGCTACCGCGTCGTGCACCCGCCCGCTCGACCAGGCCTCGTGATACGCGCGGACCACCGCTCGAGATGTTTCCGTTCCAACGTGCATGAAAATCGCCTCCCGGCAAGTTCCTCGTCGGAGAGTGTACAATCATATGCTTGTACAAGTAATGACTTGTGTGTCAGGGTCCGGCAAACTAGGTTGGATGGCATGAGGAACGAGCAGGTGTTGCGGGCCTTGGCCGAGCCGCGCCGTCGAGCGATTCTGCGCCTCGTCCGCGATGGCCCACGGTCCGCCGGCGACATCGCCGATCACTTCGAGGTGACCCAGCAGGCGGTATCTCAGCACCTGCAGGTGCTCGCCGCCGCCCGCCTGGTGCGGATGCGGAGGGACGGCAAACGCCGGCTCTACGTGGTCAATCCCGACGCGTTGGTCGCCCTGGACCGGTTCCTGGCCGAGCTTTGGCCGGCGGGACTGCGGCGGCTGAAGCGGGCCGTTGAATCCCGCCATGGATGAGCCGTACCGTGAGTCCATCTACATCGCCGCGGTGCCGTCCGCCGTCTTCGAGTACTTCACGAATCCGTCGGCCCTCGCCTGCTGGATGGGGGACCGCGCGGTGCTCGATCCCCGCCCCGGCGGGCAGTTCACGCTCTTCTTCGACGATCGCGCAGTGGTGGGCCGGTATCTCGTGGTGGATCGGCCGAGCCGCCTCGTGATTTCGTGGGGTCGGCGGGGGTCGAGCAAGCTGCCGCCGGGCCTGAGCACCCTGGAGGTCACGTTCACGGCGGAGGGTCCGGGCACCCGGGTGGCAATTGCGCACTCCGGGTTACCCAGGGAGGAGCGGGAGCGGCATGCGCTGGGCTGGCGCCACTACCTTTCTCGCTTGGTCATCGCCGGTGGCGGTGGGACCGTATCCCCTCACCGGACCCCGGGAGAGCTCACGCGCGGCGCGGACTGACCAGCAAGAGTGCGTCGAACCGCTCCGCCGCAGGTTCACACTTCGTCGTGAGGAGTCGCATTGCGCCGCACTTACCTGACCACCATGATCGCTCTCTTCATCACCAAGGCCGCCGTAGCCCAAGTCCCGGCGCGCGATCACGACGGGCTCGAAGATATTGTCGGCACCTGGCAGAGTGATACGGCACACGGTGTGTCCGCGCTCTCGACCTGCCACCGCTCACCGCAACAACGGGCGGTCATTTGTGAGCAAACGATCTCGACCCCGCAGGGAGTCCGTTACGCGGTCAACGTCTTCCTCGTCGACTCGGCGCGGCGGCGGTATGCCTATTACGGGATTTCACGGCCGGGCGACGACGCTCCGGCGGTTCCCCTCCAGATTGTCGGGCATGTCTGGACGTACGGCGGGCTGGGGAAGGCGGAGGACAGCCTCTACCACCGCACGGTGAACGACTTCTCGGGAGGAGACGCCTACGTGTGGCGGCAGGAAAGCAGCCCGGATGCAGTCCACTGGACCGTCCAACGCCAGGGACGCGCGGTGCGCCTTCGGGACTAGCCCCGGGCAAGCTCGACCTTCCCTCACCGATGTCGCTCACCGCAACGTCGCGACGCTGATCATCAACTTGAGGGCCGTATCGTGAAATACTTCCTTTGCAAACTCGTGCCGCCTCGCCCGACCTTCCCCAGCGATATGAGCGAGGACGAGCGTTCTATCATGCGCAGGCATGTCACGTATTGGACCAGCTTGATGGAGCGCGGGCAGGTCGTCCTCTACGGCCCCGTCGCCGACCCGAGCGGCGGGTGGGGAGTAGGGATCGTGGAGGTCGAACAGCGCGCGCAGGTCGAGGCCCTGACGCAGAACGACCCCGCGATCCAGGCATCGGCCGGCTTTCGGTATGACGTGTTCGAGATGCCGCAACTCATGCGGGCGCGCTGACTCCGCGCGCGTGATTCCGCAGGGCTCAGACCCCCAGGTTTGCGGCGTGCGTTCCGCCAAGGAACGTCCAGCACGATGATGGGACCACCCGCCCCGAACCTCCCCTCCACGAAAGCCTGACAGGGACGGGATTGACGCAAGCAATTACTTGCCTATTATAGGCAAGTAATCTCTTGCCTATTGATGTTCGACGACAACCTGGGGCACGTGGAGAGATCATGGCGACGCGAACCATCACCAAGGAACAGTTCATTCAGGCGCTCCCCGAACGCGTGTTCGCGGCGCTGACCACCAAGCGGGAACTGGAGCGTTGGTTCGTGCCGAAGGTCGATGTCGAATTGAAACCCGGCGGCGCGTTCAGCATGGAATGGGCTCCGGGCATGGGAGAACGCGGGCACGTAACGGCCGTGAAAGCCCCCCAGTTGTTCGGGTTCACCTGGGAAGTGTTCTCCCCCACGCCGACCACCGTCACCTTCTCCCTGCAGGCGCACCGGAACGGCACCCTCCTGACGCTGACGCACGGCGGCATCGGGGACGGTGAGGGGTGGCAGATCTATGCCACCATCGAGAAAGCGTGGGGCCTCCACCTCAACGACCTGACCTCGTGGGTCGAAACGGGGACCTGCCCGCCCCCCGGTCCGAGAGGATGAACCGGCTCCGGCCGGACCCCGACCGGCTGTTCCACGCCCTGGCCGACCCCAGCCGGCGGAAGCTCCTGGACGTGCTGTACGCGCGGGACGGCCAGACCCTAACCGAGCTGTGCCTCCACCTGGACATGACCCGGCAAGGCGTGACCCAACACCTCGCCCTACTGGAGGAAGCCAACCTCGTCAGCACCATACGGCGCGGCAGGGAGAAGCTGCACTTTCTGAACCCCGTGCCTTTGCAGGAGCTGCACGACCGCTGGATCGCGAAGTTCGAAAAGCCGCGCCTCAAGGCGCTGGCGGACCTGAAACGCCGTCTGGAGAGCACTCATGCCTAAGTCGACCTTCGTCTACGTCACCTACATCCGCACGACCCCGGAGAAGCTGTGGACGGCGCTGACCGACCCGGAGTTCCAGAAGCAGTACTGGTTCGGCGTGCACTGCGAAAGCGAGTGGACCGCCGGCTCGCCGTGGAAAATGCTCTACGCCGACGGGAAAGTCACCGACGCCGGCGAAATCGTCGAATCCAACCCGCCCCGGCGCCTGATCATCCGCTGGCGGCATATGGACAAACCGGAGCTCAAAGCCGAAGGCGATTCGCTCTGCACGATGGAGCTCGAGCCATCCGGGAAAGCCGTGAAGCTCACCATCACCCATTCCATTGAGCGCGACAACTCGAAGCTCATCGTCGGCGTTTCCGGCGGCTGGCCGAAGATCATGGCCAACCTCAAGTCCCTGCTGGAGACGGGCTCCGTCATCCTTTGACTCAACCAAGAACGATCATGACCAAAGTCAGTTTCAGTAATCACGCGGCGGTCCGCGTTCGCCGAACGGAGCGGGACCGAATCCGGACGTTCTACCGGGATGTCCTGGGCGCCATCCACACGCGAGCGTTCGAGGACAAGGACGACTTCCGCCTCGGCGACGACTACCATATCGGATTCCTCTACGCGTCAGGCGCGGGCGTGGAGGCTGACCAAGGCGTCAGTTACGCCCCGGCGGAGGCGCTGAGCGACGAGGACTTCCTGAAGGCCATCTTTCTTGAGTTGAAGGCCGACGATGTCGAAGAAGCGCGGCGAAGGATCGTTGCCTTTGGCGTTCGCGTGCTCGACGTCCCCGATCCCCATCTCTACTTCCAGGCCCCAGGTGGCCAGGTGTTTCGCCTCGTGGGTAGCACGGAAGACCTATCGAAATACGAAGGAGCGAACTAGTCATGGCCAACACTTCGCACGCCGAGTGGGGCAACCATACAAAAATGATCGCGCGCCCGTCGGTTCGCGCGCGGCTGCAGAGTTTCTATCGGGACGTGCTCGGATGCGACGTGGGCAAAGGGCCCCAGCACGTGGGCGGGCCGCCAGATACCGATCTGATCCGTTTCCCCAACGGCTTCACCAGCGTCATTCACTACTACGACTCGGCGCTCGATGAAACGGATCTGAAGAAGTCCATCTGGCTGGAGCTATTGACGGACGACGCCGAGCAATTGGCGCAGAAGATCCGGGCGTTCGGCATCCAACCGTTCGAGTACTTCGACCAGGACCACTTCTACTTCCAAGCACCCGGCGGCCAGGTCTTTCGCGTAGCCGCGAAACCCCGCGCGCGGGGGCGTCGTAGCGATAAGAGAGATCTCACTACCAGCGAGGGCATCGAGTGAGCGCACCGAGGGGTGCGGTCGGGGACCAGGCCTCCCGTGTGGAGGCCGCAGGTCATCCTGCCGCTCGACTGTGGTTCATCGATAATCTCCGCTGGGTGATGATCATCCTGGTGCTGAGCATGCACGCGGCCGACACCTACAGTCCACTCGGGAACTGGTACTTCGTGGACCGTCGGCCGATCGGCCTGCCGACGCTGGCCTTCTTCGCCGGCTGGCAGATGTTCCTTCAGTCGTTCTTCATGGGATTGCTGTTCTTCGTAGCCGGGTGCTTCGTGCCGGCCTCGCTGGACCGCAAAGGGCCGCGCCGCTTCCTGCGCGATCGCTTGGTGCGGCTCGGGCTTCCCGTGCTGCTCTACATGCTGGTCATCGGACCGGTGACCGAGTACTACGCCGCGCATTCGTGGAACTCGACCTTGCCGACGTCGTTCGGACACGAGTGGGTCAAGCACATCGCCAATGGCCAGGTGTGGCAGGAGAACGGGCCCCTGTGGTTCTGTCTCGCGCTCCTCGTGTTCTCAGCCGCCTATGTTGGCCTGACGGCCGCATTCCCCGCCCGGTTCGGCCGCGCGACCTCCGTTCGACCGCTCCCCAGGCCCTCGTGGCTGGTTGCGTTCTCCGCCTTGATGGCTGTCACCACGTTCGCCGTCCGCGTGTTCAATCCCCCTACGGTCCTCAATCTGCCTCTACGAGATTTCGGCCAATACATACTCCTCTTTGGGGCCGGCATTATGGCAGCGCGGGGGGGCTGGCTGACCCACCTGCGCGCCCAGCCATCGTTCCTACCGTTGGCCGCGACCATGGTAGGCGGACTCGCGGTCTTGTTCGCCCTGCTCGAGGCAGGTGGATTTGCGAAGGGCAACGGTGGCTCCTACTACGGCGGCGCGCATTGGCAATCCGCCGCCTTCGCCCTCTGGGAGTCTTCGGTCTGCGTCGTCATGGGCGTCGTCTTGCTCAGTCTGTTTCGGGGACGGTTCGATCGCCAGGGATCTTCGGCGCGCTTTATGTCGGACAACGCGTTTGCCGTGTACACGATTCATCCACCGATCCTCATCATGAGCGCCCGACTGATCCAGCCGCTGCAATGGCAGTCGCTGGCGATGTTCGGTACTCTGTGGACCCTAGCGGCCATCGGATCCTTCGCCTCGAGCGCTCTGGTGTTTCGACGCCTGCCATTACTCAGTCGCATTCTATGAAATGACAGGCCGACCCGGTCGACACGTCAACACTTCGTCGGTGGTGCCAATGATGGTGCCAGAACTCTCGTTTCCGGTAGTCGCCGGCTGTCACTGGAAGCACCTAATTCCCTGAAAACACAACGGCCAGCGCTGTTGGGCGCTGGCCGGGTGCGATTACGAATCGAGAGCTCTACCCCTGAGCTACGGTGGCTGACAGGTCCCAAAAATAGCGTGGGGTGGCCCGGGGCGGTACTGCTCAGCATCCAGCCGGCGAGCGCTTGGCCAGCAGCAGCCTCTGAAAGGAGGGGTCACCCGCGACGCGGTCGAACGCGGGGTCGCAGCGCAGGTGCAGCTGGAAATGCAGATCCTCCCGCGGAGCATATCGCCGCAACCACGCGACAGCGTGATCCCCGTCTCCGAGGGAAGCATACGCCTGAGCGAGGTACACGGCCGTATGCAGTGGAGGCGGCCGGTAACCCGCGGCGAGTGATTCCGCCCGCTGGAGGATGCGGCGGGCGTCGCGAGCGGTACCCCCGCGGGCCTCGACCTGCACACCGCCCGCGAGCGCGTTCGGCACCTCCACATCGGTACTCAGCCGGCGCGCCGCATCGAACGCCCCTCTCCCGCGTACGACCTGCCCGAGCTCGACCGCGATCTGGCCCTGCGTGTAGCGTCCCAGCATGTAGTTCGGATCCACCGCGATCGCGCTGTCGACCCAGTGAGCCGCGCTGTCGTACTGACGGCGCCAGAAGTGGCCGAGCGCGAGAAACGCCAACCCCTGCGTGTAGGATGGCGTCACCGCAACCGCACGACGCCACGCCGCCATCGCCTTCTCCATGTCGCCAGACTCGGCATAGCTGATCGCGAGGAAATGCCAGGCAGGGGCGCTCGTCGAATCGAGCGCTAACGCCTGCCGCAGCGCCCGGAAGGCCGGCGTGAGATCGGTCGGATCGAGGTCCCGGCTCAACACCGCCTCGGTGGTCCAGACATCCGCATTACCCGAATCGATGGCCAGCGCTCGATCGGCAGCGATGGCCGCGAGATGCAACACGCTGTCGCCGGCGGCCCCAGGGAAGACGAATCGGCGCTCAAAGGCGCGGACATAGGTCTTGGCGAGACCTGCCCACGCCGCGGCATACGTCGAGTCCCGTCCGATGGCGGCCGTGAACGCCTGAATCGCGTCGCGGGCCCCCTCGGGAGTGCGGCGATCGTAGGCCTGCACCCCGCGACGATAGAGCGCCGCGACTTCAGGGTCCCGCTGGCGGGGGGCAGGCCCCCGCCGACTGCCTCCCAGCCACACCGTAACCGCCACCACGCCGATGACCACCGCCGCAAGGAGCGCGCGGAGCGTGGACCGGTGCCGACCCGACCGCTCGGCTACAGGCCCCTCCGCGGACCGGATGGCGGCCGCGAACGCCCTGACGTCGGGGAACCGGTCCGCGGGGATGCGCTCGAGCGCCTGCAGGAGCGCCGCCTCAACGGTGATTGGCACGGCGGGGCGCACCGGGCGGACGGGCCGGGCAGACTCGGTGAGGCGCCGCGCCATGATCGCCTGAGCCGTGGGACCGGTAAACGGGGGTTCGCCCGCCAGCATCTCGTACAGCACACAGGCAAGGCTGTACTGATCGGTGCGAGCGTCCACCGCCTCCGCCGTCGCCTGCTCCGGACTCATGTACGGCGGCGTTCCGATCGCGATCCCCGAGCTCGTGAGACGCTCGCCACCGGTCTCGATGATCGCTTTGGCGATCCCAAAATCCGCCACGTAGGTGTGGTCGTCGACGAGCAGCAGGTTTTCCGGCTTGATATCCCGGTGCACGATCCCTTGATGGTGCGCGGCGTCGAGCGCCGCAGCCGCTTGCTCGGTGATTCGCAGGGCCTGCTCTATGGGGAGGTGCCGTTCGCGCTCGAGTCGCTGGCGCAGGGATTCACCGTCGACGTAGGCCATCGCGTACCAGGGCAGCTGGATGCCATCCGGTCCCACCAGCGTTCCGGAGTCAAGGACGGCAAGGATGTTGGGATGTTGAAGGCCGGCGGTGAGACGGACCTCGCGCAGGAACCGGTCCACCCCGATGGCGCCGGCAAGCTCCCCGTGCAGAATTTTGATGGCGACCCATCGGTCATGCCGGAGGTCCCGCACCAGCCACACCGAAGCCATCCCACCACGCCCGAGCTCGCGCTCCGCCGAGTACCGGCCGTCGAGCGCTGTGTTCAGATAGTCGAGCATCTCCGGCACGACGTCCCCTCAGGTCCGCACGGAGCCGAAACCGTGCTCGAACGCCTTGGTCATCGAGACCAGGACATTCGGCACGATGACGACGCCCGGCAGTGCGTGGGCCGACAGATCCGTGTGAATGTCCCTGGCGCTCCCGAGCCCGCTCTTCTCGAGCCGCCCGGACCACCGTTGGAGTGCGTTGTTGCAGAGCAGAAATGTGACCCCGCGCGCCTGCAGGGCCTCGATCGAGCTGGCAGGCGTCCCGTCCCCCACCGGATCACCCGGCTTCGGATGCGCGAACCAATTGCGTACGGGTGGCGCGTTGGTGGTCGAGTCCGTCAATCCGATGGCCGCACCAAGCTTGTACTTCTCCCACATCGCGTCGGTCACGCCCCAGGGCGTAGTGCGACCATACAGTCCCACCACCAGATTCACGTCCTGCTCGGCCACTCCATACGCGTCACGCCAGCCATCGAGGTACCCGTGCGCGTGACGAAGCGCCGTTCCCCCGTCCGGCTCGGGGACGTCGAAGAACAACTTGTGCTTGCCTTTCATACCGTCGAGCCACGTGTCCGATGGAGCCGGCGTCTGGGCGAAGACGTCGCACGCGAACAGCTGCTGCAGTCCGAGCGCCGCCAACGCGCCGACGAAGCCGCGGCGGCTGGTGCTGAGAACGGTCATCGGGAAGTCCTTGAGGGGGTCGCCTAAAAACGGCGTCGTTGCTGAAGGAATCGCAAGGTGTGGGAATTTCCCCCAGGCCCGGGCCGGGCCCGGTTGATGCGTACGCCAATTCGCTGAAGTTTGATGATCGTGTCACCCTCGCGCGCGCTCCGCCCGCTCGTCATCCTGGGACTCACCGGGCTCGGCAACTACCTGTGTGCGCTCGCCGGATACGGGCTGATCATCCGGCCCGCCGGCATCGCATTGGTCTGGCCCGCCTCGGGCTTCCTGCTGGCACTCCTCATCCTCTCCCGCCGCCGCGAATGGGTCTGGGTGCTGGCGGGGGCCTGGATCGGCAACGCCATCGCGGACCGTCAGCACAGCGCCTCGGTCCTGGCGGTCGTCGTGGGAGCGACGGCCAACAGCTTCGAGAGCCTCGTGGCCGCGCTGGTAGTGCGCCGCATCGCGGGACGGCTGGTGACGCTGGAGCGCCTTCGCGACGTGTGGGCCATGTTCGGCGGGGCCGTCCTGCTTTCGAATGCGTTCACCGCGCTGGTCGGGGACATCACGCTGCACGGCCTGGGCGGGATGTCCTTCTGGCTGGGCTGGCTCGCCTGGTGGGCCGGCGACGGGATGGGGATGCTCCTCGTCGGCGTCCCGATTCTCGCGTGGGCGGGACTGGTGCGCGCCCGTCACCGGCTCCACCCGAGCCGAGTGATCGAGGGTCTGCTCGTCACCATAGCCATCGGCGTGCTGGGATACGCCACACGTACCAGGCCTCTGGGTGGTGCAGGCTCCCTCTCGCTCTATCCCTACCTGCCCTTCCCCCTGCTCCTGTGGGCCGGGGTCCGGTTGGGTCCGGCGGCCGCATCCACCGCCGTGTTGATGCTGGCCGCGGTCACCGAGCTGAACGCCGCACGCGGCCTCAGCCCCTTCGGGCAGGGTGCCACCGCCGCGGAAGTCCAGGTGCTCGAGATGTATCTCTACCTCGGCCTCGCGTCGCTCTCCGCGCTCGCGCCCGCCGCCACGCTGGGAGAGCGGCGCGCCGCGGAAGAGAAGCTGCGGAGCAGCGAACGCCGCTTCCGGCAAATGGCGGAGCACATCGCCGAAGCGTTCTTCGTGGTGGAAGTGGCGGGGGGCCAGATCCTCTACGTCAGTCCCACCTGGGGGGAGATCTGGGGCCGTCCCATGTCGGAGGCGTACGACCCCCAGATCTGGTTCAAGGCCATCCATCCCGACGATCAAGCCGCCCTGGCGACAGACCGGGAGGCGATCCGGCAGGGCCACCCCACCACGTCCGTCTTTCGCGTCGTCCGTCCCGACGGAGGCGTGCGTTGGGTGCGCGGGCGAGCCTTCCCGGTCCGCGATGACCGGGGAGCCGTCTACCGCATGGTCGGCGTGTCCGAGGACATTACCGCCCTCCGGCAGAGTGAAGACCGGCTGGCGCAGGCGCAGAAGCTCGAGGGCGTGGGACAGCTCGCCGGCGGCATCGCCCACGACTTCAACAACCTCCTCACCGTCATCCTCAGCCATACGGAGCTGCTGCTGACGGAGGCCGCAACCCAAGATCCGAAGCGTCACGATCTCGAGACCATCGGCCAGGCAGCCCGCAGTGCGGCGCAATTGACCCGCCAGCTCCTGCTCTTCAGCCGCAAGGAGGTCCTGCGTCCCGAGGTGCTGCGGCTCAGCGACCTGATCACCAACGTGGGCAAGATGCTGAAGCGCCTGATCGGCGAACACATCGAGCTCGCCACCGTACTCGACCCGGCCGCCGGCTCGGTCCGCGCCGACCCCGGGTCCCTCGAGCAGGTCGTCGTGAACCTCTCGGTAAATGCCCGTGATGCCATGCCCGACGGTGGAAAGCTGCTGATCGAGGTGCGGAACGTCGAATTCACCGCGCCCGCGCCGAGCCAGTCGTTCCCATGCCCCGCCGGTCGCTACGTGTCCCTGGTGGTCAGTGACACCGGCACCGGCATGGATGATGCGACCAAGGCCCGAGCCTTCGAGCCTTTCTTCACCACGAAGGGTCCCGGCAAGGGCACGGGCCTGGGGCTCGCCACGGTGTACGGCGTGGTCCGGCAAAGCGAGGGCTACATCGTACTGGAGAGCGAGCCCGGGAAGGGAACGAGCTTCACGATCTACCTCCCGCGCGTCGACACGCCCGCCGCGCCCGCCACCGCGACGGTCGTGGATGCGAACCCCCGTGGGACCGAGACGATCCTCCTGGTGGAAGACGACGCGTCCGTGCGTTCCTTGATCCAGCGACTCCTCGTGCGCCTCGGCTATCAGGTGCTCGTAGCCCCGAACGGAGCCCTGGCCCTGGACCTCGCCGCCACGCATCAGGGATCGATCCACCTCCTCATGACCGACGTCATCATGCCCGGGATGAGTGGACGGGTCCTCGCGGACCGGTTCGCCGTGATCAGGCCCGATGCGCGGGTACTCTACATGTCGGGCTACACAGACGACGCCATTGTCCACCACGGCGTGCTCACCGCGCGGATGGCGTTCCTCCAGAAGCCCGTGACCCCGGCCGCCCTGGCGCGGCGCGTCCGCGAGGTGCTCGACAAGAAGGCTCTACCCGCCTAGCCGCGATCACTGCCGCCGGACAAGGCCTCCATCTGCTCCGTGCCCCTGGTCCAGCGCTCGAGCCCCGCCTCGAGCTTCCCCTTCAACGCGTCGAGCTGAGCGCCCAGCTCCCGGGCCTTTAAGGTCCCGTCGGGACGCGTGTACAGGGCCGGGTCCTCGAGGGCCGCCACGACCCGCGCCACCTCAGCCTCCAGCGCCTCCACCGCCGCCTCCGCTTCTTCCAGCTCCCGCTGCGCCTTGCGAAGCTCCTTGCGCGGGTCGGATTTCGGCGCCGGCGCCACTCGCTGCCGCTCGTGCACGCGCCGCAACGCCTGGTCCTCGGCAGCTTCCACCGCCGCCGCATGTTCGCGTTCGCCGCTCAGTTCTTCCCACTCGGCGAAGCCGCCTGCGAATTCGGTGATGTGACGGTCATGCAGAATCCACAGCCGCGTGGTGAGGGTCCGCAGCAGAGCCCGGTCATGGCTGACCAGAATCACGGTGCCGTCGTAGGCGTCGATCGCGTCCTCGAGGGCTTCGATGGATTCGACATCGAGGTGATTGGTGGGCTCGTCGAGAACGAGCACGTTGGCCTCCGACAACATCAGGATGGCGAGCGCGACGCGGGCGCGTTCCCCACCCGACAGCGAGTCGGCGCGGCGGCGCACCTCGTCACCGGAAAAACCGAAGCGGCCCAGGTGCCCCTGAATCCGGCCCCGCTCCCACTTGGGCCTGAGGTCCGAGATGACGTCGTAGAGCGTGCGATCGAGCGGCACCTGCGAGAGGTCCTGCCGGTAGTACCCGACGCTGATCGACGTGCCGAGCCGGAGGTCGCCGCGCTGAGTGGGGTGCTCTCCCAGAAGGGCCCGGAGGAGCGTGGACTTCCCCGCGCCGTTCGGGCCGATGACCCCGAGCACGTCCGCACGGTCGAGGGTCCCGCTGAACCCTTCGACCAAGGTGCGGTCCCCGATCCCCACGCTCACGTTCCGGGCCAGCACGATCTGATCGCCGCCGCGCTCCGCAACTTCGAAGCGAAGCGCCATCGCGCCCTCGGCACTGATCACCTGGCTCAGCCGCGGCAGACGGTCCAGACGCTTTCGCCGTCCCTTCGCCTGCTTGCTGTTCTGTCCCGCGATGTTGCGCGCGATGTAGTCCTGCTCCTGCGCGATGAATCGCTGTTGCTGATCGAACGCCCGCTGCTGCGTCAGCCGGCGCTCGGCGCGCTGCGTCACAAACGCCCCGTAGCCACCGGTGTAAGGCGTGGCCGTGTTCCCTTCGAGGTGCAGGATGTGATCCACCGTGCCCTCGAGGAAGGCCCGGTCGTGGCTCACCAGCAGGACGGTCCGGTCACTGGCCGCGAGATACTGCTCCAACCAGCGCGTGGTCTCGAGATCCAGGTGATTGGTGGGCTCGTCCAGGAGGAGCACGTCGGCGGTGGTCACCAGTTGGCGGGCCAGGCCCAGCCGCCCCAGCTCGCCGCCGCTCAGGGCGGAGAGCGGAGTCATCCGGGCGCGGACGGGGTCGAACTCGAGGCCGTGCAGCACGGCGTCGATGCGCGCGGTGACGGCGTAACCGCCCTCATGCTCGAAGCGCTCCAGGTCTTCCCCATACTTCGCCATCGCCTGCGGAGAAGCGTCGTGGGCGAGCCGGGCCGCCTGATCCATGAGGGACTGCTCCAGGGCCAGGAGCTCGGCGAGCTCACCCGCCGCGGCCTCCCAGACGGTCCCCCCACCACCGTAATTCCGGTGCTGTTCGAGGAGGGAGATCCGGAGCCCGGTTGCGCGGGTGACGGTCCCACGGGTGGGTTCGAGCTCGCCGGTCAGGAGCCGGAACAGCGTGGTTTTCCCCGTTCCATTCCGGCCCACGATCCCCCAGCGCTCGCCCGGAGACACCGTGAACGTGACGCCCGAGAATAGCGTCGTCGCGCCGAAGTCCACGCCGACCCCACCGAACCCGATTTGCGTCATGGCCTTCAAGTTACCCGGTCCCACCTAGCCGCGACGATCAACGGGCTCCATAATCCGACGCGTCCGCACCTTCATTCCGGTCTACGAGAGGTCGCCCTTGTCTGTCACACTTCGCACCGCCCTGCTGCTCGCCACCGCGGCGGCCACCGCCGCCGCCCAGACTCCTTCCTCTCCCGACGGCATGCGCTGGCGCGAGATCGGCCCCACGCGGGCCGGCCGGGCCCGGGCACTCGCCGGGATCCCGAGCCAGCCCAACGTCTTCTACGCCGGCTTCGACGACGGCGGCGTCTGGCGCTCCACCGACTACGGCTCAACCTGGCAGCCGCTCTTCGACCGGGAACCGACGGGCGCCATCGGCGCCATCGCCGTGTCTCCGTCGAACCCGGACGTGATCTACGTCGGCACGGGTGCGGGGATCATCCGCCCCGACCTCGCCCAGGGAAACGGCGTCTACAAGTCCACCGACGGCGGAAAGACGTGGGTCCACATCGGGCTCGCCGATTCGCGGATGATCGCGAACATCGCGCTCGACCCCACGAACCCCGACCGGGTGTTCGTCGCCGCGCTGGGCCACCCGTATGGTCCGAACTCCGAACGCGGCGTGTTCCGGTCCACCGACGGCGGGAAGACCTGGGAGAAGGTGCTCTACAAGGACGAGTACACGAGCGCCAACGATGTAGTGATGGACCCCTCCGATCCCCAGACCCTCTACGCCGCCCTGTGGCAGCAGCAGCAAAGCTTCCGTGAGGGCGATGAGTTCGGCGGATCCGGGAACGGTATCTTCAAGTCGACGGATGGCGGGACGACCTGGACGCACCTGAGCGACGGGCTTCCCCCGGCCATTGAAGCCAATCTTGCCATCGCGCCGAGTGATCCCAGGATCGTGTACGCAATGGTGGCGGGCGTGCCGCCCCGGGGCGCGCGGACCCGCGGCGGTGCCACCACCGGGGTCGTGGGCCTCTACAAGTCGACCGACGCCGGCGCGCACTGGACCGCCGCCGACGACCCGAACGTCACCGGCGACTCGGCGCATCCCGCCGACCCCCGTCCCCTGGTCCGCATCGGCGGTGGGGACCTGCCCACGCTCGCCATCGATTCGAAGAATCCCGACATCGTGTACAGCTCGTCGACCGTCCTCTGGCGCACGAACGACGGCGGCCGCACCTGGACCGCGGTCCGCGGGGCCCCCGGGGGCGACGACTACCAGAAGACCTGGGTCAACCCGGTCCGCCCCGACGTTCTGCTCGTCGTGTCCGACCAGGGTGCCGTCGTATCGGCCAACGGCGGGCTCTCGTGGAGCAACTGGTTCACCCAGCCGACCGCCGCCATGTATCACGTCTCGACCGACGACGCGTTCCCCTACCGCGTCTGCGGCGGCCAGCAGGACTCCGGGTCCGGATGCGTGGACAGCCGGTCGATGGACGGTGAGATCACGTTCCACGACTGGCACCCGGTGAACATCCAGGAGTACGGCATCGCCGCACCCGACCCCAAGAACCCCGATCTGGTGTTCGGCAGCGGCCGGACGGGTGTATCCCTCTACAACCGGCTCACGGGACAGACTACCGGATTGGGCCCCGACCGTACGCAGCGCGGGACGAACTTCGGCCGCAACGTGCGGACCATGCCCATCAACTGGTCCCCGCTCGATTCCCACACGCTGTTCTATGCGTCGAACGTGGTCTGGAAAAGCGTCGATCAGGGCCAGAGCTGGACCAAGATCAGCCCCGACTTGACGCGCCAGACCTGGGCTATCCCTGCGAACGCCGGCAAGTATGCCGACAGCGTCACCCCCGCCCCCCTCGGCGCCATCACGGCGCTCTCACCGTCGCCCAAGAGCCTCAAGGTCATCTGGGCCGGCACCGACGACGGCAACGTGCAGGTCACGATCGATGGTGGGGTCACCTGGAAGAACGTCACTCCGCCCTCGATCAAGCCGTGGACGAGGATCTTCAATCTCGACGCCGGCCATTTCGACACGCGCACGGCGTACGTCGCCGCCAACACCATGCGCGTCGACGATCCCCGCCCCCACTTCTTCCGCACCCATGACGGCGGCGCCACGTGGACGGA
>DATEGY010000147.1:0-13582 GCA_035279865.1 Gemmatimonadales bacterium | reverse complement strand
ACGAGTGCAACGAGACGACGTGTGCGCATTCCCTATACTGCACGTTGACCGTGCGCGCGGTCAACGTCTAACTTGGGTTCCGCGATGACCACCCCCGCCTTCCATGACCCCCGCCTCACCGAACAGCGCAACGCCCGCACCCAGTCGATCGACGTCGCCTCCAGTCAGGAGATCGTCGACCTCCTGAATGCCGAGGATGCGACCGTGGCGGCGGCGGTACGCACCCAGCGCGTGAGCCTGGCCCGCGCCATCGACCTCGTGCTCGCCGCGTTCCAATCCGGGGGGCGCCTCCTCTATGTGGGGGCCGGGACCTCCGGGCGCCTCGGCGTCCTGGACGCGTCGGAGTGCCCGCCGACCTTCGGGTCGGCGCCGTCCCAGGTGGTCGGGATCATCGCGGGCGGTCCCCCGGCCCTGATGAAGAGTGCCGAGGGGGCAGAGGACGACCGGGATGCCGGGAAGGCGGCCATCGATGGTGCCGCGGTCGGCGGGAAGGACGTCGTCATCGGGATCGCCGCGAGCGGCACCACGCCGTACGTCCATGCGGCCCTGGATCGCGCGCGGGAGCGGGGCGCGAAGACCGGGATCGTGGCCTGCAGCGAGCCGCCCAGGGCCCTGCGCGACTCCTGCGACGTCACCATCGTCCCGCTGGTCGGTCCGGAGGCACTCACCGGGTCCACCCGCATGAAGGCGGGGACCGCCACCAAGCTGGTGCTCAACACCATCTCCACCGGGGCGATGATCCGCCTGGGGAAGGTCTACGGCAACCTGATGGTGGACCTGATGGCCTTGAGCGACAAGCTGGAGGACCGGGGCGAGCGCATCGTGATGGAGTGCGGCGCTGCGGACCGCGCCCGCGCGCGCGCGGCCATCGGGGCGGCGGGGGGCAGCGTGAAGGTCGCCGTGGTGATGGTGCGGGCGGGGATCGGTGCCGACGAGGCGCGCTCCCGGCTGGCTGCCGCGGGCGGCTCGGTGCGCAAGGCCGCCGGAGATCCTCCCCCCATTCGCTCGTGACCGAGACGGCCGGCACCCTCGCCGTCGGACTGATGTCGGGCACGTCCCTGGACGGCGTGTCGACGGCGCTCGTGCGCCTCACCGAATCACCCGCGTCCGCCACGCTGGTGGCGTTCCGGCAGGAACCGTACTCGGCAGGCGAGCGCGGTCAGATCATCGACGCGATCGCGCGTGGCTCGGCCCGGGACCTCGCCGTGCTGCACGTCGCTCTGGGCGAGCGATTTTCCGGCGCGGTGCTCCAGTTGCTGGCCGAGGCCAAGGCGTCTCCCCGGGACGTCGCCTTCGTCGCCAGTCACGGGCAGACCATCTGGCATGAGCCTGGACGCGCCACGCTGCAGCTCGGCGACCCCGCCATCATCGCGGAGCGCGTGGGCGTGCGCGTGGTGTCGGACTTCCGCGCCCGGGATGTCGCGGCCGGCGGGCAGGGAGCGCCGCTCGTGCCACTCGCGGACGTGATGCTGTTCGGGGACGAAGCCCGCGGCCGGTTGCTCCTCAACATCGGCGGCATGGCGAATGTGACCTGGGTGCCAAGGCGGGGGGTCACCGCGGGCGCGCTGGCCTTCGACACGGGTCCCGGGGTGGCGGTGATCGACGCCGTGACCAGGGCGATCGACGGAGAGGCGACCTACGATCAAGACGGCGAACGTGCGCGGCGGGGGCGTCCGCTCCCGAAAGTGCTCGAGTCCCTCCTGACGGACGAATACTTCCGGCTGGCGCCACCCAAGAGCACCGGGCGGGAGCGGTTCGGGCTGTCTTTCGCTGAGCGCGTGGTGGCGGACGTGCATGGCGCGGGCGGCTCGGACAACGACGCCGTGGCGACGGCTACCGCGCTCACGGCGGAGTCGATCGCCCGCGCCATCGCCGCATGGACGCCCGCGGGCCCCGACGCCGACCTCGTCATCGCAGGTGGGGGAGCGCGGAATCCCACGCTGGTGGAGTGGCTTGCCGCGCGCGTGATGCCCCGGCGGGTGGTGCCGTTCGATTCGCTGTTCTTCGATGGGGACGCGAAGGAGGCGGTGGCGTTCGCGTACCTGGGGCTCTTGACGCTGAAGGGGTTGCCGGGGAACCTGCCCGCTGCGACGGGAGCCCGGGGACCGCGGGTCCTGGGCCGGATTACTCCACCGTGAACGTCAGGGCACCGCGACTTTGACCGAGGCGAGGTAGGTGAGCAGCGTTCCCGCCGGCACCGAGTAGATGATCCTCCCACCCGATTCCGCCTGACCGCCGTAGAGCACCGCGACCAGCTTGCCGTCCCGGTTGAAGATCGGACTCCCGGACGATCCCGGCGCCCCGTAGCCGTCGATCTGCACCAGGCTTGGAATCACCTTGCTGGTCGTGCCGACCGACAGCGTCGGCGCGGCGATCAGGTTCAGCCCGGTTCCTTCCATCGGGAGATCGAGGCCCAGGGGGAAGCCGAGAATCGCGACGGGATCGCCGCGTTGCAGGTCGTGGTCCCGGGCAATGCCGCCGATGCGGGGTGTCCCGCCGCGGATGTCGACCTTGATGAGTCCCAGGTCGGCGTCGGGCGCGGACCCCAGATATTTCCCCGGGAACCACTGCTTGGAGCCCGAGAACTTCACGGCGATCCGGTTGGGGCGCTGGTTGTCGTCGTCCCCCAGGAGGACGTGCCGGTTGGTGACCATCGTGCCCTGCGAGTCGATCGCGAAGGCGGTGCCGGAGAACCGCGTCGAATCACCGTATTCCACCACCACGAGCGCGACCGCGTCCTGGTTGGCGTTCGAAATGGCGCGGTAGTCGACGTTGGCCGCGAACGAGAGGTTGTGCTGGCGGTCCACCGCCGCGTCGAGCTGGGTGCGGAGGCGCGCGATGGTCGCGGCGTCCCCGTTCTGCCGCGCATCGGCGAGATCCTGCTGGAGGCGCCGGGACTCGGCCACCGCCTGGGTGTAGGCGTCCTGGAGACCTTTGACCTGCGTCTGGAAGTGCTGCTCCTCCCGCTGGAGCGAATCCGCGCGGGCGATGAGCGCGGCGATCTCCTGATCGCGCTGGTGTCCGCTCCACCACTGGAGGCCGCCGAAACCCGCCGCGACGAGGATCAGCAGGGCGAAGAGGATCTTCGTCGTGTTGCGGAGGGACTTGGTCTGCTTCGCGACCTCGAGGGCGACCCGCACCGCGGTGCTCGACCGCGCAGTCGCCCGCTGGGCGGGAATGGAGACCCGTTCGCTGGAGCGTCCGGCCGCCTGCTCCGCGGGGGAGGGGGTGGCGGCATCGCGCTCGAGGATGTGGAACTCGAACGCCGGGCCTTCGGCGCCGCACTTGACGACGTCACCGTCCGACAGCACGACGTCTCCGGTGATCTGCTTCCCGTTGACGAAGGTGCCGTTCTTGCTGTGCTGATCCTGCAGGACGTAGTCCGAGCCGCGCTGCATGATCGCGGCGTGCCGGGAGGATGCGTCGAGATCCCGTTCGGCGTCGAAGCGGATGTCCGAGAGCGGGTGGCGCCCGACGCCGATGTAGGCCTTGGAGATCGTCTCCACCTGCCCGGCGCGGCCGCCGGACAGGAACTTCACCTGAGCCTTCACTTCCGGGAGGCGATGAGGATCCCCGCCAGGACCAGGGCGGCGAGCGCCACGAGGCCGATCACCAGGCGCCAGCGGACCTGACGGACGGGAACGGGTGGACGACTGCCCTTGTAGACCGGCACCGGCTCGGTGCTGGTCTCGGTGTCGATGAGGGGATACACCTGGTGGCCGACGGCGTCGCCGTCCGAGGCGGGCCGCAGCCCGTCGCCGTCGAAGCGCGCGATGATCACCGTGATGTTGTCGGGTCCGCCCCGCTCGTTCGCCAGCGCGATCAGCTGGTCGCACGCGGCGGAGAGATCGGTCGCCTTCCCCGCGATCTCGCCGATTTCTTCCTTCTTCACCTGGCCCGAGAGCCCGTCGGAGCAGAGCACCACGGTGTCGCCCTTGCGGAGCTCCTGGTAGGTCAGGTCGACCTTGATCTTGGGATCGGGGCCGAGGGCCTGGAGGATGATGTTCCGGCGCTCCGAGTGGGCGGCTTCTTCCTCGGTGAGCTCGCCGGCTTCCACCAGACGCTGCATCAGGGACTGATCCTTGGTGATCTGAATCGCGGTCCCGTTCCGGATCAGGTACGCCCGGCTGTCGCCGATCTGCGTGAGATAGAGATGATCGCCGAAGACGCCCGCGGCGGTGGTGGTGGTGCCCATCCCGCGGACTTCGGGGTGCTCCTTGGCGTAGGTATGGATCTTCGTGTTCGCGGTCTCGATGGCCTCTTTGAGGCGATACGCAAAGCGTTGCGCCGTGACTTCTTTGTCGGCCAGCCACGCGTGCTCGAGGTGCTGGTAGACCGAGTCGGCCGCCATTTCGCTGGCGACTTCACCGGCCGCCGCGCCTCCCATGCCGTCGGCGATCATCAGCAGTGAGCCGCGCTCCCCGACGTCGTGGGCCTTGAGGCCGGGTGTGAGGGTGTGCACCCGGCGCGAAAGGTCCGCGACGAGGTAGTTGTCCTCGTTATGGTCGCGCGTCTTCCCCAAGTCGGTCTTGGCGAAGAGGTGGACTTTGACGGGCTTAGGCGAGCGTCCGAACATTCAGTTCCCCGCGCATTGACTCTGCGCCATGGTTGCGTACGTGTGATCGGACGGTTCGATATTCGCGGCTGTGTGAACCCAGCGGCACCCTCCGGCTCGGTCCTTCTTCGCCCACATGGCGTTCGCAATGACGAACGCCGCCATCGCCTTGTCCTTGGTCGCGAGCCCCGGGGCATTGTAAACATGCGTGGCGGAATCGAGCACCGCGGCGGTCCTGGTATCCACCGAGTCGAGCAAGTCGTCCAGCGTCGCGCCGACGGTCGCGATATTGATCGTCGACGGAGAGGGTGTGCCGTCGTTGGGCCGCGTGCCCTGGTGCTTCGGAGTCCTGGTCGTATCCGGGTGCGACATCCGGCTCGTGTCGGGGGCCGGTGGATTCGCGGCGAGCTGGTGCGTGGTGTCGTGTTGTCCCGGCGTGGTGAGCGGGGGCGTGGTGTGGCCGCGGCCGAACACCGCCCATGCGCCGCCCCCGAGTGCCACCAGGGCCACGGCAACGGCGGCGGGTACCATCATGCTCTTCTTCTCCGCTCCCGCGGGTCCCACCCGCGTTGCCGGCACGGCGGCCGCGATCTTGGTCTTGTCTCCGGCTTGCGCCCCGATCATCTGCGTCTTGCCGTCGGTGTCCATGGCCGGCGCGGCCGTGCCCGTCCCGCCCATGGCCTTGACCACGTCCGCCGCGAACTCCGCCACGCTCTGATAGCGCTCGCCGGGGGTGCGGGCCAGCGCGTGATCGAGCACGGGCTGGAGCCTGGGCGGGAACACCAGGTCCGGGCGGGAAATCGCCAGCTTCGTCGGCTCGTCGGTGAGCCGCTTGATCATCGTCTCCTGCACCGACGTCGCTTCGAAGGGCAGCTTCCCGGTCAGCGCCCGGAAGAGCACGAGGGCGAGCGAGTAGAGATCGCTGCGGCCGTCCAGCTTGTCCCCGGAAAGCTGTTCGGGGCTCATGAACTCGGGTGTTCCGACCACCAGGCCCGTCTTGGTGACTTTCTGGCCCGCTTCGTCGCCGCCGACGGCCTTCGCGATGCCGAAGTCCACGACCTTCACCACGTCGGAGCCGTCCCGGCCCTTGGCGATCATGATGTTGTCGGGCTTGAGATCGCGGTGCACGATGCCGAGGTCGTGCGCGGCCTGCAGGGCGTCGGCGGTCTGCTGGAAGATCTTCACCGCCCGGCCGACCTTCAGGGCGCCTTCGCGCTCGATCAGGTCGGTGAGGGGCTCACCCTCGATGAATTCCATCGCGAGATAGATGAGTCCATCGGGCGTCTCGCCGAAGTCGTAGACGGCGCAGACGTTGGGGTGGGTGATCCGGCTGGCGTTCGCGGCCTCGCGGTTGAACCGCGCCACCGCGTCGGGGTCATGCGTCATCGAGGGGTTCATCACCTTGATGGCGCTTCGCCTCCCCATCTTCACGTGCTCGGCGAGATAGACCTGTCCCATCCCGCCCTCACCCAGCTTCTTCACCACGTGATACCGCTCGGCCACCACCTGACCCACGAGATCCGTCGTCGGGGCCGCGCCGCGCAGGACGGACCCGTCGTTGGGACAGAACTTCTGATCGTCGGGGAATTCGGTGGAGCAGACGGGGCAGATCTTCACGGCAGCTCCAGCCGCAGGAGCTTGTCGCCGACCAGAATGCGCGATCCGGACGCGAGCGGCACGGCCCCGCGCGCCGCGCGGGCGATGCCGTTGCGGGACCCGTCATCGATCACGACGAAGTCGGCATCCTCGGAGCGCACCACCGCGTGCTTCCCGCTCATCGACGGATCGTAGGGGAACACCCAGTCCCCCTCTTCCCGCCCGATCCTGATGTCGCGGCCCGGCGAGAGCTGGACCACGTCCCGCGCGCTGCCGTCCGAACGGAGCTGGGTCAGAGACGCAATGTCGGCCGAGGGGATGAGCGACCCCATCCGCTTGGTGGCGTCCGCGTCCGGGGGATGGGGACCCGGATAGCCGAGGCGGCGGAACCGGATCATCTGCGATCCGATCAGGAGCAGATCGCCGTCCACCAGCTTGTGCGGGTCCTCGAAGAAGACCCACGTGCCGTTCCGGCTGCCCAGGTCGCGCAGCATCAACTGGTCGTGCTCCCAGGTGATGCGGGCATGCAGGGGAGACAGGAACTGGTCCTCGGGAAACCGGATGTCGCCATCCTGCCGCCCGATGGCGGTGTCCATGGCGCGGCGCTCGTAGCGCTGGATCGGCTTGCCGCTCTCGTCCAGCAGGCTGAGGTGAAACGTGAAATCGGTCCGGACGGATGGCTGGGAGGAGGGCCGCTGCAGGGACGGCGTCGAGGACACGGGTGCCCCGCAGGTGGCGCAGAAGGAAACACCCGGAGCTACCGGGGATCCGCAGCGCGCACACGCGGGTCCCGAGCCGGGAGCTGAGAGGCGCCGGCCGCAGTGGGGACAGAACGGCAGCGCGCTGGAGACCGCCTTGCCGCAGAAGGGACATCCCGTCTGGACGTCCGAGTCCGGTGGCTCGACACCGGGCACGCGGGTATTCGGGATGGGGCCCATGGACGGATGCGGGAGGGGGGTCGCGGGCGACACGGGAGCTGCGCTGGGGGTGCCACCGGCCGGCGTCACTCCCGCCGCGGCGGACGACCGCGCCCGGGCCTGCGCCGCCGACTTGGTCAGCGGCTTGCCGCAGTCCATACAAAAGGCGGCCGCCGCGTCGTTAGCGCGGCCACAGTAGGGGCAGCTGGTCACCGGGGGCGCTCCACAGGACGGTCAAGTTAAGATGAATCAATCGCTTCGGCAAATTGGCGGGCGCAGAAGCCCCCACGTAGTTTGCGCGTCTATGCGAAGCGCCGGGACCTGCGCGCTGGTCATACTCGCCCTCGCGCGCTCCCTGCACGCGCAGGTCGAGCCCTCGGGCAACTGGCGCACACTCCACACCCCGCACTTCCGGATTCACTTCCATCCGAGCTACCGGTCCGTCGCCCTGCGTGAGGCCCGGGAGGCGGAGCGGTCGTACGCACTCCTGGCGACGGAGCTGCATCCACCGCGGGAGACCGTCGACATCACACTCTCCGATGATTTCGACGGGGCGAATGGACTGACGACGGTCTTTCCCACCGACCGGGTCACGCTCTTTCTCGCGCCCCCCGCCACCGATCCGGCTCTCGCCCAGTACGACGACTGGCTCCGCCTCGTGAGTCAGCACGAGCTGACCCACGTCTTTCATCTGGACCGGGCCCGCGGGGTGTGGAGCGTGATGCAAAGCGTCTTCGGCCGGGCGCCGGGGCTTTTTCCCGAGGAGTATCAGCCGAGCTGGGTGACGGAAGGGCTGGCCGTCTATTACGAATCGAAGTTCACGACGGCGGGCCGCGTTCACGGAAGCTTCCACTCCCAGGTACTCGCGGCCGACGCGCTGGACTCAACGTCGCGCCCGCGGTCCGACGCCCTGTTGTTCACCCGGTGGCCCGACGGCTACATGCCCTACGCGTACGGTTCGCGGTTTTTCCACTCGATCAGTCAAACGCTGGGCGACTCGGTGGTCCCGCGGTTCGTCGAGCACTCGGCCGGGCAATGGATTCCGTACCGGGTCGGCCACCCGCTCGCGGCCGCTTCACCGGGTCTGGATCTCGATTCCGCGTGGCGCCGGGACACGAGGCCTGCCCCCGGGCCGGGGAGCGCCGGTACGGTGGTGGAACACTCGCTGTTCAGCGAGCCGGTGCCACGCGTGTCACCCGATCGCCGCCGGGTGGTCTGGCTCTCGGACGACGGCCGGGGTGCGCGGCGGCTCATCATCGCGGACGCCCGGACCTGGCAGGTGGTGCGCACGCACCTGGTGAACGCCGACGTGAGCTACGACTGGGTGGGCGACACGGTGATGGTCGCCCAACTCGACCTCACCGGGCCCAACCGGATCCGCTCGGACCTCTACCGGTGGGACCCGAGCGGTGACTGGACCCGGCTCACGCACGGCGCGCGGCTCACGGAGCCGCGCGGCGGGGGCGGGGCCCTCGTGAGCGTTCAGGTCACTCCCGACGGAAATCGCCCGACGCTCCCCGAAGTGCGCGACACGGCCGGCACCGAATGGGGCGACGTGGTCCCCTCGGCCGACCGTTCCTGGGTCGCCGCGACGCGTCATCGCAACGGGCACTGGCAGCTCGTGCGCTGGCCCTGGGCGGCGCCGGACTCGGTGTCCATCCTGAGCGAAGGATCGTCGCTCGTGTCGGGTCTCACCTGGTGGGGTGATACGCTCCTGTTCGTGTCCGATGCGTCGGGGTTCCCGCAGGTGTACCGCTGGAGCGATTCGGCCGCCGTCCGGGCCATCACCGCCGAGCCGCTGGGAGCGCGCTCGCCCGCGGTGCTCCCGGGGGGACAGGTCGCCTACACCTCGTTGCGATCGGGAGGCTGGACCCTCATGCGGGCGCCGATCCGCAGTGGCGCCGCGCTCCCCGCCGTTCCGCCCGCCACGCCGTTCGACAGCGCGCCGCCCGTGCCCGTGCGCGAGACCGGGTACACCGCATGGCCCTCCCTCGCGCCGCATTTCTGGCTGCCGGTGTTTTTCGACGCCGGGCCGTCGGGGCGATTCGGGGGCGCGGTCACGGCGGGCTCTGATGCGCTGGGGCGCTGGTCGTACGCCGCCATCGGCATGGGCTCGGTGTCTCCCGTGCGGCTCCGGGGGGAGCTGGCCGTGGTCGCCGACCTCCTGCCGCAGCCGGTCTTCGATGCGGACGTCTCGAGTGCGTGGTCCCACATCGGCGTGACGTCGGGGGGCACGGTTGTCTCGAAGCTGGCGCAGGACGCCGACCTCGGCGCGACCTTCCGCTACCGGCGGTGGCGCACCGCGCTCAATGTCCGGGTGGCGGCGGAGTTCGAACGCGACGAGTTCGTGGCGCGTCCGGACACGGCCCTCGCCGCCGTGTGCATCGGTTGCGCGAGCCGGGATCAGATCGGCGGGTCGGTCACGCTCGCCATCGCGCACAACACCTCCGGCGTGTTATCCGTCTCTCCGCAGAATGGATTCAACTGGGCGGTGACCTACCGGCGCCGGAACCAGCAGGGGAGTCCGTTGTTCGCGGACGAATACCGCAGCGCCCTCGCACTCTATGCCGCCCTTCCCGGGCCGGGCTTCGCGCCGCCGGTGCTCGCGGTGCGCTTCGGCGTGGGAGAAACCAACGGGCCGCTGCTCCGGACGCTGGGCGTGGGGGGGGTGTCGTCGGGGACGTACGATCTGGGGTTCGGGCAGACGGTGGGCGGAGTGCGGGACTTTCCGGTGCGGGGCTACGGCGGAGACGCGCTGGTGAACCGCCGCGCGGCCACCGGCACGGCGGAGCTGCGGATTCCCCTGGCGCTCGTGGGCCGGTCCCTGGGGAATCTGCCTCTGGGCGCGGACAAGGTGTCGCTCCGGCCCTTCGTCGACGCGGGCGACGCGTGGGGGCCGGGCGCGTCGCCCCGCCTCACCCGGCTGTGGTCGGTGGGCGCGGAGCTGGCGCTCGACCTGACGGTGAATTACGACGTGCCGCTCGCCCTCAGGCTCGGCCTCGCGGAGCCGATGGCGGCTCCACCCGGAGGCGGCTCGCGCCGGCCCCAGGGGTACCTCGCCTTTTCGTCGAACTTCTGACGGCGGCGCCGTTCGGCGCGCCGGAGGAATTACTGGTCCGATTTCGGCGGCTACTCGACGACGGTGCCGCCGGGCCGAAACGTCCGCGTACTCCCGGGTATAATGAAGGAAGCATGAGACTCCTGGTCCTGCCGGCTCTGCTCCTTCTCACGGCCACCACGGTCGCCGCCGCGCAGTCTCCCGACGAACGCGCGGCGATCGAGCGCCTCCGTGATTCACTCGAATCGAGCACCGACTCCGGCGCGCTGCGGCGCCTCGAGGCCTCGACCATCGAGGTCGCGAAGGTCAATCGGGACGATCCCCTCATTCATATCCGGCTCGGCTTCATCGCCTATCGCCTGGGCGAGATCGCGAACCAGAGTCAGCACTACGACGACGCGGCCGGAGAGTTCGAGTGGGCGTCGGAGCTCAAGCCCGGCTGGCCGTACCCCTGGTTCGGACTCGGGCGCTCGGAGCTCGCCATCGGCGCGCACACCGCCATCGCCGTGGAGAACTTGAAGCAGGCCCTTCACCTCGATCATCTCTCCAAGGCCATCGCCGCCTACACGAAGGCCGCGGAGGCGGATCCCACGTTCGCCCAGCCGGTGATCGAGCTGGTGGATGTAGCCCTGCGCCAGCGGGTGCGCGCCGAGACGGATGTGGCGTTGAAGGTGGCGCGCCTGGCCTCCGCGTCGGCGCACGGGAACCCGGCCTTTCAAATGGAGCGCGGACGGATCGAGCGCGAAGTGGGCGAGGGAGACTCGGCGCGGGTCGCGTTCGACGCGTACCTGGCGGACGGCGGGGACTCGGGGGTCGGGCTGCTCGAGCTCGCGCGGACTGACTATTTCCTCCACCAGGACAGCGCGGGCCGGGCGGAATACTTCGCCGGCGCGCGGGCCGCGGGATCCATCGCCGCCATCCGGATGTACCGGACCGACTTCAGCTGGATCGCGACGCCCCAGGAGCTGGAGGCGTTCGACAGCCTGCGCACCAACGACGCCCGGGCGGCCTGGCTGAAGGAGTTCTGGAACAAACGGGACGTGGCGGACGTGCGTGAGCCGGGGGCGCGGCTGGCCGAGCATTACCGGCGCTGGTACTTCGCGATGCGGTCGTTCGGACTGGTGAGTTCCCACCGGCACTACGACTTCACCGAGGTCTACCGGAGTACGCAGAACCAGCTCGACGACCGCGGCGTGATCTACATGCGCCTCGGGGCCCCCGATCAGAGCCGGACATGGGCCGGGTCGGGCGGAGCCGCGGCGTCGGGACTCGAACCCAACGAGAGCTGGCTGTACCGGCGCCCCGACGGAGACCTCATCTTCCACTTCGTCTCGCGCGGCGACGTGCAGGACTACAAGCTGGTCGAAAGCCTCACCGACGCCCTGAGTTTCAACGATCGCCAGCGGCTCCAGCTCGGGGGCGACACCAGCGGCGTGGTGCGGGCGCTGTTCAATTCCCGGGCCACGTTCGGCCCGATGTACGAGCGGGTCGGCAGCAGCCTGACCTCGAACGTCCTGCCGGTGATCGCGGAGGACCGGCAGAAGGGGACCTATTCCATCGGCGTGGGCACCACCACGGACGACAACCGGATCCGGTTTCTCTCGTCGCTCGATCCGGTGGTCGAGGCGTATCTCCTCGGCTCGCCCGATTCAGGATCGCAGCAGATGCTCCACCTCGTCTTCGCCGTTCCCGCCGATCGTCTCACGCCGGTCGCCTCGATGTCGGGGGTGCTCTATCCCCTGCGCTTCCGGCTGTATGTCTCCACCCGGACGGACAGTCTGATCGGCCGCGTCGACACCCTGCGCGTGTTCGCGTCGGCGCAGGCGCTCAAGAACCCCTCGTTTCTCACGGGGCAGGTGGAGATCCCGGTGCCGGCCGGGGACTATCGCTACCGACTGCTCATCGAATCGCGCGACGGGCTCTCCGGCGCGGTGCTGAGCGACACGCTGGCGGTGACGCCGCTGGACGGCCACACCTTCGCCGTGTCGGATCTGGTACTGGGGAAGGCCGGGGGACTGTCCTGGCCTCAGCACGGCGACACCGTGTACGTGAACCCGCTGGACCGGTTTCCGGGGGGCGGCGACGCGCAGCTGTACTACGAGGTCTACGGTCTGCCCGCCGGCGCGACGTACCACACGGAAATCAAAGTCGAGCGGAAGGGCGGGGGGTCGATTTTCGGTGCCATCCGCCGGCTCTTCGGCGGGAATCATCCGCCCGTGCAGCTCGAGTTCGACGCGGCCGCCGGGGGCGCGGTGAGCCGGGTGCACCGCGCCGTGGCCCTGCGCGACGTCTCCAACGGCGGCTACGACCTGACGCTCCGCATCACCGATCCCGCCAGCGGCCGCGTGCTGACGCGGGTGCGACACTTCGAGGTGGTCTCCGCGAACTGATTGACACTGCCAAGCGCCGCGCCCTAAGTTTCCGGCACTCCATGCGGAGATGGGATGTACTGCTCCCGCTGCGGCACTCAGAACGAAGACAACGCGAAGTTCTGTAAGTCCTGTGGCCTGGATCTCACCGCCACCACTCCGGTCCATGCCATCACCACCGGCCAGCAGGAAGTCACCGAAATCGATCTCGTCCGCGACCAGCTGAAAGAGGAGTACGAGATCCTCGACGAGCTGGGGCGCGGCGGCATGGCGATCGTGTTCAAAGCCCGCGAGAAGCAGCTCGAGCGGGACGTGGCCATCAAAGTCCTGCCGTTCTCCCTCGCCTTCGACAAGGAATTCGTCGAACGCTTCCAGCGGGAAGCCCGCACGTCCGCCAAGCTCGAGCACCCGAGCATCATCCCGATCTACCGGGTCGGCAAATCGGGGCGGGTGATTTACTTCGTGATGAAGTTCCTGCGCGGGAAGCCGCTCTCCGCGGTGCTCTCGCAGCGGGGTGCCCTGCCGCCCGCCGACATCCGGCGCATCCTGACCGAGGTCGGGCGCGCGCTGGGATACGCGCACAAGAGCAACATCGTCCACCGCGACGTCAAGCCCGACAACATCATGTTCGACGAGCATGGGCAGGCGGTGGTCACGGACTTCGGGATCGCGAAAGCCGCGAGCGGCGGCAAGCTCACGGGCACCGGGATGGCCATCGGGACGCCGCACTACATGAGCCCGGAGCAGGCCCGCGCCCAGCCCCTCGACGGCCGCTCGGACATCTACTCGCTGGGCGTGGTGGCCTACGTGTGCCTCACCGGGGCCGTGCCGTTCGATGGGGAGGATTCCTTCTCCATCGGCTACAAGCACATCATGGAGGCGCTCCCCACGCCGGAGCTCAAGACCGACGAGCACCGCCACATCTTCGAGATCGTCAAGAAGATGATGGCCAAAGTGCCGGACGAGCGCTTCCAGACCGCCGAACAGATGGTGGAAGCCGTCGAGGCAGGGGGATACGTCGCGACGGGCATCTCGACCGCTGCGACCCGCGCGATGCCTTCCATCGCTTCACCCCGCGTCACCACGG
>DATEGY010000146.1:0-3447 GCA_035279865.1 Gemmatimonadales bacterium | reverse complement strand
AGTTGAGCGTGGACCCGGAGATGATCGCCCACCCCAGGGCGGTCGTGGCGAGGATGGCGACCTGCGTCCAGATGTTGGGGAGCATGTGACGCACCAGGACCCGAGCCGGCCCGCACCCGATCGCCCACGCGGACGGGATGTAGTCTCGCTGCCGGATCGAGAGCATGGCGCCCCGCACCAGGCGCGTGAACACGGGGATGAGGGAGACCCCCACCGCGATCATCACATTCGCGAGGCCCGTGCCGAGAATCGTGATCACCACCAGCGCCAGGAGAATCCCAGGAAAGGCGAGCAGAATGTCCATCGCCCGCATGATGAGACCGTCGAGCCACCCCCCGGCGTACCCGGCGGCCGACCCCAGGGCGATCCCGGCTCCGGTCGCGACCCCGATCGCGATGAACGCCGCCGCGAAGGTCGGGCGGGCCCCAACGAGGACCCGGCTGAGGACATCGCGGCCGAACTGGTCGGTCCCAAACCAGTGGCCAGGGCCGGGGGGGCGGAGCCGATCCACGATCCGCACGTGGTTCGGACTGTAGGGCGCGATCGCTGGGCCGATCAGGGTCAGCAGGAGCACCACCGAGAGCACGCCCAGGCCGGCCACCGCGAGCCGGTTGCGCGCGAAATGCCGCACCACCAGACCGGAAGGCCGGCGGCGAGAGAGGGCCGCCGGGTGGCGGGATGCCGAGGCCGCGCGCGCGTCCGTGATCGCTCCCCCGCAGTTCAGCCGTAGTGGACCCGCGGGTCCAGGGCGGCGTATGTGACGTCGACCAGCAGGTTCACCAGGACGTACACCAGCGCGACGACGAGCACCACCCCCTGGATCATCGGGAAATCCTTCGCCAGAATCGCCCGCACGGCGAGCGCGCCGATGCCCTGCCGGCCGAAGATGGTCTCGACCACCACCGCGCCGCTGAGCAGGTTGCCCAACTGCAGCCCGAGGAGCGTGACCACCGGGATCAGCGCGTTCTTGAGCGCGTGGCGAACCACTACGCCGCTGGCGCGCATCCCCTTGGCGTAGGCCGCGGCGATGTAGGGCTGGGTGAGGACCTCGATCAGACTCGACCGGCACAGCCGGGTGATGATGGCCGAAAACCCCCACCCCAGGCTCGCCGCCGGGAGAATGATGCCCCGCACCCCACCCTCTCCCAGGGCAGGCAGCCACCCCAAGCGCACCGCGAAGACAAGGATGAGGAGCACGGAGAGCCAAAAGTTCGGAATGGCGACGCCCAGCACGGAGAACCCCGTGCCCAGTCCGTCCACCCAGCTATGCCGGTAGACGGCGGCCAACGTGCCCGCGAGCAGCCCGATCCCCGTGGCAAACACCATCGTGACAAACGCCAGCGTCGCGGTGGCCGGAAACTGAATGGCGATCTCCTCGGCCACCCGCCGCTGGGTGATGAACGAGATGCCCAGGTCGGCGTGGAGGAGGCGCCAGAGGAACTCCCCGTACTGCACCAGCAGCGGGCGGTCGAGGCCCAGGGCTCCCCGCAGCGCCCGCACCTGATCGGGGCTGGCGTTGGTCCCAAACAGCATGATCTGGGCGGGGTCCCCCGGAAGCAGGTGGAGAATCAGGAACACCAGCGCCGTGATGCCGAAGAGGATGGGCAGGCTTGCGATCAGCCTCCGGCCGATGAACCGCGCCATCCTCCGTTCCGCCGCGCCTGCGGGTCGCCCGCTACGCCCGGAGCGTCGCGTCGTAGAAGATCGGGTAGCCGTTCACGGTGAAGCGGAGGGCCTGAACCCGGTTGCTGGCCTCGAAGAGCGCCCGTTGCCGGTAGATCGGGATCACCACCGCCGCCTCGGTGACGATCTTCGCCGCCTGTCGGAAGAACGGGATGCGCTTGGTCGGGTCCGCCGTGCCGTTGCCCTTCGCCACCAGATCGTCGACCTGCGGATCGCAGTAATGCATCCAGTTGAACCCCTTCGCCGCCTGGTCGCACGCGTACAGCGCGCGCATCAGGAACGGATCGACGGAGTAGAAGAAAAAGTCCGCCAGGTTGTGCTCGCCCTTGTTGTAGATTTCGGCCACCGTCGGAAACGACTGCGCGGAGATCTCAGTCTGGATCCCCAGCTCCTGCCACTGGGCCTGCAGTAGTTGGGAAATCTGGTCGAAGCCGAAGTTGGCGATGTTGATGAACCGCAGCACGAGCGGCTGGCCGCCCTTCTGGCGCACCCCGCCCGAGCCCACCTTCCACCCCGCCTCCTCCAACAGGCCCTTCGCCCGCTCCGGGTTGGGTTGATAGACCTTGTCCAAGCTGGGATCGTAGGAGAGGGTCGTGGGGAGAAAGATGTTGTGGGAGGGGCCATAGATCCCCTTGTACAACGCCTCGATGATCGCCTCCTGATTGGTCGCGAACTCCAACGCCTGCCGCACTTTCAGGTCATCGGTGGGCGGGCGCTTGGTATTGACCATGATCGCGTAGGGCATCCCAGTTACCTCCGCCGCGAACACGGTCACGTTGGGGGCGCGCTGCAGGAGGCTCACATCCGGCGGCGCCAGGTTCTCGGCGATCAGCACCTCGCCGGTGCGAAGCGCGTTGAACCGGGTGGACGCGTCGGCAATGATCCGAAACGTCACCTCGGCAAGGTGGGGCGGCCCCTGGTGGTGGGCCACGGACGGCGCCCAGTTGTAGTCGGGGTTGGCAAGAAGCGTCACGTGGCTGCCCGGCACCCATTCCTTGAACATGAACGGCCCGGTGCCCACCGGGTGCTGGCTGACTCCTCGATGGCCGTACTGCCTGAGGGCGGCGGGGGAGATCGGCGAGAGCCCCGACGTCGCCACCGTGTTGAGAAACGACCCGTTCGGTTCTTTGAACACCACCGTGACCAGATCGTCGCCCTTGACCTCCGTGTGCGAGTACGGGCCGAGGGCGGTGATCGCGGAGCGGGAGCGGGTTTCTGGGTTGACGATGTGGCCGAGCGTCTCTTTAACGGCCTGCGCATTGAAGGGGGTGCCGTCGTGAAACTTCACGTCTTTGCGCAGGCGAAACGTGTAGCGTCTAGCGTCGGATGAAATCTCCCACCGCACGGCAAGGCCGGGAAAATACTCCTGCCCCGTGTGCATTCCCGGCAGGTGCCACACCAGCGGATCGAACATGTTCGAGCCGACGTATCCCGCGGAGATGAGTCCTGAGGTCCCAGGGTCGAGGGACTCGGGGCTTTGCCACATCGCGAAGACGATTCGGCCCGACGCCGTCTGGGCGGCGGAGGGCCGGACACTTCCCGCCGCCGGGGCCAGCGCCGCTGCCGCCCCCCATCCGGCGGCAGCCGCCAGAAGACGCCGACGCGTCAACCGACTACGGTGAGGGTCATCTGCCGACATGACGTCTCTCCCTTCGCGCGCATCCTCGACCGCGCCGCACCTGGGCAGCATTCAGATCGTGGCAACCCGATCTTGACGTTACGCCCGGTTCCGCTATTCTCCTCCCAGACCACCAACGACCCGGG